>NZ_SCOC01000026.1:0-69273 GCF_005502615.1 Gordonia sp. ALPHA1B1 | reverse complement strand
ACCAGCCCAATACAGCCAGGGGCGGTAACCAGCGGTAGAGCCAGATGCCTGATGGTCAGAACCCAACCACCACCGAAGTGGCTAGACAACCCTGACACTGAAACCAGCGGTGGGGGCGCGGGTTGTCGAGTGGCTTCGACTCGGCGCCTCGCTCCGCTCGGTGCCGGCTCAACCACCGGTGGTGAAAGCGCCGGGTCGTCCCTGCGGGAAAAACAATCAAGCGCGCTTGATTCTTCTGATGCCGTGTGTGAGGGTGATCGCATGCCTGAGGGACAAGCAGCCGTGATCGCCGTCGTCGCCGACCTCGAAGCCGAATCCGCGCAGCTCGACACGCTCGTCGCGGGTCTCGACGATGCGGGCTGGGCCACCCCCACGCCGGCGACGGGGTGGACGATCGCGCACCAGATCGCGCATCTGGCGTGGACCGACGAGGTGGCGGCGATCGCGGCCACCGACCCGGACCGGTTCGGCGCCTTGCTCTCCGAGGCGGCGAGCAGCGTGGCGACCTACGTCGACGACGCCGCCGAAGCGGGGGCCGCCGCACCTGCCGACGAGATCCTGGCCGGGTGGCGGGCGGCGCGCGACCGTCTCGCCGACGCGCTGCGCGAGGTACCGGCCGGCGTCAAGATCCCTTGGTTCGGGCCACCGATGTCCGCGGCGTCGATGGCGACCGCGCGCCTGATGGAGACATGGGCGCACGGCCTCGATGTCGCCGACGCCCTCGGTGTTCCCGTCGTGCCGACCGATCGGATCCGCAGCGTTGCCCACATCGGCGTCCGCACACGCGACTTCGCCTACATCGTCAACGGCCGCACGCCGCCGGCCGAGCCGTTCCACTACGCGCTCACCGCGCCGTCGGGCGAGGTCTGGACCTGGGGCCCGGACGACGCGTCGAACAGCGTGTGTGGGCCGGCCCTCGACTTCTGCTTCCTGGTGACCCAGCGACGAGCACTCGCCGACCTCGAACTCGAGCTCATCGGGCCCGACGCGGTCGAATGGTCGGGTATCGCACAGTGTTTCGCAGGTCCGCCCGGGCCGGGTCGCGAACCGCGGGCCAGCTGAGACGCCCGTCGTGGTCACCGTCCGCCGCTGACGTCCACCGCCCCCTTACGCAGCCGAATCGTCCGATCGCAGCAGCACGCAGTCGCACGCAGTCCGACAGGAGAACACGATGCCCATCGCCAGTCCGATCTGGGAGACGCCCGAACGCCTCGAATTGCGTTCCACCGTGCGCCGGTTCGTCGACAAACACATCCTCCCGTTCCAGGACGACTGGGAGAGCGAGGGTGCCATCCCCCGTGAACTGCACATCGAGGCGGCCAAACTGGGTCTGTTCGGGCTCGGGGTCCCCGAGGAGGTGGGTGGCTCCGGCGGTGATCTGATCGACAGCACGATCCTCGGCGAGGAACTCCACTACGCCGGCGCGGCCGGTGGCGTCTTCGCGTCGCTGTTCACCCACGGCATCGCCCTGCCGCACCTGATCGCCGCCGGCGACCCCGACCAGATCGACCGGTGGGTGCGGCCCACGCTCGCGGGCGAGAAGATCGGGAGCCTGGCGATCACCGAACCCGGCGGCGGAAGCGACGTCGGCCACCTGACGACGAAGGCCGAGCGCGACGGGGACCACTACGTCGTCAACGGTTCCAAGACCTACATCACCTCCGCGGTCCGCGCCGACTTCGTCGTCGTCGCCGTCCGCACCGGAGGACCGGGAGCCGCGGGCGTCTCACTGCTCGTCGTCGAGAAGGGCACACCCGGCTTCGAGGTCACGCGGAAGCTGGACAAGATGGGGTGGCGCAGTTCCGACACCGCGGAACTGTCCTTCGTCGATGCGCGGGTGCCGGTCACCAACCTGGTCGGACCGGAGAACTCCGGATTCGCGCAGATAGCAACCGCTTTCGTCACCGAACGGTCCGGTCTGGCGGTGCAGGCGTACGCCAGTGCGCAACGCTGCCTCGACCTCACCCTGCAGTGGGCGCGCGACCGTGAGACCTTCGGCAAACCGATCATCGCGCGGCAGTCGGTGCAGGACACGCTGATCGAGATGGCACGCCGCATCGACATCGCCCGCACCTACACGCGGGCCGTCGTCGAACGGAAGGTCAGCTCCACCGACGACCTCATCGCAGAGGTGTGCTTCGCCAAGAACACCGCGGTCGAGGCGGGGGAGTGGGTGGCCAACAAAGCCGTTCAGCTGCACGGCGGTCTCGGTTACATGACCGGCACCGAGGTCGAACGGCAATACCGCGACATGCGCATCATCGGAATCGGTGGCGGCACCACCGAGATCCTCAACGGACTGGCCGCCAAACGGCTCGGCTACCAGGCCTGACCGGCGCCGAAACCGTCTGCCGCCGAACCACATCGAAGACCGAGACAGGGAGCATCGACATGACCGTGGACACCAATCCGTTCGTGGAGACCACCGAACGCGCCGAGCTACGCGCGGCGGTCGCCGGACTCGCGGCGAAATACGGACAGGAGTACTTCCGTGAGTGCGCGCGCACCGGCCGCAAGACCGACGAGTTGTGGGCCGAGGCGGGCAAGCTCGGCTTCATCGGGGTCAATCTCCCCGAGGAGTACGGCGGCGGCGGTGCCGGTATGTACGAGCTCGCCATCGTGATGGAGGAGATCGCCGCGTCGGGCACCGGACTGCTGATGCTCGTCGTCTCACCGGCCATCTGCGGCAACGTGATCGCCCGGTTCGGCACCGACGAGCAGAAGCAGCGCTGGCTGCCGGGACTCGCTGACGGTTCGATCACGATGGCCTTCGGCATCACCGAACCCGATGCCGGCTCCAATTCCCACCAGATCACCACCACGGCCCGTCGGGACGGCTCGGACTGGTTGCTCACCGGCCAGAAGGTCTACATCTCCGGCGTCGACCAGGCGCAGGCCGTGCTGATCGTCGCCCGCACCGAAGACGCGAAGACCGGCAACCTCAAGCCCGCGCTCTTCATCGTCCCCACCGACTCCGAGAACTTCTCGTACACCATGATCGACATGGAACTGCAGAACCCCGAGAAGCAGTTCCAGCTCTTCCTCGACGATGTGCGATTGCCCGCCGACGCGCTCGTCGGCTCCGAGGACGCTGCCCTTAGTCAACTGTTCGCCGGGCTCAATCCGGAACGCATCATGGCCGCGGCGTCGGCCGTCGGGATGGGCCGGTTCGCGCTCGACAAGGCGGTGTCGTACGTGAAGGAGCGCACGGTGTGGAAGACGCCGATCGGTGCGCACCAGGCGATCGCGCACCCGCTCGCCCAGGGCAAGGTCGAGCTCGAGATGGCCAAGCTGATGATGCAGAAGGCCGCGACCCTCTACGACGCCGGCGACGACTGGGGCGCCGCCGAGCCGGCCAACATGGCGAAGTACGCGGCCGCGGAGGCCTGTGTGAAGGTCGTCGACCAGGCCGTGCACTCCCTGGGCGGCAACGGTCTGACCACCGAGTACGGACTGGCGCCGATGCTGAGCCTCGCCCGGATCGCCCGCATCGCCCCGGTGAGCCGGGAGATGATCCTCAACTTCGTCGCGCAGACCAGCCTCGGGCTGCCGAAGTCCTACTGAGGCTCGCGGTGACCACGTCGTCGGCGAACACCCGCTCCCCGCAACAGGAACGCTCGCGGTTGACCCGCGAGCGCCTGTTGCGGTCCACGGTCGACGCGCTGGCCGCGGACGGCTGGGCCGCCGCGACCGTGGCCGCGGTCGCCGAACGTGCCGGCGTGTCCCGCGGTGCGGCGCAACATCACTTCCCGACGCGCGAAGCCCTCATCACCGCGGCACTCGAGCAGGTCTTCGAGGACATGACCCGCGCTGCCGTCGGGGATCCGCACGCATCGCCGGAGGCGGCCGACGAAGTGACCCCGGACCGGGTCATCCGCGCCGTTCAGCGGGCCGTCGACGTCTACACCGGCACCGAATTCAAGGCAGCACTCCAGGTCTGGGCCGCCGCCGCGTCCGACCCGGCGCTGCGGCGGCTCATCCTGCCACTCGAAGCGAAGTTCGCCCGCGCGGCCCATCAGCGGACGATGGCCGCGATGGGGGTGGCCCCGGACGACGAGACCGGTTACCGGCTGGTGCAGGCGACTCTGGACATGGCGCGCGGACTCGGCCTGGCGGACACGCTGTCCGATGACTCCGCCCGGCGTGCGCTGGTCGTCGACACCTGGTCGGCGCAGCTCGTCGCGGCGTTCGGGAGCGCGCCCGCGGACCCGCCGGACGCGGACTAACCGCGTTCGGCGGCGGGGTGTCCGGGTTCCGGCGCATCGGGTCGCCGACCGCGGGTGCCGACCCAGTAGACGCCGAACGACATGAAGGCCATGCCGACGAACACGACCATGAGCGAGATCGTCATCGACAGATAACCCTGCCCGCGCGGATCGATGAACGGGTAGGGATACCAGTCCGCGAACGGCCCGCGGATCAAGGTGTAGACGCCGTACACGAGCGGGATCGTCAGCCAGGACAGCCACGCCCGCTCGGGGAGTCGCCGGGCGCGCACCACGATCCAGTCCAGGAGCATCACCAGCGGGATGACGCGATGCAGCACGTCGTTCACCCAGGCGTAGGTGACATCGACGTCGATGCCCTGCAGCAGAAGCGCATAGACGATCCCGGTGATGACCATGCAGGTGGTCGCCGCCCCGCGGCACCACTCCCAGGCCGGGCTTGCCGGGGCCAGCAGTCCGCCGACGAGCAGGATGAGCGCGGCGAAGATATTGCTCAGCACCGTGAAGTAGCTGAAGAAGTTCGCGAGCGTGAAGCCGGCGTCGCCGTAGCGCAGCACCGCCTGATACACGAGCGCGGTGACGCCCAGGGCGGCAAAGGCGATGCGGAGCAGACGTATCCACCAGGTCACGGTCACATGTGTGATTCAAGCACCTCGTGCGGGCGCGGACCGGGAAGTCCGCCCGGCGACGTGGGTGGCCGGTTCGCCCGAGGGAGACGGCACCTCGGGCGAACCGACCGGGTATTCACTCCGCGTGGATGATGACCCCGCGGATGTTCTTGCCGTCCCGCAGATCCTGGTAGCCCTCGTTGACCTGGTCGAGGGTGTAGGTCTGCGTGACCAGTTCGTCGAGCTTGAGCTGCCCCGCGTCGTACAGGCGCAGCAGTTTGACGATGTCGTACTGCGGATTGGCCGAGCCGAACAGACTGCCCTTGATGGTTTTCTGGTTCAGGGTCAGATCGGTTCCGGAGACCTGCACGGTCAGCTTCGTCGGATCGGCAAGACCGGTGATGACGACCGTCCCGCCCTTGCCCACGACGGCGGTCGCGTTGGCCACGACCTCCGCGTCGACCGTGCCGACGAGGATGAGGGCCTGGTCGGCACCCTGCCCCCAGGTCAGTTCGTTGACCTTCTCCGCGGCCTCGGCGGCGTCGGCGAAGGCATGTGTTGCACCGAATTTGAGCGCCGTGTCGCGCTTGAGCGCGACCGGGTCGACGACCACGACGTATTTGGCCCCGGCCGACACCGCGCCCTGCACCGCGTTGATGCCCAGGCCGCCGATGCCGTAGATCACCACGGTGTCGCCGGCACGCACGCCGCCCGCGTACACCGAGGTGCCCCAGCCCGAGGGCACGCCGCAACCTACGAGCACTGCCTTGTCGAGCGGCAACCACTCGTCGACCTTGACGACCGAGTGCTGCGAGATCGTCGCGCGTTCGGCGAAGGTGCCGAGCATGCACATGGCTCCGAAATCGTCACCGCCACCGTGGAATCGGAATGTGCCATCGGGCATCGATCCCTCGAGGATGGTGGCGCCCATGTCGCAGAGGTTCTGCCGGCCGGTGGAGCAGTAGCGGCAGGTGCCGCAGTTGGGGATGAAGCTGCAGACCACGTGGTCGCCGGGCTCGACCTTGGTGACGCCCGGGCCGACCGCCTCGATGATCCCCGAACCCTCGTGGCCGCCCACGATCGGATAGCGGGGCGGGAGGTCGCCGTCGGTCAGGTGAAGGTCGGAGTGGCACAGGCCGGCCGCGGTGTACTTGATCAGCACCTCGCCTTCGCGGGGCTCGTCGAGGTCGAGTTCGACGATCTCGAACGGCTTTCCGGGTCCGGTGAGGACGGCTGCCTTGGTGGTGAGAGACATGAAATCGTGCTCCTTGGGTGTACTCGAGGGCGGATGGGGGTCAGAGCGAGATGTTGACGGCCTTGGTCTGGGTGTAGAGCTCGATGGCCGACGAGCCGAGTTCGCGCCCCCATCCCGACTGCTTGTAACCGCCGAACGGCATGGCGGTGTCGAAGCCGTTGTACTGGTTCACCCAGACCGAACCGGCCTTGATCTGTCGAGCTGTCCGGTGCGCCTTGGACAGATCCGTGGTCCAGATGCCTGCTGCGAGACCGTAGATGGAGTCGTTGGCCGCGGCCGCGACCCCGGTGTCGGCATCGAAGGGCATGGCGGCGACGACGGGACCGAAGATCTCCTCCTGCACGATCGAGAAACTCGGGTCGACGTCGACGAAGACGGTCGGTTCGATGAAGAATCCCTCGTCGCCCCAACGCTTTCCACCCGTCAGTGCCCGTGCGCCGTCGGCGAGGCCCGCCGCCAGGTATCCCGAGACGCGATCGAACTGCTCTTGGCTGACCAGCGGTCCGAGTTCGGTCGACGGGTCGAGGCCGGGTCCGATCTTGGCCTGCGAGGCCGCCTCGGCGACGGCCGCGGTGAAGTCGTCGAAGATCGGCCGCTCGACGAAGAGACGTGTTCCGGCGACACAGCACTGTCCGTGGTTGAACATCCAGGCCGCGACCGACCCGGCGACCGCCTTCTCGAAGTCGGCGTCGGCGAAAACGATGTTGGGGCTCTTGCCGCCGAGTTCCAGCGACACCTTCTTGAGGTTGCCCTTCGCGGCGTCGACGATCTTCTTGCCGACCTCCGTCGAGCCGGTGAACGCGATCTTGTCGACGTCGTCGTGCGCGGCGAGCGCCGCGCCGGCCTCGCCGTAACCGGTGACGATGTTGACCACGCCCGGTGGGAAGCCGGCCTCTTGGAACACCTCGCCGAGGAGCAGGGCCGTCAGCGGGGTCTGTTCGGCCGGCTTGAGGATGACGGTGTTGCCGGCCGCCAATGCGGGGGCCAGCTTGAACGCGGCCATCAGGAGCGGGAAGTTCCACGGCACGATCAGGCCGCAGACTCCGACCGGCTCGCGCAGGGTGTACGCGTGGAACTCGCCGCCGGGCACGAACGGCATCGAGACGTCGACCGTCGACCCGGTGATCTTGGTGGCGAGGCCCGCGTTGTAGCGGAAGATGTCGGCCGACCAGTTGGTGTCGACCGCGGCGGCGATGGTGGCCGCCTTGCCGTTGTCGAGCGCCTCCAGCTGGCCGAACTCCTCGGCGCGTTCGGTGAGGATGTCGCCGACCCGCCAGAGCAGGCGTTCGCGTTCATTCGGCTTCATCCGGGTCCACGGGCCGTCGTCGAAGGCCTGGCGCGCGGCGCGGACCGCGCGGTCGATGTCGGCCGCGTCGCCGTGCGCGACCGAGGTGAGCGGACGCGCCGTCGCGGGATCGATGGTCTCGAAGGTGCGGCCCGAGGCCGACCACACCCACTCGCCGCCGATCAGCATCGGACGGTCGGCGGAGATGAAATCGCGAACGCGCTCATGCAGGGCGGTGTCGGGAACGACGGCGGTCATGTGGCCTCCTGGTCGGCGTGGTGCCGGCGGTGATGTGGTCGGTGGAGTGATCTCGGTCATATTCGACCTGACTTATTTCTCTCACCGTTCCGACGTGTCGCCGTGTCCAGAAACTGAACACCTGGGCTGTACAGGGGTCGCGGCGACCGGCCGTCACCGCGTGGCTACCGTGAGACGCCGGACAAGTCAGGGACCTTCGGAGGAGCAGAGTGAACGTGCGCCCAGCGGGCAGGGTCGGCGCCGCCCTGCGTGGCCTCGGCCCGGTGACCGGGGGTATCTCGATCCGTGAGGCCCTCCGGGCGGGAGCAGGGGCCGGGGTGGCGCTCGGACTCGTCGGTCTGGTGCTCGCCGCGTCGGGGGTCGACCTGCGGCTCGGACTCTTCCTGATCGCGCCGTTCGGGGCGACCGCCGTGCTCGTCTTCGCCGCGCCGAACAGTCCGTTGGCGCAGCCGTGGCCCGCGACCGTCGGCAACGCGGTGTCGGCGGTCGTGGGGGTGGCGACCACCCTCACCATCGGCCAGCCCGCGCTTCGGGCGGCGCTCGCGGTCGGTCTGTCCGTGGCCTTGATGATCGGGTGCCACGCGGTCCATCCGCCTGCCGGCGCGGTGGCGATGACAGCCGCGCTCAGTCCGGAGACGATCCAGTCGCTGGGGTTCCGGTTCGTCCTCGCACCCGTCCTCGTGGGCACGCTCCTGCTGGTGGTCCTCGCCGCCGGGTACGCCCGGTTGACCGGACGGCGTTATCCGTATCGCCGGTTCGACGCGGCGCCCCCGCCGGCGGCGCGGCTGGGTCTGGACGAGGACGAACTGACCGGCATCCTCGACCGGTACGAGCAGTCGCTCAACCTCGGTGTCGCCGACCTCGCGCGACTGATCGGGGCCGCCGAACTGCAGGCTGCCGGTCACCGCGCGGGCCCGCTCGCCGCGACGGACGTGATGTCCCGAGACCTGGTGACCGTGAACCCCGAGACGCCGCTGCGAGACGTCGCCGTCCTCTTCGACGAGTACGGCTTCACCTCGCTGCCGGTGACGTCGGACGACGGCATGTTCGTCGGTGTGGTGTTCCAGATCCATCTCGTGCGGCGGTTGATGCGCTCGAACGACGTCGAGTTGTGCGCCGCGGACGTGATGTCGGCGGAACCGGCCGTCGCGACCCCGGGCACGCCGGTCGGGGCGCTGTTGCCGCTGCTCGCCGAGAGCGGATGCGACGCGGTCCCGGTGTTGGAGGGGCACACCCTGGTCGGCATCGTGACCCGGACCGACCTCATCGCGGCGCTCGCACGGCAGATGCTGCGGGACCCGGTGCCCCGCACCGCGGTGCCGGAGTAGCCGCGCGCTCAGATGTCCAGTGCGCGCATCCGCGAGTACAGCGTCGTCCGGCTGATGCCGAGATCCCTTGCGGCATGCACCTTGTTGCCGCCGGCGCGGTCCAGCGCCTCGACGATCGCGGTGCGCTCGGCCTGTTCCCGGCCGGACAGGTGCGCGGCCCGGCTGGTCGTCCGATAGGCGGGTGGCAGGTCGGCGGGTTCGACGACCCGCGCGGCGCGCGCTCGGCACGTCAGAGCGGCCTGCCGGAGTACCGAGTTGAGCTCGGTGAGGTTCCCGGGCCAGTCGTCGCACAGCAAGGCGTCCGTCGCCAGTCCGGACAGCGTGAGCTCCGGGTCGATGTCTGTCAGTGCGCTGCTCGCGATCGACGCCAGCTCCGAGGTCCGATGACGTAGAGGAGCGAGATCGACCCGTGTGGCGCACCGGGCGAGGAGTGCGGCGACTCCCGGACTCGCCTGGTCGCGCGGCCCGCCGACGACGATCAGCGGCGACTCCGGCGAGCTCGACACCGCCACGCGCCCGAGTAGGGCGACCGACTGCGCGTCGAGGAGATCGACGCCGTCGATCACCAGGGTCGTGCTCATCGACCGGGCGCGTCCGACGAACGCGGGGATGTCGGGGCGACGACCGCTGATGATCTCGTCGGCGACATCGACGATCACCGGTGGCGAGTCGGTCTCGGCGGCGAGCGCAGCGGCGTGGGTGCTGCGTCCGGTCCCCGGTTCGCCGGTGATCGCGACGCTGGTGCGGGACGGGGCGGTCGGTGGCGCGGACCGCCTCGGCGGCGGCTCGCTGACCGGCCGGAAGCGGAACAGGGCCGCGCCGCAGGCGCCCGGCACGGGTTCGACGGCGACCTCGACCTCGGCGCCCGACACCAGGGTCAGCGGCAGTACCGTCGCGCGCAGTGCGGGATCGGTCGCGACGATCCGCATCGCGCCGATGTCGGTGGGGGAGAGCAGTTCGGCAGCAAGGGCATTCGTGAGCTGGAGGTCGTCGCCGATGGCCGCGACGGCGAGGTCGCGACGCGGTGCGGCGCGCTGGAACGCGTCGAGGACGCGTCGCTGGTGCGCTCGCGACCGGTCCAGCAGGCGGTCGGCGATGTCGGCGACGATCCCGTTGACGACCGGGATCGCCAAGGGGTTGATGCGATCGGCGATCTCGGACATGCAGATGATCCCGGCCAGCCTGCGGGTCGCGGGATGGATGATCGGCTGTCCGAAGCAACTGATCGACTTGAACTGGTCCAGGTAGTGCTCGGAGCTGTTCACGACGATCCCGCCCCGGGTCTCCGCCGGGGTACCGAGGGCCGTCGTCCCGACGACGTCCTCGCCGAACGGCACGCCCGGCGAGGCGCCGATCGCGTCGAGACGGCGCTCCACGGTCGTGCCGAACGCCACCCGCGTCACCATCCGGCACTCGTGGTCGACGAGCAGCAGCGAGACATCGGTGTCGGCGAGTCGGGCGGCGGCGTCATCGAGGACCGGGCGGGCGGCGTCGAGCAGCGGGTCGGCGGCAGCGATGTCCTGGACCTGCGTCGGCGTCCGGTCCTCGGGGCGGACCCCGGACAGCTCCGAACGACGCCACGACGACTCGATGACGGGCCGTCGGGGCGACGAATCGGAGGTGCGGTGCAACGTGTCGATACCCACCAACGTGACACATGTCACCGTGCAACGAAAGGCCGGGTCCGCGATCGGCGGTGGCCGGGCCCTGATGGCGGGGTACTACCGTGGTCGCATGCGCGTGGCGACCTGGAACGTGAACTCCGTGAAGCAGCGCATCCCGCGCCTGTTGCCCTGGCTCGACGAGCGCCGACCCGACGTGGTGTGCCTGCAGGAGACCAAACTCTCCGACGCCGCGTTCGAGGAGTCACTCGGCACCGATCTCGCCGACCGCGGATACGAGGTCGCGCACGCCGGACAGGGGCAGTGGAACGGGGTGGCGCTGTTGTCGCGGGTCGGACTCGACGACGTCCGGATCGGATTCGACGGCATGCCCGGATACCCCGACCCGTCGACCCTGGAGGCACGGGCGGTGTCGGCGGTGTGCGGCGGACTCCGCATCCACTCGCTGTACGTGCCCAACGGCCGGACCCCGGACTCGGACCACTACACCTACAAACTCGAGTGGCTCGCGGCGCTGGCCCGTGCCGTGGAGGACCCGACCACGACACTCCTGTGCGGCGACATGAACATCGCGCCGGCCGACGCCGACCTGTTCGACCCCGCCGCGTATGTGGGGCACACCCACGTCACTCCGGCGGAACGGGCCGCGCTGGCCACCTTCGAATCGATGGGCCTGCGCGACGTCGTCCGGGACCGGTGGCCGGGCGAGCGTGTGTTCAGCTACTGGGACTACCGCGCCGGCATGTTCCACAAAGACCTCGGGATGCGCATCGACCTGATCCTCGCCGGAGCGTCCGCTGCCGATCGCGTCGCGGCCGCCTGGATCGACCGGAAAGCACGCAAGGGCAGCAAGCCGAGTGACCACGCGCCGGTCATCGTCGACCTCGACGAGGCTCCCGATGGCGACATCGGACCGGTGGTCCCGCCGCCGTCGAATCCGGCGAAACCCGGTGCGACGAAGGTGAAACTGCCGCAGACGCCGGAATGATGCCCCGCCCGGCGTCCGCGACGCGCCTGCGCCGTCCGGTCATCGCGGCCGCCCGGGCCTATGGGCGCCTGCTCGGCACGGTGCTCTCCGTCGCCCGCCGGCTCGGGGCGGGACGACTCGGCGACGCCCCGGCGGCCACGGCGGGTGTGCTCCTCGCGGTGCACCTGGTGCCGGTGACGATCTGGCTCGGCCCGCTCGGGTTCGTCGTCGTGCTGGGCGCGGGCCTCGTCACGTCGAGCGTCATCTGCCGTCGCGTGCGTCATCGCGGGTTGACCCCGGCCGAGCGAAGCGTGGCCGTGGCGGTCTTCGGGGACGCGGCGTGGCTCGATGACGTCGTCCTCACCGATCTCGCCGGTCGTGGCGGGCGCGCCTTCACGGTGCCCGCGGTCGACGGACGCATCCTCTGCAACCTCGGGCCGCACCTCGACGCGACCCTGGGGCCGGGGACCAGGGCATATCCGGTGCCGGGTCAGCTGCTCGTCCACGAACTGGTCCACGCCTGGCAGATCGCCGCTGCCCGTTCCCCTGCCGGGTTCCTCGCCGATGCGCTGGCCGACCAGGCCCGGTACGAACTGGGCGAGGACGTGTACGGCGTGCGCGATGCCGGTGAGAACCACCACATGCCGCGCCGGGGCGAGGTGGAACGGCAGGCGACGATCGTCGACCGGTGGTTCGGCGGTCAGTCCTCGCCGACGCGTCGACCGTGCGACCCCGAGAGCCCGTCCGCACCCGTGATCGAGCAGCTCAGGCGACCCGTGCAGCGCGGATGACGGATTGGTCGCACCGGCGACTCGCGCCCTCGACGCATGCGGTTTGACGGTGTAGAAGTGGGAGGGTCACGCCGAGCACGAGCGTGGCCCGGAGCCGATCGCGCACGACCCGTTCACCTGCCGGTTGCGTGCAGGATCCGTTTTTTGACCTGTGTAAACCCGATCGGTAGAGTGGATCGTCGGTGCCCGGCCCATGCTGGGCCAGTCCGCATGCCTGCCCTACGGCTCTCGAGCCGCCGAGCATCTCGGGGTACGGCCGGCAGAGGGGCTGACAGGCGAATCCGCTGTCGAGTGTATGACACGCCCGACCTCGGGGTAGCGAAAATGTACTGACCAGCACATACGTGCTGGTGGGGCGAGTTGTGGAAGCCGCGAAAACAGGCCTGCGAGCCACTTCGTGCTTGCCCGGAGCACCAACCACAACCGATGACAAAGAGGAACGAACACCTAGTGCCAACCATCAATCAGCTGGTCCGCAAGGGCCGTCACGACAAGGCTGCCAAGACCAAGACCGCGGCCCTCAAGGGAAGCCCGCAGCGTCGTGGCGTGTGCACCCGCGTCTACACCACCACCCCCAAGAAGCCGAACTCGGCGCTGCGCAAGGTCGCCCGTGTGCGCCTGACCAGCTCGGTCGAGGTCACCGCCTACATCCCCGGCGAAGGCCACAACCTGCAGGAGCACTCGATGGTGCTCGTCCGCGGCGGTCGTGTGAAGGACCTCCCGGGTGTGCGCTACAAGATCATCCGCGGCTCGCTCGACACCCAGGGCGTCAAGGACCGCAAGCAGGCTCGCAGCCGCTACGGCGCCAAGAAGGGGAACTGATAAGTCATGCCACGTAAAGGACCCGCTCCCAAGCGCCCCCTCATCAACGATCCCGTCTACGGTTCGCCGCTGGTCACCCAGCTGGTCAACAAGATCCTGCTGGACGGCAAGAAGTCGACCGCCGAGCGCATCGTCTACGGCGCCCTCGAGCAGGCTCGCGACAAGACCGGCACCGATCCGGTCGTCACCCTCAAGCGCGCTCTCGACAACGTGAAGCCCACCCTCGAGGTGAAGAGCCGCCGCGTCGGTGGTGCCACCTACCAGGTGCCGATCGAGGTCAAGCCGAACCGCGCCAACACCCTCGCGCTCCGCTGGCTCGTCAGCTTCAGCCGTCAGCGTCGTGAGAAGACCATGGTCGAGCGTCTCGCCAACGAGTTGCTGGACGCGTCCAACGGTCTCGGTGCTTCGGTGAAGCGCCGCGAGGACACCCACAAGATGGCCGAGGCCAACCGGGCGTTCGCGCACTACCGCTGGTGACACCAACCGTCCGCGGCGTCGGGGAACACGACGCCGCGGACGGTTCCACCTCAGACCCAACACCTCTAGCGAAAATGCGAGGCGATTAAGTGGCACAGGAAGTGCTCAGCGACCTGAACAAGGTTCGCAACATCGGCATCATGGCCCACATCGATGCCGGCAAGACCACCGCCACCGAGCGAATCCTCTTCTACACCGGTGTGAACTACAAGATCGGTGAAACCCACGACGGTGCCTCGACCACCGACTGGATGGAGCAGGAGAAGGAGCGGGGGATCACCATCACCTCCGCGGCGGTGACGTGTTTCTGGAACAAGAACCAGATCAACATCATCGACACCCCCGGCCACGTCGACTTCACCGTCGAGGTGGAGCGCAGCCTCCGCGTGCTCGACGGCGCGGTCGCCGTGTTCGACGGCAAGGAAGGCGTCGAGCCGCAGTCCGAGCAGGTCTGGCGTCAGGCGGAGAAGTACGACGTCCCGCGTATCTGCTTCGTCAACAAGATGGACAAGCTCGGTGCGGACTTCTTCTACACCGTGCGCACCATCGAGGAGCGCCTCGGCGCCAAGCCGCTGGTCCTGCAGCTGCCGATCGGCGCCGAGGACAACTTCGACGGCGTCGTCGACCTCATCGAGCAGAAGGCGATCACCTGGCGCGGAACCGTCGAGATCGGCGCTGCGCCGACCTTCGAGGAGATCCCCGCCGACCTGGTCGATCAGGCTGCGGAGTACCGCGAGAAGCTCCTCGAGACGGTCGCCGAGACCGACGAGGCCCTGCTCGAGAAGTACTTCGGCGGCGAAGAGCTGACCACCGAGGAGATCAAGGGCGCGATCCGCAAGCTCACGATCGCCCGTGAGTTCTACCCGGTGATCTGTGGCTCGGCGTTCAAGAACAAGGGCGTGCAGCCCATGCTCGACGCGATCATCGACTACCTGCCGTCCCCGCTGGACGTGCCGTCGGTCGAGGGTCACGCCGTGGGCGACGAGGAGGAGATCCTCTCGCGCAAGCCGTCCGCGGACGAGCCGTTCTCGGCTCTCGCGTTCAAGATCGCGGCTCACCCGTTCTTCGGCAAGCTCACCTTCGTGCGCGTGTACTCCGGCAAGATCAACGCCGGCACCCAGGTGCTCAACGCCACCAAGGGCAAGAAGGAGCGCGTCGGCAAGCTCTTCCAGATGCATGCCAACAAGGAGAACCCGGTCGAGGACGCCACCGCGGGCCACATCTACGCGATGATCGGTCTCAAGGACACCACCACCGGTGACACCCTGTGCGATTCGGCGTCGCCGATCGTGCTCGAGTCCATGAGCTTCCCGGACCCGGTCATCAACGTCTCGATCGAGCCGAAGACCAAGTCCGACCAGGAGAAGCTGGGCACCGCGATCCAGAAGCTCGCCGAAGAGGACCCGACCTTCTCGGTCCAGCTCGACGAGGAGACCGGCCAGACCGTCATCGGCGGTATGGGCGAGCTCCACCTCGACATCCTCGTCGACCGGATGAAGCGCGAGTTCAAGGTCGAGGCCAACGTCGGCAAGCCGCAGGTGGCCTACCGCGAGACCATCCGCAAGACGGTCGAGAAGCACGAGTTCACCCACAAGAAGCAGACCGGTGGATCGGGCCAGTTCGCGAAGGTCATCATCAAGCTCGAGCCCCTGGTGGACGCCGAGGACGGTGCGACCTACGAGTTCGCCAATGCGGTCACCGGTGGACGCGTCCCGCGCGAGTACATCCCGTCGGTGGACGCCGGTGCCCAGGACGCCATGCAGTACGGTGTCCTCGCCGGATACCCGCTGGTGAACCTGAAGGTCACCCTGCTCGACGGTCAGTACCACGACGTCGACTCCTCGGAGATGGCGTTCAAGATCGCCGGCTCGCAGGCCCTGAAGGAAGCTGCGCGGATGGCCGGTCCGGTCATCCTCGAGCCCCTGATGGCCGTCGAGGTCACGACTCCCGAGGACTACATGGGTGACGTGATCGGCGACCTGAACTCCCGCCGTGGCCAGATCCAGGCCATGGAGGAGCGCAGTGGTGCGCGTGTCGTGAAGGCACAGGTGCCGCTGTCGGAGATGTTCGGCTACATCGGAGACCTCCGGTCGAAGACCCAGGGCCGGGCGAACTACTCCATGGTGTTCGATTCGTACGCGGAGGTTCCCGCGAACGTGTCGAAGGAAATCATCGCGAAGGCCACCGGCGAGTAAACCCGGTCCTAGCGACATGCGCCGACCAGTTCTGCGCACCAACGTAAGAAGAAAACCCCTGCTGGGATCCGCCCAGTAGAGCAACAAGTCCAGGAGGACAATCAAGTGGCGAAGGCGAAGTTCGAGCGGACCAAGCCGCACGTGAACATCGGCACCATCGGTCACGTCGACCACGGCAAGACCACGCTGACCGCGGCCATCACCAAGGTGCTGCACGACAAGTACCCGGAACTCAACAAGAGCTTCGCGTTCGATCAGATCGACAAGGCTCCCGAGGAAAAAGCTCGCGGTATCACGATCAACATCTCGCACGTCGAGTACGAGACCGATAAGCGTCACTACGCCCACGTCGACGCCCCCGGTCACGCCGACTACATCAAGAACATGATCACCGGCGCTGCCCAGATGGACGGCGCGATCCTCGTGGTCGCCGCCACCGACGGCCCGATGCCGCAGACCCGCGAGCACGTGCTGCTGGCCCGCCAGGTCGGTGTGCCCTACATCCTGGTCGCCCTGAACAAGGCCGACATGGTCGACGACGACGAGATCATCGAGCTCGTCGAGATGGAGGTCCGCGAACTGCTGGCCGCCCAGGAGTTCGACGAGGAAGCCCCGGTCGTCAAGGTCTCGGCTCTCAAGGCCCTCGAGGGTGACCCTGAGTGGACCAAGTCGGTCGAAGAGCTCATGGCTGCCGTCGACGAGTCGATCCCGGACCCGGTCCGCGAGACCGAGAAGCCGTTCCTCATGCCCGTCGAGGACGTCTTCACCATCACCGGCCGCGGCACCGTGGTCACCGGTCGTGTGGAGCGCGGCGAGGTCAACGTGAACGAGGAAGTCGAGATCGTCGGCATCCGCGAGAAGAGCACCAAGACCACCGTCACCGGTATCGAGATGTTCCACAAGCTCCTCGATTCGGCACAGGCAGGCGACAACGCCGGTCTGCTGCTCCGCGGCCTCAAGCGTGAGGACGTCGAGCGCGGTCAGGTCATCGTGAAGCCGGGCACCACGACCCCGCACACCGAGTTCGAGGGCCAGGCGTACATCCTGTCCAAGGACGAGGGCGGCCGTCACACCCCGTTCTTCAACAACTACCGTCCGCAGTTCTACTTCCGTACCACGGACGTGACCGGCGTCGTGACCCTCCCCGAGGGCACCGAGATGGTCATGCCGGGCGACAACACCGAGATGAGCGTCAAGCTCATCCAGCCGGTCGCCATGGACGAGGGCCTGCGTTTCGCCATCCGCGAGGGTGGCCGCACCGTCGGTGCGGGTCGAGTCACCAAGATCACCAAGTGATCTCGTTCTGACTCACTGACTCTCTGAGTCGAAGGCGCCCGGTCACGAAAGTGGCCGGGCGCCTTTGTCATGCCCGGTCACCATGTGGCCGGGCACTTTTCGTGCGTCGACACCACCGCGCACGGCCTCCCCGCGTTTCTTGACGCGCCGATCACTAAGATTCACGCCTCAGCGAAGGGTCTGACGACCCCGCTGGACTCTAGCGTCTCGAGGGCCGCTGCGCCCCAGCTTTTTAAAGTTTCGCAGACTGCTGGACAGATCTATGTACATAGTTCACTATGATCCAGATAACACCGGTCGGGATAAAGTAACTATGATCACGTGAGGTGCTGATGGTCGAGGCGCTTGAGGTTGCGAACCTCTCCAAATCTTTCGGTGGCCAGCGGGCGCTGGCCGACGTCTCGCTCTCCCTCGGCCCGGCGAGATACGCGCGCTGGTCGGTCAGAACGGGTGTGGCAAGTCGACTCTGATCAAGGTTCTCGCGGGTTACCACGAGCCGGATCCGGGTGCAACGATCCTCGTCGGCGGGAATGAGCTGCACCTCGGTGTGCCCGGCAGCGGTGAGACCGCCGGCCTTCGGTTCGTCCATCAGGAACTGGGTCTCGTCGGCTCCCTGGACGTGGTCGACAACATGGCCCTCGGTCACGGCTACCGGCGAACGCGTGTGGGCACCATCGATTTTCGCGCTGAGCGTCGGCACGCACGATCAGCGTTGGACGAGCTGGGCATCGACCTCGACCTCAGGAAGCGCGCGTCCGACCTGAGTATGAGTGAGCGGACGATGCTCGCGATGGCGCGCGCGGTCCAGGGCGGCAGCGGTTCGGCCAAGGTGCTGGTGCTCGACGAGCCCACCGCCAATCTCCCGGCAGCAGAGGCCATTCGGCTGTTCGACCTGGTGCGCAGAATCCGCGACTCCGGCGTGGCGGTGCTGTTCGTCTCCCATCACTTGCCGGAGGTCTTCGACCTCTGTGACACGGTCACCGTCCTTCGGGACGGCAACGTGGTGACCACGCGTCCGCTGACGGGCCTCGACGAGGACGCGCTGGTTGCGCTCATGATCGGGAGCCGAACGCCCGCAACCCCATCCGCGGCGCCGGTCAGACCGCCGACCGCGCCGCCTGCCGGCGGTGTCGAGCGGTCGGCAATGCTCGATGTGACGCAGATGTCGTGCGGGAATCTCACCGGGTTCGATCTCTCTGTCGGGGCGGGTGAGGTCGTCGGGATCGCCGGAATCACCGGTTCCGGACGCGAATCGGTCGTTCCGGCACTGTTCGGCGGGATCGGCCGGGTCGGCACCGTGACAGTCGACGGTGTGATCGTGCGCGCCGACCGGCCGGACGTCTCGATGGCGGCCGGGATGGGATGTGTGCCGGCGGAACGGTTGGCGAACGCCGCGTTCGCGACGGCGTCGCTCCGGGAGAACGTTTCCGTGGCTGACCCCTGGGCCCACGCCACGGCGGGATTTCTTCGCCTGAAGCGCGAAAAGTCCGATGTGGCAACGTGGCTCGACCGGCTCGGGGTACGCCCGGCCGGCGACACCGAACGTCAGCTCGGCACCCTCAGCGGTGGCAACCAGCAGAAGGTGATGCTCGCGCGTTGGCTTCGCCGCCATCCCCGGGTTCTCCTGCTCGACGAACCGACACAGGGTGTCGATGTCGGCGCGCAAGCCGACATCCATGCGCTCATCGATGACGCCGCATCGGCCGGAGCTGCGGTGCTCGTCGTCTCCACCGACCACGCCGAGCTGACTCGTCTGTGCGACCGGGTCGTCGTCCTCGCGGCGGGACGGATCGTCGATGAACTCCGGCGGCCGAACATCGATCCCGACGAGCTGACCGCCTCGACGCTCAAGACCTCCGCTCACGTACATGCGTAAGACCTCAGAACCGAAAGGACCCGCGATGACCACACAGTCATCCGAAGAAGTGCCGACCGCGTCCCGTGGCGGTGGTGCCGACGGCGGTACGCCCGCGGGCCCGCCCGGGCTCGGCCCCGAATCGGCCCGACGTCGGCGCGTGGTGTCCCTGGGCCTTGATCGGTTCAGCGGCATCTACGTGTGGGTGGCCATCATCGTGTTGTTTGCGCTGTGGATCCCGGACACTTTCCTCACCGAGGGCAACCTCAGGATCATCGCCGGCGATCAGGCCATCACCGCGATCCTGGCGATCGGTCTGATCGTGCCGCTGGCGGCCGGGGTCTTCGACCTCTCCATCGCAGGCGTGATGGGCTTCTCGGTCGCCATGGTCTCGTATCAACTGTCCCTGGGGATCAGCGCGACGGTCGCGATACTCACCACGCTGCTGTGCGGAGCCCTCATCGGTGCCGTCAACGGCTTCGTGGTCGTCCGGCTGAAGGTGGACTCCTTCATCGCGACGCTGGGAATGTCGAGCATCATGCTGGCGGGGACGTACTGGGTCACCGACGGCAAACAGATCACCGAGGGGTTCACCGACGGTTTCCTCGGGCTCGGAAGCGGTATGTTCCTGGGTCTTCCGTTGCCCTTCTACTACATGGTGGTGGTGGCGGCGGTCATGTATGTCCTTCTCGAGAAGACCCCGCTGGGGCGGTACCTGTACGCCACCGGCGGAAATCGGCAGGCAGCCCGGCTCGCGGGTCTGCGCGTCGAGCGGATCATGTTCGGCTCCCTGGTCACGTCCGCGACCGTGGCGGCGCTGGCCGGCGTCGTGCTGGCCGCCAAGCTCGGCACGGCTGCGCCCGATATCGGGCCGTCGTACTTGTTGCCGGCGTTCTCGGCGGTCTTCCTGGGCTCGACACAGATACGGGCGGGACGAGTCAACGTGCTGGGCACCCTCGTCGCCATCTACCTGCTGGCCACCGGGGTCAAGGGACTCCAGCTCGCGGGCGCGCCGAGCTTCGTCAATGACCTCTTCAACGGCCTCGCCCTCATCATCGCGGTCGCGCTGGCCGCCCGTACGGCACGACGTTCGTGACGAACGCTCGCTGCCTCCTTCTGCCGCTGCGGCGGATCCCCATCGGCCGAGAGGCCATCGTGAAAGGAAACCGAGTGAGAACCAAGTCCTGGGTGCAGACGATGATCGCGGTGGCCGCCGTCGGTGCCGTCGCCACCGCCTGCTCGAGTGCCGACGGTGGGGGTTCGGGTGAGCCCGCAGATGTCTCGGCGGCGCGTAGCGTCGCGGATCAATACGAAAGTCCCCTTGATGGATTGGTGCTCACAACTCCGCTGAGTCGCGCTCCGCAAGCGGGTAAGTACGTGATCAGCATCGAGACGCCACAACCGATCTCGAGTGCAAAGGACGACGCGATCCAACAGGCCGCGGATCTCCTGGGGTGGCGCTACCAGCGAATCCTGCAGGGTACTGACGCCGATGCCGGTCCGAAGGCGATGGACCAGGCGATCGCTCTCGGGCCGGACGCGATCCACATCTCGGGCACGCCGCTGTCGATGTTGTCTACGCAGATCGAACGCGCCTCGGACGCCGGGATCCCGGTCATCGCCGACAGTGTGGGCGACGATCCGGTGCCCGGGGTGATCTCGACCTCGCTCGACGGCACCAAGCAGGTCCAGGAATGGGGCAAGATGGTCGCGAGCCAGGTCGTCGCCGACAGCGATGGTGAGGCCAACATCGCGGTCTTCACCATCACCGACTACCCGATCCTCAATGTCTTCACCGATGCCTTCACCGCACAGATGAAGACACTCTGCCCCGGCTGTCGTGTCGAGATGATCAATCAACAGGTGACCGACCTGGGTACCAAGACGCCGCAGAGTGTGGTCAGCACGCTGCAACGTGATCCCGAGATCAACTATGCGCTCTTCTCGTTCGGGGACCTGGTGCTGGGCGTGGACGCGGCGCTTCGGGCCGCGGGGCTCCAGGATCAGGTGCGATTCGCCGGTCAGACGCCGACGCCGGCCAACCTCGTATCACTGAAAGACGGAGACGACAGTGTGTGGGTCGGCTTTCCGGTGCAGATCCTCGGCTGGCGTGTGATCGACATGCTTGCCAGGCAGTTCAACGGCGACGATCTGAAACCAGCCGATGATGCGTTCTTGCCGACCCAGTTGCTCAACAGCGACAACATCGGGACTGCGGTTCTCGATCCGAAGACGGGGTTCTACGTCGGCGTGGCCGACTATCAGGACCAGTTCGAAAAGCTCTGGCTCAAGTAGCGCGCACCAGGCGCGGTCACGTCAGGCGCTCGGTCACATGTGTGACCGAGCGTCTCGCGTGGTACGGCCAGTGAGCGAGGCGCGCGCGCTCCCTGGTTCTCGTGACACATTCACTCACGACCCGCCTGTCGTTCCATGGCCGGACGCTGTGTCATAAGGGCTTCCGTCGCCGCAGGTCCGCGCCTAGAGTTCGCGCATGACCATGTTCGGAGAGTCGGGGACCGGGCCACGTGTTCCTGCCCATGTGTGGAGTGCCGTGGGCACTTTCGCGTTTGTCATGCTGTGCGGGATCGTCGGTCCGATCTTCCTCGTCGCCTACTTCGTGATCGATGCACCCGACACGGAGTGGATGCTGTGGACCGGGATCGGCATCACCGTGCTCGATGTCGTTCTCGGCGTTGCCATCGCGTGGTTCAACTATCGGGGTGGCGCCAAGCTGGAACACCTCCGGGCCGCCGGGGTGTTCGGCATCGCCGAGATCACCTCGATCGGTCAGACGAATGTCGAGATCAACGACCAGCCGCTGATGAAGCTCGGGCTCCGGATCCACGCCGAGGGACTCGCTCCGTTCGAGGTGTCGACGAGGAAGGTCGTGCCGCATTACCAGCAGCCGCTGCTGCACGCCCGTCGGTTGGCCGTGATGGTCGATCCCGAGTCCCAGGACTTCGAGATCGACTGGCAGGCAACCGCTTTGCTCGCCGGTTCGGTGCCGGCCAGGTTCACCTCCGAAGAGGACGGCCGGACCTACGATCTCACCGGTCAGGCGGAACCGTTGGGGGAGATCCTGCAGATCCTGGGGCGTCACGGGGTGGCGGGCAGTGGCGTGATCGATCTGCGGTCCAATCCCGCGGCCCGAGCGGAGGTCATGGAGGTCGTGCGCGGCTGGGCGGGAGTCCGGGCGGATTCGGCGAGCTCGTCTCGAATGGACCCCCCCGTCGTTCACCAAGGCCGGTGGCGGGTCGGGCCGGGGTGCTGACCCGGGCCGTTCGCCGGCCGAACGGCTCGCGTCGCTGGACGAACTGCGCCGAACCGGCGCGGTCACCGAGGAGGAGTACGCACGGGCGCGTCAGCGCATCGTCGACGATCTCTGACGATGCGTGGATCGTCTGTAACAAGGCGAATCGCTGCCGCATGCACCACTTGATTCACTGTAGTCACTCTGGTCACCACTCGATATCGATGTCGATGCCCTAGGGTCACAGCCGTGGCATTGCTGATCGTCGTCGAATTACAGTTCGTCGGTGCAGCTTTCACTACGGCCGCGTCGGCTTGCCCGCCGACGTCGAGCCCTCGCGTTCGCCCTCGCGCTTCTCGCAATGGTGGGCGTGGTCACCATCGGGTCGGGTAACGCGTCGGCGTCGGCGGCGTTCGGCAGATTCCACGTGTCCGGCTGCGGCATGCCGAGCACCCCGGTCGACACCTGGACCCGATGGGGCAACAACAAGACCGTCATCGCTCTCGACGGTCTTCGCGCGACCGGTGACATCAGTGGCTGGCGTCGCGACACGCGTGTTCACCGCCTCGCCGACTCCGGCGTCAACGTGATCCAGCCGGTCGGAGGTCTCGCGAGCTTCTACACCGATTGGGAAGCGGCGAGCCCGGCCAACAAGGTCGGATACCGCTATCGGTGGACGTGCCGACTCGACACCATCGTGCGCGAACTCGACGCGCGCGGACTCGCCGTCGGCCCGCTGGGCAAATACGCGATCATGGGCATCTCCATGGGCGGTAACGCGGCGATGGTCTACGGGGCGTACCACCGCAAGCGCATCTCGCACGTCTTCTCGATGTCCGGCTACCTGAACCTGTCCGCGCCCACGATGCGAGAGGCTGTTCGGCTCGCGTTGATCGACGCCGGGGTCGGGGCGGGGGTCGGTCCGTTCAGCGCGGACGCCATGTGGGGACCGCCCTGGAGTGACCGGTGGACGCGCAACGACGCACTCGTCCAGCTGCCGCGGATGCGCGGGATGAAGATCCGCATCGGGTCCGGTTCGGCGACATGGGGTCCGCACAACGCCGACGCCGTGGCCTCGGTCAAGGGCACACCGCTGGAGGTGGTGTCGCTCGCGCAGACCCGGTCGTTCGAAGTCGCGGCCGCGTTGCAGGGCATCCCGGTCACGACGGACTTCCCGTCCGTCGGGACACACGCTTGGGGGTACTGGGAGGACATGGTGTGGCGCGCCAAGAACAGCGGCTGGTTCCGCGACCGGTGACGACGACCGGTGAGGTGCGGTCTCCGCGGACGGCTGGGTGGAGTGTGACGGCTCCCGCACGGCCGACGTTCGTAAGCTGACGGTCATGCGTGTTCTGCGTCGAAGCGGCGACCCCGACCTCGCGGTCCGGATCGCGGGGGAGGCCGACCGGGGCGTACCGGTCGTCCTCGTGCACGGGATGGCATCGGACCATTCGACCTGGCGCCGGCTCGCGACGGCACTCCGCGCCCGCGGGCGTGCGGTGATCAGCGTGGACCTCCGTGGACACGGGCGCAGCGGCCGGGCCCGTGAGGTCTACCGGCTCGACGACTTCCGCGACGACCTGGCCTATGTCCTCGACACCCTCGGGATCGCGGTCGCCGACGTGGTCGGCCATTCGCTCGGTGCCCACACCGCGCTGCGACTGGCCATGCGTGAGCCCACGAGGATCCGACGCCTGGTGCTCGAAGAGGTGCCGCCGATGCCCCGCGACGAGGCCGATCTGTCCGAGGGCATCGCCATGCGCGCCACCCTGGGCGAGCAGATTCGTGGGCTGATCGCGCTCGCGCGCAACCCCTTTCCGGTCATCCGCTACGACGGCCGGATGGGTGACCAGATCGTCGCCGAGTTCGATGTCTGTGCGCCGCACTGGTGGTCGGAACTCCCGGATGTGCGGGCTTCGACCCTGGTCATCTCCGGTGGCGAGAAGAGCTTCTTGCCCCCGCACCACCTGCGGACCCTCAGTGACACCCTGCCCGACTCACGGTTCGTCACCATCGAGGCGGGGCACAGTGTCCACCGGGACCGGGCGGCGGAGTTCGTCAACCAGGTCGACGGGTTTCTGGGGCACTGAGCCTTCGTGACGGCCCTCTGCAGGCTCCGGGCCTCCTCAGGGGCAGGGAGCGGAGCGGGTCAGGCGGGCTTGTTGTGCAACGGCCGGGGGTCGATGCCGACCTTCTGCCACGCTTCGTAGGCCCACGGAACGTAGAGATACTTGAGCGGCAGCCGGTTGATCAGCGGGTTGGCGGCCCGCATGAGGGCGGCGAACCGTTGGAAGTTCTTCTCGCGCCTGTCGTTCCACTCGAGGTCGCACACGTCACGCATCTGCTGGGGCAGCGTTCCGACGACAACGGTGCGGATGAAGGCGTTCAACGGAAGCGACAGGATCTTCCACACGGGCGCGGGGATCTTCTTGGGGCAGGGGAGTCCCTGCCGGATGTAACCGGTGGCGTAGACGATCGTCTTGTGCGGCACGAACCGGTCGAGCATGTCTTCCCAATACTGGACGAACTCCTCGTAGGTCTGCGGCTGCCCGCGATCGCTCACCCCGTAGAGCCGATACCAGACCTTGCTCTCCTCGAAGATCTGGACCTTCTCGGCGTAACTCAGGCGTCGGATGAAGGTGTCGGTGATGTAGAGGACCTGGTCGACGAACGTCGCGTGCGCCCAGTAGAACAACTCCGGATTGAGTGCGTGGTACCGCGATCCGTCGCTGATGGTGCCCTTGATGTCGCGGTGGAAGTCGCGCACCGTGCGCCCCCACTTCTCCGGCTCGGTGCTGTACACGGTCCGCATGACCGGGGGGCCGGTCCGCTTGGCCCGGCCGAGGAAGTCGCTGAAGATGATGGAGTGATCGAGCACGGCCTGGCCGAGTTGTTCGATGCAGTTCTCGGTGCCGGCCAGACGCTGGAAGCCCAGCAGTCCGCGGTTGTCGCCGTAGAACTTCCACACGAGCGAGTCGGCGCCCAGACGTGGCGAGGCGATCTCGCCCGCGGTGTCCGGAGTGTCGTCGACGATCATCGGCTCTGCCTCGCGGATACCGGCGTCGAATCCCTGGTTGACTGACATGGCGGCGAGAATATCGCACTTGGAACAAACTTGGAAGGTTGTTCCAACGACGCGGGGTGATCTGTATGCGGAGAGGGAGGACGGATGATGCGGGGCAGGCAACCGGACTGGGCGCTTCCCGACGTCGAGGACGTCCTCGCTTCCGCTGTCGCGGTGCGCCTGCCGATGCGTACGAGATTCCGCGGCCTGACCACGCGCGAGACGATGGTCTTCGCGGGGCCGGCGGGTTGGGGGGAGTTCGGTCCGTTCGTCGAGTACGACGACCCGGAGGCGGCCTCGTGGCTGCGGGCCGGCGTCGAGGCCGCCTGGGTCGGCCCTCCCGCCGCGGTCCGCGACGCCGTCCCGGTCAACGCGACCGTGCCCGCCATCCCCGCCGACGAGGTCGACGCATTGCTGCAGCGATACCCCGGCGCGGGAACCGCGAAGGTCAAGGTCGCCGAACCGGGGCAGACCCTCGACGACGACGTCGCCCGGGTCGCGGCGACGCGGGAGCTCATCGGCAGGGTGCGCATCGATGCGAACGGCGGCTGGACCGTAGACGAGGCCATCGCCGCCCTGCGCGCCATCGGTGAGGTCGAGTATGCCGAACAGCCCTGTCGCACAGTCGAAGAACTGGCGGCCGTGCGTCGGGCGGTCGAGGTGCCGATCGCGGCCGACGAATCCATCAGGAAGGCCGAGGACCCGTACCGTGTCGTCGCGGCCGACGCTGCTGACGTGGCGGTGGTCAAGGTCGCGCCGCTCGGCGGCATGCGCGCAACCCTCCAGCTCGCCGAGAACCTGGGACTCGACATCGTGGTCTCGAGTGCCCTCGACAGCGCGATCGGGATGGCCGCCGGCGTGGCTGCCGCGGCCGCGCTACCGCGCCTGGAGCTTGCGTGCGGGCTGGGCACCGGGTCGTTGCTCGCCGCGGATGTCGCCGCGTCCTTCCAGATGGTCGACGGCTCGGTGGGAACGCGATGGTTCGGCACCGACGCCTCGGTCGACGTGCGCGGACTCGCGGTCGAAGAAGAGCGTCAGCACTGGTGGCGCGAGCGTCTGCGGCGGTGTCACCGCCTGCTGACGATGGACGGGTCGCCCACGGGTCGCGGGCGAGGATAGGAACGCATTTTCCGATCTGTCTCAACGTGGTCTATCATGCGATGTGGGTCACATGCCGACCGTCCGTACCCGGGGCGGCCGTTGCGGGAGGGAGACGATCATGGCCTCGGTTCTGGCGACAGTGCCGGCAGCAGTCGATTCGGTCGGCGTCCCGTCTCCCGACCGCGACGGA
Organism: Gordonia sp. ALPHA1B1; assembly: GCF_005502615.1. NCBI lineage: Bacteria > Bacillati > Actinomycetota > Actinomycetes > Mycobacteriales > Gordoniaceae > Gordonia > Gordonia sp. ALPHA1B1. The sequence continues at coordinate 42,683 of NZ_SCOC01000026.1, read as the reverse complement.
ACCCCGTTGCACGTCGGCCGGGGTCGCGGTGTCCGCGGACACCGGACCGCCGGGCTGTATTTTGACCAGATGGAGATCACGGAGATCAGACATCGCCGGCTGCACGAAAACCACTGGTCGGCACCCGAGGACTCGCTGCCCGCCACCCGTCGGCGGCGATGACCGTGGCAGGCACCGGAACCAAGGCCGACAGCAGGAATCGGACCTCGACGCGTAAGGTCCGCAACACCGCCAGCCCGGCCGACCAGGAAGCCGCGATCCTCGCGGCCGCCGGGGCGGAGTTCGCCGAGGTCGGTGTCCGCCGCGCGAACATCGACGAGGTCGCCGCGCGGGCTGGAGTGAGCCGCAGCACCTTGTACCGGCGCTTCCCGAACAAGGATGCGCTGCTCTACGCGGTGGCCAACGACGCCTACGAGGCGGGCATGCAGAAACTCGAGGCCTCGGTGAAGGGGCTCGGACCCAAGGCCGCACTGGTGGAGGCGTTCGCTGTCGGCGCCGAGTGGGTCAACTCCGACCCGCTGCTGAGCCGGATCGTCCTCACCGACTCCGAGATCAAGAGCGTCACGGCGACGATGACATCGTTGTTCATCGACATGGTCACCGACCGGGTCGCGGCCACACTCCGCGACGAGGGTGCGCAGATGCCCGTCGAGGATCTGCTGGAAGCCGTCGAGATCCATGTGCGACTGGTGATCTCACTGCTGGAGACGCCGCCGTCGGACCCCGCTCGCAACGAACCCCAGCGCGTTCGGGATTTCGCCGCCAAGTTCCTCGCACCGATGATCTGGTGAAACCCCACCGGAGATGACGGGCCACGCCGGCCCGGTTCCTCTCGTCTGAAGTTCGCATTTACCGAAGGAGATCCAATGAGTCTGCGTGACAAGCTGTCCAGCACACCCGACCACGACGCGATCCGCGCCGCGCTACGGGACAAGGTCGTGGTCATCACCGGCGGCGCGCGTGGCATCGGATTCGAGACCGCGACCCAGCTGTCCGAGGCGGGGGCCAGGGTCGCGATCGGTGATGTGGATTCCGAGGCGGTGGGCAAGGCCGCCGCCGACCTCGGTTGCGAGGGCATCGAGGTGGACGTGACCAAACGCGAGTCCTTCGATGCGTTCCTGACCGAGGTCGAAAACCGGCTCGGACCGATCGACGTGCTCGTGAACAACGCCGGGATCATGCCGGTCGGACCGTTCCTCTCCTACGACGACACGATCATCCGCCGGACCTACGAGATCGACGTCCTGGGCGTGATCATCGGATGCCAGGAGGCGGCCCGCCGGATGGCGCCCCGCCGGACCGGCCACATCGTGAACATCGCATCGACGGCCGGGCGCATACCCACCCCCGGCCTCACCATCTACAACGGCGCCAAGGCAGCCGTCATCGAGTTCTCCGAGGCGCTGGGCGCCGAGCTGGAACCGCAGGGCGTCGCCGTCAGCGCGGTACTCCCCACGTTCACGCGAACCGCCCTGATCTCCGGCCTGCAGACCAACAAGTTCATCCAGACCGTCGAGCCCGGCGAGGTGGCGTCGATCGTCGTGCAGACGATCGCGCGGCCGGTGGTCCGCGTCTACGCGCCCCGGTCGATGCGGTGGGCGGAGTCGGGCGCGTTGTTCCCGCAGGCGATGAAGCGGTGGTCGCGCCGGTTGACCAAGCTGGACTCGATCTTCCTGAGCCCCGACCAGCAGGCGCGCGCGGCCTATTCGAGCCGGATCCGCGGTGAGAAGGTCGACACCCGGGCGCCGGGCGACAGTCTGACGCAGCCCCAGGAGAGCACGCCCCTGTCGTCGTGAAGAGGGACGGCATGGGTGCTCGATCGGGGGTGCGGGAGGTGTCCGCCGACCGGGCCGCGAGGCGCGAGCTGTGCGAGGCACTGGACGATCTGCACACCCTTGAGGTCGAGGCCGGACTCCGTCGGCGCCTGTCGCGGCTCCGGTGGGTCGTCGCGGTCGTGGTCCTCGTCGTCGCGCTCGTGCTCGCGGGGGTGGTGGTGACCGCGTGGCAGCGAGACCGTGAGCGGTACTCCGACGCCGAACTCCAGTCGGCGGCGGCCGACCGGGTTGCGGTGCTCATCGCCCCGAACAGCCGAGACGATCGGCGCGCCCAGCGCATCCTGGCCGGCGCCACCGGCACCTTCTACGACGAGTTCGCCCAATCCGCCGACAGTTACACCGAATTCATCCGGGCCAACGGCACCGTCGCGCAGTCCTCCGTCGACGGCACGGGGATCTCCGTCCGGACCGGCGACACCGCCACGGTCCTCGTCGCGGCCACCGTCGTCTTCACCGGTGGGGCGGCGCCGGCCGAGACCGGCGACCAGGCGCGCAGATTCCGGTTGCGGGTGCTCATCACACCGGCCGACGACACGCTGAAACTGAGTGCGGTGCAGTACCTTCCATGACGCCACCGACTCACACCCCGGGCGTCGAGCCGGTCCCGGGACGCGGAACTACCCGGCCCATCGGGGTGCGAGGTGCCACCATCCGCCTCGCGATCGCGGCGGTTGTCCTGGTCGCGACGCTCGTCGTGGTGCTCACCCTGTGGAATTCGCACCGCACGGGCTCCGACGTCACGGAGAGCCGAGACCAGTTGCGAGCACAGGCGGGAACGATCGTCGCGGACGTCTTCTCGGTCGATGCGGACCGCTGGCAGCAGGACCGGACGCGGGCGCGGGAGCGGGTCGCCGACGAGTTCACCGACAGCTACGGGGCCCAGCTCGATCGGCCCCCGCCCGAGGGGACGTCGTCGGTGACCTGGCGCCCCGAGGTCGTCAGCATCGTCGCGGTCGACGCCGCGGAGGGGGAGGCGCTGCTGCGCGTCGCGGTGACAATACGTCCGGCCACCGGGCCCGCGACGACCGTCCAACGCACGGTCCTGGCCCGCTACGCGCGGTCGGACGACACATGGCTCCTCGCGGCGGCGGATGTGATCGGATGATCGTCCACCGGAATCTGCGGGTGCGGCGATGACCGAGACCATCACCACGCGAATCGAACTCGCCCGCGCCCGGGTCGACGCGGCGACCCGACGGGCGCGCACCGCCCGGATCGTCGCCGCGCCGGCGCTCCGGGCGCGTGCGGCACGCCGGACACAGACGGTGCGCCGGACTCTCGTCGGAGCAGCGATCGCGGTGGTCGTCCTCGTTGGCGTCGCCGGCTTTCTTGCGTGGCAGATCCGCGGCCAGCAGGCGGCGACCGAGTTGCAGGACGACGTGCTCGCATCCGCCCGCGGCGCCGTCACCGTCATGCTGACCGCCGACCCGGCCGACCCCGAAGGCTACGTGGCACGCGTGGCGGAGGTGAGCACCGGACCGCAGCTGCAACGGATCGACGCCGCCCGGGAGGCACTGGTGACAGAGGTGGGCGGGCAACGGGGTTCGAGTGTCGGGCAAGTGATCTCGGCCGGGCTCGTCACCGATCCGTCGTCCGACGACATCGGTGGCAGCGTGGACGTGCTCGTCGTCGCCGACGCGACGAGCCCGGCGCTCCTGGGCGGGTCGGGGGACGGTTCGGAGATCGACACCACCGGAGAGCGGATCACGGCGCTGATCACCATGACGCGCACCGACGGCGGCTGGAAGATCGCCGAGGCGAGGCGTCCATGAGCGCCGCCGACGACCGGGTCCTGCTACCGGCACAGCCGAGTCGAACCCAACGCATCCGCATGCGGCTTCTCATCGCCGCATCGGCGGTATCCCTGGTGGTCGCGGCGATCGCGGGCGCCGCGACCCTGCGCCCCGATCCCGACCCGACCGAGGCGCAACGCAGCGAGATCCTCAGCGCGGCTGCGGCTGCCGTGAGTGCGCTTCTGACCTATTCGCCCGACGACCCCGCCGACCGGCGGCAGGCGACCGACGCGTTGCTGACCGACCCGCTACGCCTGGAGTACCGGAACCGCGGTACCGACGTCGTGGTTCCCGGCGTCCGTGCATCAGCGTTGTCGGTGACCGGCGAGGTCGTCGGTGCCGGACTGCAGGAGGGCGACTCGGAACGCGCCCGGGTGCTCGTCTTCGCCGACCAGCGGGTGACAGCCGGGTCCGGTTCACCGGCACCGGGTGCCGCGAGCCGTCCACCGGCCGAGACGACCTCTATCGCCCGGTGGGCACTTATGCGTAAGGTCGACGGGAATTGGCTGCTGTCCGACCTGCAACCGGTCGGCGACGTGACCCGTTGAGACACGAGATGCCCGGCCCCGGGCGGTCCGCGCGACCGCCGGCGCAGACGGGTGCTCGCGGGTGGGATGACGAAAAGGGGACGAGAGATGAGTGCATCGAGCGCGGGTGTGGTGATCATCGGGGCCGGACTCGGCGGGATCCGGGTCGCGGAGAACCTGCGGAACAACGGCTTCACCGATCCGATCACCCTCGTCGGAGCCGAAGCGCATCCACCGTACGACCGTCCGCCGCTGTCGAAGTCGGTGCTGCTGGGCAAGGACGACCGGGTCGATCTCAAACCCGCAGAGTTCTACGAGGACTCCGACATCACGCTGCGACTCGGTGAAGCGGTGACCGCGGTGGCACCGACGGACCGGACGATCACGCTGGCCTCCGGCGCCACCGTCGCCTACGACACCCTCGTACTGGCGACCGGGCTCGATCCACGGCCGTTTCCCGGCCTCACGGAGAACGTCCGAGGCGCGCACGTGCTCCGCACCTACGACGACGCGGTGGCGCTGCGTGGCGAGATCGATTCCGCGAGCACCGCAGTCGTCATCGGCGCCGGCTTCATCGGATGCGAGGTGGCGGCCGGCCTCTCGGCCCGCGGACTGGCGGTCAGCCTCGTCGAACCGGCTCCGACGCCGCTCGCCGTGGCGCTGGGGGAGCGGATCGGCGCCCTGGTGTCGCGGTTGCACGTGGCCAACGGCATCGATCTGCGGACCGGGGTCGGGGTCGCGAAGATCGACGTGTCCGACGGGCGGGTCAGCGCGGTCGAACTCACCGACGGCACCACCCTGCCCGCCGACATCGTCGTCGTCGGTATCGGTTCGACCCCGGTGACCGGGTACCTGGACGGGTCGGGTATCGAGCTCGCCGCCCGCGAGGTCGGGGGCGGAATCGCCTGTGATGCAACCGGACACACCAGCGCCGCGAACGTCTACGCCCTCGGTGACGTGGCGAACTGGCTCGACGAGGACGGGCGGCCGAAACGCGTCGAGCACTGGAACCACACGGTCGAGCAGGCCTCGGTCGTCGCGCACCAGATCACCGGTGGCGACGCGGTCACCGCGTCGGTCGCGTATTTCTGGAGCGACCAGTTCGACGTCAAGATCCAGGTACTCGGCTCCCCGCGCGCCGATGACGAGGTCCACGTCGTCGACGACGACGGGAAGAAGTTCGTTGCCTACTACAGCCGGGACGGCGTGCTCACCGGGGTGGTGGGCGCCGGCAAGGTGGGTGCCGTGATGAAGACCCGGCCGAAGCTGCAGACCCCCACGCCCGTCGCAGATCTGCTGTGACGACGCATGTCGGACGCGCCCACCGCCGCGCAGGTGCGTGATGCGGCAGCCGAGGTGGCCGACCCGGAACTCGCAATCGGCCAGGCCGCGTTCTTCCAGGCCCGACCGGGGGGATACGGGGAGGGCGACGAATTCCTCGGAATCCGGGTACCCGTACAACGGAAGCTCGCGAAAGGGTTCCGCGGCATCGCGCCGGATCAGGTCGTCGAGTTGCTCGACTCACCGATCCACGAGCATCGCCTGATCGCATTGTTCCTCCTGCGTGAGGAGTTCGAACGCGAGCTACGCCGCGGCGGCGACGGCAAGGGCTGGGTCGACCTCTACCTCGACGCGGTGCGCCGCGGCCGGGTGAACAACTGGGATCTCGTCGACTCGTCCGCCGATCCCGTCCTCGGCGAATACTGCCGGCGCAGCGGCGAACTCGATCTCGTCCTGCAACACGCACGGGACGATGATCTGTGGCGGCGCCGGGTGGGGGTGATCGCGACCTTCGCCTTCATCAAGCACGGCGACTCGGCGGCACTGCTCGCGGTGGCGCCGCTCGTCCGCGACGACCGACGGGATCTCATCCAGAAGGCATTCGGCTGGATGCTGCGGGAGGTCGGCAAACGAGTCGACGAGACCGTCCTGCTCGGCTACCTGGACGACAACGCTGCCCGGATGGGCCGCACCGCACTGTCATACGCGCTCGAGCACCGGACCCCGGAGGAGCGTGCCCACTACCGCGCCCTCCGGAATCTGTGACGACAGGGTCAGCCCTCGCGTGCGACCTTCGCGGCGGCCCAGATCATCGGGAACTGGAACGGCAACCGGGCCAGGGCGACGATCTTGTAGGGCAGCGGCCGGTCCCACCACAGCCGGACCATGTTGATGTTGGCGGGGTAGACGGCGAGGAACAGCAGCACGGACGCCGCGCCGGCGGCGCGTCGGGTCTTCGGAGCGAGAAGTGCAGCGCCCAAACCGATCTCGGCAACACCGGAAGCATAGGTCAGCGTGCGCGGGTCGCCGGGGATCTCCTCCGGGATGATCTCGTCGAACGGTTTGGGTGCCACGAAGTGGAGCACTCCGATGCTGATGAGCATCGCGGCGAGGCCACGGGCGAGCTGGACGGGGTCGAGCCGGGAACCGCGGATGGTGCTCACGTCGTCGTTCTCCTTCGATGGACCGGTGACTGCACGAACTCGAACCACTCTGTCAGAATTCGACCTTCAGCGTGTCCGATGTCGGATGCGCCTGACAGCCGAGGATGTATCCGTCCTCGATGTCCTCGGGGTCGAGCGCGCCGGCGTTGTCCATGTCGACGCTGCCCTCGGTGAGAGTGCAGGCGCACGAACCGCACTCACCCTCCTGGCAGGAATACGGCGCATCGAGTCCGGCGGCGAGCATGATGTCGACGAGAGTTCGTGAGCGAGGCCAGGTCAGGGTGTGGGTCTCACCGTCGAGCTCGACCTCGACGGTGGCGGCACCCGCCTGCTCCTCCTCACTCACCTCGCCGAGTTCGACGTCGGCGAACGGGTCGCCGGACAGCGAGTTGTAGACCTCGGTGTGGACGTTGTGGTGCGGGAAGTTCGCGTCCGACAGACCCTTGTGGACGGCATCCATGAACGGGCCCGGTCCGCACATGTAGGCGACGTGCGACGTCGCGTAGGGCGCGAAAGCCGTTGCCAGAGCGGCCGCACTCGGCAGACCCTGGAGTGATTCGAGCCAGTGGACGAGGGTGAGCCGATTTGGGTGGGCGGCCAGGAGTTCTCGGAGTTCGGTGGCGAAGATCACGTCGGCGACGTCCCGGTTGGCATAGAAGAAGACGATCGGTGCGTCGCCCTTCTCGAGGGCCGCCTTGAGGATCGACATCACCGGCGTGACACCGCTGCCCGCCGCGATGAGCAGCAATGGGGTGTCATAGGACTTCGGGGTGAACACGCCCGACGGCGGCAGCACCTCGACCTGGGTGCCGGGGGAGAGGTTGTCGCACACCCAGTTGGATCCGTAGCCGTCGGCGGTGCGCTTCACGGTCACCTTGGGCCGCGGGTCGGTGAACGGCGACGACGCGAGGGAGTAGCAGCGCGCGACCGAGCCGGTCTGCTCGCTCGGAATCCGTAGCGTGAGGAACTGCCCCGGTTTGTAATCGGTGAACGGCTTCGGCGAGGCCTCGGGTACCTCGAAGGCGATGGACTTGGCCTCGGCCGTCTCGTCGATCACCTCGGACACCGTGAGGATCACGCTGCGTGAACCGTGAGGGGTCAGGTCAGACATGTGCGCAGTCTCCGCCGTCGAGGACCGGCACCCCGGCCCAAATTAGAACACGTTCTACTTCAGCCTAGCGCAACGACCGGTGTTCCCACGAGGGGCTAGCGGTCGATCCCGTGCGGCCGTTGCCAGCGTAGTCACGCCAGGGCCGCCACGCCGTCGGCCACGGTGCGCGCGCCGGACTCGATGAGCGTCTCCAGGTCGGCATCGGGGTCGTCGAGCCATTTCTCGTACGCGGCGAGGGCGGCACCGAGACACAGCCAGCCGATGGTCTGCGGCAGGTGATCGCGGACATCGACGCCCAGCCGGGTCGCGCAGAACTCGGCGATGACCTGACGCCAGTCGGCATAGACGATCATCGAATGTGCCTGCAGCGCAGGCACCCCGAGGAGGAGGGACATACGTCGGCGATGGTTGTCGAGTTCCTCGGCGGGCACCCGGTTGAACGAGACGAGGGCGTCGACGAGGGCCTGCGCCATCGGCGTCTCGGGCGGGATACCGGCGAGGAGGGTGCGTAGTTCGAGGAGATGGTCGTCGAACTCGCCCCAGGGGATCTCGTTCTTCGACGAGTAATACCGGAACAGTGTGCGCCGGGCTATCCCGGCCGCCTCGGCGATGTCGTCGACGCTGGTGTCCTCGAAGCCCTGGGTGGTGAAGAGGCGGATCGCGAGTGCGCTGATCTGCGCACGCGACGTGATGGGGCGCCGGCCCGGCGGGGTACGTGCGGGCTCGTCACCGCGCATCTTCGTGGTCATCGGGACCTCAGCCTATGGGACCGGTGTCGTCCGGATCGACAGAACCGTCCACCTGGCCATTCGGGCAGTTCGCTCGCGAACGCTGGATTTCTGCACCGAGTGCCACTATAGTGTGTCGTGATCCACATCACTAACCCACCAACCAGGAGGTATGGATCATGGCAGATCAGTCCGCTGCGACCAGTCACAGCTCGAACGACACCGAACTCCTCGCCGAGTCACTCGTCGAAGAGGTCTCGATCGACGGGATGTGCGGGGTCTACTGATGTCAGCCCCGACATCGAATCCGATCTCCGGCGACCGTTCCGCGGTCGCCGGGGTCCGGTTCGACACCCCAGCCGAGGCGCCCGGTTTCGACACGCTCGAGCCGTGGCGGCTCAATCCGAAGGTCGCTCTGCGGCCGGAACCGTTCGGCGCGCTGCTGTACCACTTCGGTACGCGCAAGCTGTCGTTCCTCAAGAACCTCACCGTCGTCGGCATCGTGCAATCGCTCGCCGACCACGACTCGGCGGAGGCCGCCCTCTTCGCCGCCGGGATCTCGCCCGCCCAACGTCCCCTGTACCTGCAGGCGCTCACCGCGCTCGCCGACAGCGGCATGATCGTGCCCCGCTCCTGAGCGATCAGGCCCGACGTCCCGGCCCGGACGTCCCAGTCCCGAACCGCCAGCCCCGAATGCAAGGACCTCAACGATGACGACCATCGAGATGCCGCCCACAGCAACCGAATTCGCGAGTGCACTCCGGGCGCCCGCGCCCACCGCAGGCGAGGTGCCGAAGGTCGGCCGGCTCGTCGACCAGTTCGAGAAGGGTCTCGACGCGCCCATCTGCCTCACCTGGGAACTGACCTATGCGTGCAACCTCGCGTGCGTGCACTGTCTGTCGTCGTCGGGCAAACGCGATCCCCGCGAGCTGTCCACCGAACAGTGCAAGGCGATCATCGACGAGCTGCAGCGGATGCAGGTCTTCTACGTCAACATCGGCGGCGGCGAACCGACCGTTCGCCCGGACTTCTGGGAGCTCGTCGACTACGCCACCAGCCATCAGGTGGGGGTGAAGTTCTCCACCAACGGCCTGCGCATCGACAAGAAGGTGGCCGCGAGACTCGCGGCGTCGGATTATGTCGACGTCCAGATCTCGCTGGACGGGGCGACCGCGGAGGTCAACGACGCGGTCCGCGGTCCGGGTTCGTTCGACATGGCCGTCCGTGCGCTGGAGAACCTGGCAGAGGCGGGTTTCGCCGACGCCAAGATCAGCGTCGTCATGACACGACAGAACGTCGCGCAACTCGACGAGTTCAAGGCGCTCGCCGACCGCTACAACGCCACGCTGCGCATCACCCGGTTGCGTCCCTCCGGCCGGGGCGCCGACGTGTGGGATGACCTGCATCCGTTGCCGCACCAGCAGCGCGAACTCTACGACTGGCTTGTCGCACACGGTGATCGAGTGCTGACGGGTGACTCGTTCTTCCATCTGTCGGCGTTCGGTTCCGATTCCGGCGGCGGCCTCCCCGGCCTCAATCTGTGTGGTGCGGGACGCGTGGTCTGCCTCATCGACCCGGTCGGCGACGTGTACGCGTGCCCGTTCGCGATCCACGAGAACTTCCTCGCCGGGAACATCCTGTCCGACGGCGGTTTCCAGGAGATCTGGCAGCGGTCGGACCTGTTCACCGAATTGCGCGAACCGCAGAACGCCGGCGCGTGCACCAAGTGCGCGCATTTCGACGCCTGCCGCGGCGGGTGTATGGCGGCGAAGTTCTTCACCGGTCTGCCGTTGGCCGGCCCCGACCCGGAGTGTGTGCAGGGCTACGGTGAGGAGCTCCTTGCCGGTGATCGCACGAAACCGACTGCGAACAAGGATCATTCGCGCGGTACACCGTTGACGTTGATGACCCGGCGCCCCGACGGCGACTTGACGCCGGTCGCGTCGCGCCCCACGAAGTCCTGTGATGAGAACCCGCTCGCCGGGTTCACCCCCGCCGCGCGGTAGATCGCCCGCGGTACACCACGGGGCGCGCCGTCGTCAGAATCGGCGCCCCGTCTCCCTGAGTGCCGGCCGGTGCTCACGGATGGATGAATGAGTAGGAAGCACATGTCTGCCAACCCCTGGGCCCGAAATCCCTGGTTCGAGACCGTCACCGAAGCACAGCGACGGGCCAAGAAGCGTCTGCCCAAATCGGTGTACTCGTCGCTCGTCGCCGGCACGCAGGCGGGTGTCACCGTCGACGACAACGTCCGCGCGTTCTCCGAACTGGGCTGGGCACCGCATGTCGTCGGTGCGCAGGCCGACCGCGAGATGACGACAACGGTGATGGGTCAGGAGATCTCGTTCCCGGTCATGATCTCGCCGACCGGCGTGCAGGCCGTCGACCCGGACGGTGAGGTCGCGGTGGCCCGCGCCGCCGCGGCACGGGGCACGGCGATGGGACTGTCGAGTTTCGCCTCGCACGCGGTCGAAGAGGTAACCGCCGTCAACGGCAAGGTGCACTTCCAGATCTACTGGCTGGGCAGCCGCGAGGAGATCTTGGCCCGCGCCGAGCGCGCGAAAGCGGCAGGCGCGAAAGGCCTGATAGTCACGACAGATTGGGTCTTCAACGTCGGTCGCGATTGGGGTAGCCCGGAGATCCCGGAGAAGGTCGACCTCAAGGCGCTGCTGCGGCTGGGACCCGAGATCGCGGTCAAGCCGCGTTACGCGCTCGACTGGGTCAAGGGCGGCAAGATCAACATTCCCGACCTGACCGCACCCAACCTCACACCGCAGGGTGTGCCCGGGCCCACCTTCTTCGGCGCCTACGGGTCCTGGATGAGCACCCCGCCGCCCACCTGGGAGGACCTGAAGTGGTTGCGCGAGCAGTGGGATGGGCCGTTCATGGTCAAGGGCATCACCCGTCTCGACGATGCCAAGCGAGCCGTCGACATCGGTGCGTCGGCGCTCTCGGTCTCCAATCACGGCGGTAACAATCTCGACGGCACGCCGGCGACGATCCGCCTCCTTCCCGACATCGCGGCCGCGGTGGGCAACGACATCGAGGTCCTGCTCGACGGCGGGATCCGTCGCGGCAGCGATGTGGCCAAAGCGCTGGCGCTCGGGGCCCGCGCGGTCATGATCGGCCGTGCCTACCTCTGGGGGCTCGCGGCCAACGGCCAGGCCGGCGTGGAGAACGTTCTGGATCTCCTGCGCATGGGGCTCGACGGTGTGCTGATGGGTCTCGGGCACAAGAGCGTGCACGAGCTGTCGGCCGCCGACCTCGTCGTTCCCGACGGTTTCACCCGCTCGTTCGGGAGCATCTGACCCGTCCTCAGATGACGCTGGGGATGTGCCCGCGAACCCTGGGGAAGCAGAACTAGAACGTGTTACAGTTCTGCCATGGGACAGTTCGACGGCAAGGTCGTCTACATCACCGGCATCGCCCGGGGTCAAGGTCGCAACCACGCGATCCGGTTCGCTCGCGAGGGGGCCGCGATCGTCGGCCTGGACATCGCGGGTCCGATCATCGACCATGCGACCTACCCCGCGGCCACCGCCGACGACCTCGCCGAGACGATCCGTCTCGTCGAGGGCGTCGGTGGGAAGATCCTTGCGCGACAGGGTGACACGCGGGACCTTGCCTTCCAGCAGCAGCTCGTGGCCGACGCCGTCGAGCAGTTCGGCCGGCTCGACCACGTGGTCGCCAACGCCGGCGTGCTGACCTGGGGCAAGGTCTGGGAGCTCAGTGAAGAACAGTTCACCGACGTCGTCGACATCAATCTCGTCGGTGCGTGGAAGACGCTGAAGGCCACCATCCCGGCAATGCTCGAGGCGGCCAACGGCGGCTCGATCACCGTGATCAGTTCGGTTGCGGGCCTGAAGGCGATGCCGATGCAGGCGTCGTACTCGGCGTCGAAGTACGGCCTCGTCGGACTGACGCAGACGACCGCCAAAGAGCTCGGGCATCACCGCATCCGGGTGAACAGCGTGCACCCGTACGCGGTCGACACCCCGATGGGTGTGGCTGACACCGAGGCCCACCGGATCTTCGGAATCCCTTGGGTCAACCCGCATTTCACGTCGATCCTCGACTACCATCCGGTCGCCGCGCTCGACGAGATCTCCGACGCCGTCCTCTACCTCGCGTCCGACAGCGCCAAGGGGATCACCGCGGCCGAGTTCCAGATCGACATGGGGCATTCGAAGGTCTGACGCCGCGCGGCCGCGGAAGAACCCCTGCGTTCGAGGGCGAGTGGCCGATTCATCTGCTCCCTGTGGTGCGAGCGAAGCGAGCCACGAAGGGCGACGTGAGTTGTCGCCCTTCGTGGCTCGTCGCCTTCGCTCCTCGCACCTCAGGGAGCAATGAGCGGCGGGATCCTCAGTCGGCCCAGAGCGTCGACGGATCGGTCGCCTCGGTGGTCGGGCCCGTGGGGGTCTCCGGCTTGGTGCGCGAGAAGCGCGGTGCCACCTGGGCCTGGGTCACGCCGTCGATGTCGACGAGGTTGGCGCGGGCGGCCATGTGGGCGTCGGCGGGTGCCTCGGCGAAAGTGAGGACCGGCGAGGTGCAGGCGTCGGTGCCCTCGAAGACCGCGGCCCATTCGTCGCGGGTACGCGACTTGAAGGTCTCGGTGAAGATCTCCTTCAGCTTGCCCCACTGGGCGATGTCGTTCTGGTCCGGCAGGTCGGCGTCGGTGAGTTCGAGGCCCTTGAGCAGCTCGGCGTAGAACTGCGGCTCGATCGCGCCGACCGCCATGTACTTGCCGTCCGAGGTCTCGTAGACCTCGTAGTACGGAGCGCCGGTGTCGAGCATGTTCACACCCCGGGTGTCGCTCCACAGTCCGGTGCCGCGGAACGCCCACATCATCTGTCCCAGAACGGAAGCGCCGTCGACCATGGCCGCGTCGACGACCTGTCCCCGGCCGGAGGCCCCGCGCTCGAGCAGTGCCGCGAGCACACCCACGACGAGGAACATCGAACCGCCGCCGAAGTCACCGGCCAGGTTGAGCGGGGGCACGGGACGATCGTCCTTGCGTCCGATGGCGTGCAGCATGCCCGTGAGCGAGATGTAGTTGATGTCGTGGCCGGCGAGGTTGGCACGGGGTCCGTCCTGTCCCCAGCCGGTCATGCGCCCGTAGACGAGGCCGGGATTGACCTTCTCGAGGTCGTCGGGTCCGAGTCCGAGCCGTTCCATCACGCCGGGACGGAAACCCTCGAGGATCACATCGGCCTTGGCGACGAGGCCGAGAATGGTCTCCCGGTCGTTGTCGTCCTTGAGGTTGGCCTCGACGACGCGTCGGCCGCGGAGCAGAGCATCGGCGTTGCGGCCGGGCTTGGGCAGCGACCCCGGGCGCTGAACGCGCACGACGTCGGCGCCGAGATCGGCCAGCAGCATGGCGGCATGCGGACCGGGGCCGATACCGGCGAACTCGATGACCCGGATCGAACTCAGTGGGCCGGGCTTGCCGCTGTCGTGTGGTGTGGCACTGCTCATGGGTGTCGTCCTCCCGATCGTTGTTCGCGCACTGTGTCAGGTGTCACTGGATGCTCTCAGCATTCCACAACCGATCGAACGCTCGTCAGAGTGGTGGTTCGCGACATCTGGACGCGTTTTTCGCTCCGTTTTTCGGGCGAGACCGACACACTCGCAGGCACCATCGCTAGCATTGGTCGAATGACGGTGCCATCGGCGTTGGGGCAGTGCAACTGGCCAGACCTCGATGGGCAGGTGATCACCCTGCTGGTGCCCCTCGGTTCGGTCGAGCAGCACGGGCCCCACCTCCCGCTCGACACCGACACGCGTATCGCGGCGGCGATCGCCGAGCGCGTCTGCGGGCGATCGGAGGCCTCTGGACTCCTGTGCGCACCGGACCTGAACTACGGCGCCAGCGGTGAACACGAAGGCTTCGCCGGGACCATCTCGATCGGACACGAGGCGTTGCGCGGCCTCCTCGTCGAGTACGGCCGCAGTGCGTGCCGATGGGCGGCGCGCGTGGTGTTCGTCAACGGACATGGCGGGAACACCAGGACGCTGATCGAGGCGGTGACCCGACTCCGCTACGAGGGCCGGGACGTCGCCTGGTTCCCGTGCGCTTTCGAAGGCGCCGACGCCCACGCGGGATTCACCGAAACATCTGTGCTGCTGCATGTTTCGCCGTCCGTCGTGGATCCCGACCGTGCCGTGGCGGGCAACCGGGAGCCGGTGGGGGCGCTGATGGGGGCGATGCGGTCGGGCGGTGTCGCCGCCGTGAGTCCCAACGGTGTCCTCGGCGACCCGGAGGGCGCAAGCGCCGAGACGGGGGCGGGTCTGGTCGACGGGGTGACCGACCGCCTGTGGGCCGCCCTGGAGTCGTGGCAGATCGACGATCTGGGGCGCCTGGGATGACGGCCCTCGACGACTCGGCCCCACGACGCTGGGCCGGGAACCAGGACGCGGACGACGCCTCCGCCCGGGACGACTCGGAGTCCGTCGAACCAGGAGCGCACTCGGACGCCGACGCGCCTCCGGGGCCGCGCACCGATCTGCCCGACGGCTTCCAGGTGCAGATCGACCTGCGCTGTGCCAAGGCTGGCGACTTCCGGTATCTGGTCGGCGGTTCGCCGACGCGGCTGCTGCGCATGTCCGACACCGCACTCGGGATGACCTCCGAGGACGGTCGGATCGAGGTGTGCGACAACGTGACCCGACGATTGGCGCGCGCACTGCTGGACGCGGGGATCGCCAATCCCCGGCCCATGTTCGGACCGCAGCCGCAGGACGTGACCGTGGTCGTCCCGGTCCGGGACAACCAGGTTGGCATCGATCGCCTGCTCGACGCCCTCGACGGGCTGACGGTCATCGTCGTGGACGACGGCTCCGCCACCCCGATCGTGGTGGACCGGCCCACGGCGCGGGTCCTGCGCTTCGACGACAACCGTGGTCCGTCCGCGGCGCGCAACGCGGGTGCGGAGGCCGCGACGACCGACTTCGTCGCATTCCTCGACTCCGACGTCGTGCCCGACCCGGATTGGCTCACCATCCTGCTGACGCACTTCTCCGACCCCACGGTCGGGCTCGTCGCACCGCGCATCGTCGGATTGCAGTCCGACGCGGCGGTGGCGTCATCGCTGGCCGAGCGGTACGAGAACGGGTGGTCCTCCCTGGACATGGGACCCGAGGAGTCCGCGGTGGCGCCCTCGACCCGGACCCCGTATGTGCCCAGCGCCGCGATGGTGGTGCGGCGCAGCGCTTTCTGCGGTTTCGACGAGTCGTTACGGGTGGCCGAGGATGTCGACGCGTGCTGGCGGATGCACGCGGAGGGGTGGCGGATCCGTTACGACCCGGTGGCTCGTGTGGCCCATGAGCACCGCGCCGACCTGCGCTCGGTGCTCTCGCGTCGCTGTTTCTACGGCACCGGCGCCGCGCACCTGGCCTCCCGGCACGGTGACAGGGCGGCGCCGATGAAGATGTCGGTTCCGATGGCCGCCGCGGTGGTCGCGTTGCTGTCGCGGACGCGGTTCGGTGCCGCCCTGGCGATGATCATCCTCACCCATCTGGCGGTTCGGATGCGGCGCCGGCTGGGCGATCTGCCGTCGGCCCCGCTGGTGTCGGCGCAGATGACCGGACGAGCGGCCGGGTTCGGACTGTTACAGGCCGCGGACGCCATCTGCCGTCACTATTGGCCGGTGGCGGTGTTGCTCGCCCTCGTGTCGAAGCGTTTCCGCACCCTCGCCGTGCAGGTGGCGATCGTCGAGGGGGTGGTGTCCTGGGTCCGGGATCTGCTCGCCGATCCGACCAGTCCGCCCACGCTCGGTCCGCTGCGCTACATCCTCATGCACCGGCTCGACGACCTGGCCTACGGTGCGGGCCTGTGGCAAGGCGTCATCACCCACCGAGACCCGGAAGCGTTGCGCCCGGTCATCTCTCGATGACGACGACCGACCGGTCGCTCACCGCTGACGTCGTCATCGTCGGCGCCGGCAGCGCCGGATGCGTGCTCGCCGAGCGGCTCTCGCGGAACCCCGACCGTACGGTCGTGCTGCTGGAACGCGGTCCGGGAGGCCTGCCGACCCCCGCGGACCTCGAGCTGTCTCGGCTACCGATCGACGACGCCGCCCCGCACGCGGTCCGCCACGACACGAACCTCGGGGTGTCGGCTGCCCGCGGGTCGGCTCTCGGCGGTTCGTCGGCGGTGAACGGCGGGTACTTCCTCAGGTGGCATCGCGACGACTTCGGAACGTGGCCGGCCGGGTGGGGGCTTGACGCCATCGCCGATGCGTACGACGAACTGGACGCGCTCGGCGGCACCATGGGTGTCGAACCCGTCGCCGACGACGAACTCGGAGACGCCGGAACCGCTTTCGAGCGCTACTGGACGGCGCGGGCACCGGTCCGTCCGCTCGCGCAGCGGTGGCCGGTGGTCGGGCTCAACCGGGTGCCGATCAATCGGAGCGGGCTCGCGCGCCGCTCGGCGGCCGACGCGTACCTCGTCCCGGCGCTGTCGCGACCCAACCTCCGGGTCGTGACCGGTTGCACGGTGGACCGTGTGGCGTCGGCCGGGGGTACGACGGTGACGGGCGTGCACGCGGGCTCGCTCACGGTCGGCGCGGGCGAGGTGATCCTCGCCGCGGGCACCCTCGGCACCGCGGGGATCCTGTTGCGTTCGGAGTTGCCCGCACTTGCCATCGAGGGTCGCGCAGGTGCCCGTTCGCTGGGTGCCGGGGAGCATCGAGGCCTGGCGGTGTCGTACGCCAGGCGGACACCGGCGGGGCCGGGCATGGTGTTGCCGACGGTGGTGCACACCGACGACGGCATCGAGATTCGCTGTTATCGAGATGATTTCGCCTCGTACATTCGCGGCCTGCGCGCGTGGGGTCCGATTGTCGAGGTGACCGCGATGAGGCATTCGCCGGTACGGATCGTCGCCGACGGCGCCGCTGTACGGCTGGCGTTCGACGAACCCGACCCGGCCACCGCCGTCGCGCTGCGGGCGGCGGCCGCGGAGGTCGTGGAGATGCTGCGGGCGCCCGAGTTCGCCGACGTCGTCGTCCCGGGGAGCGTGCGGATCGCCGGCCAGGCGGGGTTCTCCCAGCACGCGTGGGGGACGATGCCGATGGGTGTCCGGACCGATTGGCTCGGCGGGGTGTACGGGGTTCGCGGACTCCGGATCGTCGACGGGTCCATTCTGCCCACCAGCGGGCGCAGTGGCCCGCACGCGACGATCATGATGATGGCGTGCCGGATCGGTGATGTACTCGCGCAACGGTGAGGCGGTCGAGTCCGACACCTCGCGGTTGTGGCCGGGTCTCTCTAGGGTAAAGGCATGTCTGCGCCCACGCTGTCCGATCCGGCCATCCGCGACTTCCTCACCAGCGGCACGAAGACCGGACACCTCGGATACACCGCCGCCGACGGTCGGCCGCTCGTCGTCCCGGTGTGGTTCGTCCTCGACGGTGACCGGATCGCGTTCAACACCGGGGCCAGGACTGCCAAAGGCCGTGCGCTGATGCGTGATCCACGTGTCGTGATGGCAGTCGACCTGCCCGAACCGCCGTTCGGTTTCGTGCAGGTGCAAGGCATCGCGCGGGTCACCGACGACCTCGACGAGGTGCGTCGCATCGCGACGATGTGCGGGGCGCGATACATGGGTGCCGAGCGGGCCGAGGAGTTCGGAGCCCGCAACGGGGTCCCCGGCGAGCTGGGGATCTGGATCGAGCCGAGCAAGGTCATCGCGAGCCTTGATGTCACTGCATGACCGCACACATGCGTTCCTGACGCCGACGCTGCCCAAGCAGTGCTGGGGGTTCATGATCGGGTCGGCGCTGTTCGCGCTGGGGTCGGCCCCCGGGCTGGCCCACTTGATGGGCGCCGGGTTCGCCAACAGCTGCTACTTCGTCGGCGCCTGGTTCTTCACCGCAGCCGGATTCATCCAGCTGATCCGCAGCGGTACCGTGGCCGAACTGCGGTCGTCGGCGCCCGGTTCGGTCATCCGTGCCGAATGGCTCACAGCAGCCACGCAATTGGTGGGTACGATCCTGTTCAACGTGTCGACCACGGGAGCTCTGGTCGCGCATACGATCTGGGGCGACCGGCACCTGGTCTGGACCCCGGACGCGGGCGGGTCCATCGCCTTCCTCATCAGTGGCGCGGTCGCCTTCGCCGGCTACACCCGCGCCACCGGACGCCGGTGGGATGTCCGCGATCGCGACTGGTGGTCGGTGCTGATCAATTGGATCGGGTGTGTCGCATTCGGGGTGTCGGCCGTCGGAGCATTCGTGACCAAGGGTGGCGTCACCGCCGACGCGGTGGCCGCGACGGTCGGTACGTTCGTGGGAGCGATCTGCTTCTTCCTCGCCTCATTGGTCGTTCTGCCGAAGCGGCACAACGGGTCCGGCTGAGGGTTCGACGGATTCCCGGTCGGGCTGCGGTGCGTCGGCGTCGGCGCGCTCGTCGATGGCGCTCTGGTGGGCCGAGAGTTCCCGGTCCAGCGCCGTGTCGAGGGCTCGGTCGAGTGCGGCGTGGGCGTTCTCGGTTCCGACGCGGCGCATCATCCCCAGTAGGTTCACCGCCCAGGCGACGTCGTCGTCGTTCTCCGGCAGCCAACCGGGGCCCTTGCGTCGGTCCACTTCGTCGTGCGCGGCGGCGAGCAGGATCTCGGCGGCCTCGTTGATCTTTGCGGTGAACCGTTCGTGGACATCTGCCAGCGCGGAGATCTGCACGCCCCGTCGCACGAGCTTCGCCAGGTTCCCGATGATGCGCCCGTCGATGGCCTCGTACACCCCATCGCGCGGGGTCTCGGAGATCACACCGGCTCGCACGAGAGCCGCGACCTGGGCATCGTCCAGCGGACCGAATCTCTCGTCGAGCTCGCCGCGGGTGATCTCCGGGCGCGACGTGCTCGACCAGTGCTCGTCGAGGATCTCGTTGAGCTCCAACGCATCCCCGATGCGGGCGCCGGGGTTCGTCATGAAGGTGGCGATGTGCTTGAGGGTGAACCCGCTCCCGAGCAGTTTGTTGATGGCCCGGAGGTTACGCAGGTGCTTCTCGGTGTAGATCGCGACGCGTCCGCGCCGCAGCGGCTGGGGGAGCAGCCCGCGTTCCTGATAGCCGCGGATGTTCCGGGTCGTGGTTCCGGACACGCGCGCCAGGTCGTCGATCCGGTACTCGGTCATCCCCTCACTGTAACGCTGCGGTGGCCGGAGTCCGAGCGTCCTGGTGAACGAGGATCCGGTAGTCGCGCAGTTCGACGCGGCGCAGCTGATTGACGTACTGGATCGCGAAGCCGGGGTACATCGTCGCGTTGAACCCGTCGTCGGTCAGGTACCAGCTCTGGCATCCGGAGTTCCAGGTGGTCGAGGTCAGGCAACGCTGGATGTCCCGGTTGTATCGCTCCTGCGCCTCGGCGCGCACGTCGAGAGCCTTCCACCCGTTCTCGAGCAGCTGGGTGACCGCTTCGGTGATGTAGTCGATCTGGGCCTCCATGTAGACCAGAGCGGAGCTGTGGCCCGGACCGGAGTTGGGTCCGAACGTGAAGAACAGATTGGGATAGCCGGACACGGCGACGCTGCGGTACGCGAACGCGCCCCGGCCCCACTCGGACGCGAGGTCGCGGCCGTCGAGGCCGGTGATCGGGATCGGCGTCCCGGTCTTGGACACGTCGAACCCGGTCGCGAACACGATGCAATCGAACTGGTGCTCAACACCTTCGACGGTGCGGATGCC
Organism: Gordonia sp. ALPHA1B1; assembly: GCF_005502615.1. NCBI lineage: Bacteria > Bacillati > Actinomycetota > Actinomycetes > Mycobacteriales > Gordoniaceae > Gordonia > Gordonia sp. ALPHA1B1. The sequence continues at coordinate 22,563 of NZ_SCOC01000026.1, read as the reverse complement.
ACGTTCGGCGATGCGGGCGATCGGCCAGGTCACCAGTGTGCAGTTCGGTCGCTGGAGCGCGGGGTAGTAGTCACTGGTCATGAGCAGTCGCTTGCATCCCGCGGCGAAGTCGGGGGTGAGCTGCCGGCGCAGCCACGGGTCGTCGACCTGCGACCGCAGGTGCATTTTGCTGGCCGCCTCGACGACGCGGGTCAGGGGAGTGTTCCAGACGACGCCCAGCGCCACTGTCTCGTGACCCCAGAACCAGAGTGAACGCGCCAGTCGCTGGGTGCCGGGCACCGCCCGATAGAGCCGCTTGGTCGTCGCACGGGTCCGCACGTTCGCGCGGGGCAGGACCCAGCCGGGCGTGCGCTGGAAGACCTTCACCGACGCGGCCGTCTCGACCAGCTCCGGCACGATCTGGACCGCGCTCGCCCCGGTGCCCACCACAGCGACCTTCTTGCCGGTGAAGTCGTAGTCGTGATCCCAACGTGCGCTGTGGATCTTGTGCCCCTCGTAGTCCTCGATGCCGGGGATGTCGGGGAAGGAGACGTTCGCGAGCGGACCCGACGCCAGGACGACGGCGCGCGCCCGTACCGGTTCGTGCCCTTCGTCGAACGTGATGGTCCACAGACCGTCGTCGGCGTTGTACTCCATCCCGGACACCGTGTGGCCGAACCGGATGTGCGGTCCGATCCCGGAGTCGTCGACCATCGACCGGATGTAGTCGAGGATCTCGGCACTGCGCGAGTAGGTGTGCGACCAGTCCGGGTTGGGCGCGAAGCTATAGGAGTACAGGCGCGACGGGATGTCGCACGCGGCACCCGGATAGGTGTTGTCGCGCCACGTGCCGCCGACCCGGTCGTCGCGTTCGAAGATCGCGAGGTCGTCGATTCCGCGCTCCCGGAGACGGATCGCCGCACCGATGCCGGCCAATCCGGCGCCGATGATGGCCACCGAGGTGTGCATCACCACCCCCTCAGGCCGTCGGCTCGTAGGTGAGTTCCTGCGACCACGTGGGTGTTCGGTGAATGAGGCCGAACGGGATGCGATCGGTGAGCTTCACCATCGAGTCGGCGAACAGGTGGTAGGGCACGTTGCCTCGATTGATCACCGCCGCACCGTGGTACGCGACCACCTGGAACATGGGCAGGCGCCGCACGTACTCACTTCGATCTCCCACCGCCCGGTAGCGCTTCATCGCGCTGTACAACCGTTCCTCGTCGACCCCCATAGCGACGATGTTGTCGCGCATCTTGTTCAGGAGCGGAACATAACTGAGAGCCCCGATCAGGAAGGTCGGCTTGACCCACCCGCCGACGAAATCGATCGTCCGTTTGCGCAACCCCGCGTGTCCGAGGATCTCCATCACCTCGAAGTCGACTGCGAGGTGCCGCGATTCATCGGAGTTGATCCGTCTGAACACCTCCTGGGCCACCGGGTCCTTGACCTCGTCGGTGATGAACTTGATCAGCGCGCCGTCGAGCGCGACCTCGAGCATCGGGATCACAGTTCCCAGAAAGGACAGGGACATGTCGTCGGAGTGTCGGTCGAGCCAGTTGATCACCAGCTGCACGTTGACATTCGGTGACGGGATCTCGTCGTCTGTTGCGTTCGGCCCGCTCGCTCCGCTCCCGGCGCCGCCGAGCATGCCCCACCTGCGCATCAGTGCCAGTTCGGCATTGGCATGCTTCTGTTCCTCGGCGTGGAAGTGTTCGTAGATGCTCTTCAGCGTCGGGGTCGGCGCCTTCTTGGCCATGGCCGCGAAGCCCCGTGCGCCGACGTTCTCGATCCACATCAGGTCACTCATGAAGGGTTTGAGCTTGGCGTGGAGGTCGGGGTCGATGAGCTCGGCGCCCGGTGCGTCCCAATCGATGTCGATCAGGGCCCATTGACGGTCCTTGATCTTCTGCAGCATGTTGTCGAGGTCGATGGCCATGAGAGTGGTCCTTTCGTGTGGTCGGTGCGCTGAGGTCGCCGGGTCAGGACGACGGCAGGAGGCGGTTGAGGAGTCCGAGTCCGCGGACGTAGGACGCCGGGAAGTGTCGTTTGAGATGCCAGATCACGCGGGCGTCCAGTTGCGGCAGGACGTAGAGACGTCCCAGATCGTGGGCGTCGAGTGTCGATGCGGCCACGCCGGCCGGGGACACCCCGGTCCAGCGCATCAGCGTCCCGGCGAGATCCTGTGCGTCCGAGGTGATCCGACCGTCGCGGGCCACGTTGGTCTTGACGAACGTGGGGCACAGAACCGTGACACCGACGCCGGCGGAGGCCAGCTCGGCGGCGAGTGTCTCGCTCAGCGAGACCACGCCGGCCTTCGACACGTTGTAGGGCGCCATCACCGGCGCCGCGGCGAAACCCGCGGCCGACGCGACGTTGATGATCCCGCCGCGGCCCGCTTCGCGCAGCATCGGTGCGAAGAGTTCGCACCCGTGCACCACACCCCAGAGGTTGATCCCGAGCGTCCAGTCCCAGTCGTCGAACCCGATGTCGCCGACCGGGCGGCCCCCGATGCCGACTCCGGCGTTGTTGACGACGAGGGTCGGTGGACCGTCGAAGGTGTCGCGGGTGAACGCCGCGAGCGAGGCCATCGCGGCCCGGTCGGCGACATCGCAGGTGAACGCATGGGCCACCCGCCCGGTCCGGGAGGTGACCAGCGACGCGGTCTCGTCGGCGCGTGTCTCGTCGATGTCGGCGCAGATCACCTCGCCGCCGCGCCGGCCGAGTTCGAGCGCGAACGCATGGCCGATCCCGCTCCCGGCACCGGTGACGAGCGCGCGAGCGTTCTGCGACACCGGATTCCGGAGGAACCGGCGCCGTATTCCGTCGACCGCGGTGATCATGACGCGTCCGCCTCGGTGAGTGAGGCCGGGGCCGTCGCCGGAGACGGCCGGTCCGCCGCCCGGTCGCCCAGGAACTCGGCCACCCGGCGCAGTGCGGCGTCGGCTTCTGGGCCGAGCCGGGGGAGGGCCTGGAAGACGTGCATCAGGCCCGGCCAGATCTCCAGCCGGCTGTCACCGCCGTGCGCGCTGAGTTGCTCGTGCAGGTGGCGGGCGTCGGCGCTGAGCATCTCGGCGCCGCCCGCCTGGATGAGGAACGGTGGAAGATCCCGTGCCGCCGCGAAATCCAGCGCGAGACGCGGGTCGTCGGCGGCAACGTCGCGGGTGTAGAGCGCCACCAGGCGGGCGGCAGCCGCAGCCGTGATCGCCGGGTCGCGCCGGATGCGTTCCTGGGTGCGCGCCAGCTTGAAGGTGAGGTCGATGAGCGGGGAGAACAGGACGACCGCGGCGGGTTGGGCAGCGCCGCCGTCCGCGCGTCGGAGGGTCAGATCGCAGGCCAGATGACCGCCGGCGGAGTCGCCGGCGACCACGATGTCGGCAGGGAGGAAGCCCTGGCGGAGCAGCCAGTCGAAGCCGTCGGCGACGTCCTCGGCGGCGGTGGGGAATCGGTGCTCGGGAGCCAGACGGTAGTCGACGACGAACACCGGTATCCCGGTCGCGAAAGAGAGCCGCGCGGCCAGCGACCGATGTGTGCGAGCCGAGCAGATGCTGTACGCGCTGCCGTGGACGTAGTAGATCGCGCGGCGCCCCCGTCGGACATCCGGTCCGAGAACCCACTCGCCGCGAATGCCGTTCTCGCGGACCGGATACACGGTTGTTCCGGATGGCGTACGTCCGAGCGTGCGCATGATCGCGGCGATGAGACCGCGCGAGAGTCGGATGCCCAGCGGATTCAGTGGAATCGCGCCGGTGAACGTGCCGAGCCCCCACCTCGTCGCATGGGCGGTCGCGGTGGCCCGTGCCGACGCGCGGGTCGGCAGCGGGGTCGGAGTCGTCCTGGTGTGCATCAACTCACACCATCAGCAACCGTGCCATTTGTCAATGGCACAATGGATGCGTCAGGGGTGGGCGGTGGGTTTGGAAGCCGCACACACACAGCAGACCGGGCCGCGCGAGATGCTCGCGCGGCCCGGTGGTTCACCGCCCGTCAGTTCCGGGTGCTGCCCCCGGGCACGGTGGATGCGGCTTCTGTGGTCGGCGTTCCCGCGGTCTCGGGCTCCGCCGACATCACTTCGATGTCATCGGTCATCCGTGCGAGCGCCGCGGGTCCGTAGATCAGGCGGGTCGGCACGAACTTCATCCCGAGCCAGTAGAGGAGCATGCCCATGCCCGCGCCGATGAACCATGTGAAGCTGGCCTGATACACGGTGCCGAAGATGACGACACCGATCGGGAGGATCGACGCGATGGCGGTGGCGCCGACGGCAACCGGGTTCCAGCCGTTGCGGTACCAGTAGGCGCCCTCGGGCCTCATGGTGAAGAGCTCGTCCACCTCGATCTTCTGCTTCTTGACGAGGTAGAAATCGGCGATGAGGATGCCGAACAGCGGACCGATGACCGCGCCGAGGGTGTCCATTGTGTAGTGGATCGCGGTCGGATTGTTGAAGAGGTTCCACGGCGTGATGAGCACCGAGCCGACCGCCGCGATCATGCCACCGGTTCGCCAGCTGATCTTGGTGGGCGCGACATTCGAGAAGTCGAACGCCGGCGAGACGAAGTTCGCGACGATGTTGATCCCGATCGTGGCGATGGCGAAGGTGAGCACGCCCAGCACCGCGGCGGTCGTGTTGTCGATGCGATCGACGATGTGCACCGGATCGGTGATGATGTTGCCGTCCTCGTCGGTGCCGATGACCGTGACCGCCGCGGAGACCGTGCACACCACGAGGAGTGAGAAGAAGAGGAAGTTGACCGGCAGGCCCCAGAAGTTGCCCTTCTTGACCTCGCCGAAAGTGCGCCCGTACCGCGAGAAGTCACCGAAGTTGAGCATCGGACCGGAGAAATAGGAGATCACGAGTGCGATCGCGCTGATCATCATCGTGAACGACGACCAACCGGAGAGCCCGTCGCCGACCGACAGGTCGAGACTCACGTTGTCCCAACCGGCCTCGACGACCAGGTAGGCCGCCAGCGCGATCATGACGACATACACTGCGGGACCGCAGAAGTCGATGAACTTCCGGATGGTTTCCATGCCGTTCCAGAACACGAACGCCTGCAGGATCCACATCAAGATGAAACCCGCCCAGCCGAGCGCGGACAGGCCGAGGAAACCATGCTGTTCGACATCGCCCCAGGGTTCGAGTCCGGGCCAGAACTTCAGCGCCAGGAGCCCGAAAGCGACTGAGGCGAGATAGGTCTGGATGCCGTACCAGACGACCGCGATCACGCCGCGGATGATCGCCGGGATGTTGGCTCCCTTGACGCCGAAGGAGACCCGGGTCGTCACCGGGTAGGGGACGCCCGCCATCTGGGAGGGCTTCGCGACCAGATTGCACAGGATGTTGACGGCCACGATGCCCACCACGAGCGCCACCAGCACCTGCCAGGCCGCGATGCCCAGCGCGAAAAGGCTTCCCGCGAACACGTAGCCGCCGACGCTGTGCACGTCGGACATCCAGAAGGCGAAGATGTTGTACCACGTCCACTTCTGTTCCTTCAGTGGCGCGAGATCGGTGTTGGTGAGCCGATCGTCGTAGGTGGACTTGATGACGCTCTCACCGGCGGCGCCGGTGTGGGACGTGGCCGCAGGTACCTGCGGTCCGGGCGTCCCGGAGGGTGGTGTGGACATTGGCGTTCTCCTGGTCCTGGTCAGCGGCCGGGGTCGGAAGTCGTACGGGGCGCACGCTGATGGGAGAAATGTAAGAACGGATTGTTACCCCGCGATGAACGGGCAGATATATTTCGCCGGGGCTCAGTCGTGGCGGACGTCGAGGAGTGCGGCGGTCTCGATGACGGCGCTCTCGAGGCGCTGGTGGTGACGGTGTGCGACGTCGAGGACCGATGCGGTGTCTCGGTCGCCGAAGGCCGCGAGCAGGTCGGCGTGGTCGGTGTTGAGTGCCTGCTGGGTCTCGGCGGTCACCGATCTCATCACCTGGAACGGTTCGGTGAGATTCCAGGTCGCCTCGAACATGTTGAGCAGCCGCGGCATCGCGCACGCCTCGGTGAGAGCGCGATGGAACTCGCGGGAGATGTCGTGAAAAGCCTTGCCGTCGTTGTACTTCACCGCCGCGAGCAGCTCGATGTGGTGTGCGCGTGCGGTCTCCAGGGAGGACTCGTCGATCAGGCCGACCGACGGGGCGAGTGCTGCTTGTTCGAGAGTGCCTCGGACGAAGTAGATCTCGCGTAGCTCCTCGGTGGACAGCTGACTCACCCGGTACCCCGCTCCGGGGCGGTGCACCACCAGGCCTTCGCCGACCAGTGTCTTCAGGGCTTCGCGGACCGGGATCGGACTCACGTCGAAGGCGTCGGCGATCTCGCCCGGCGGGAGTTGGGTCCCCGGGGGCGCGCCACCGGACAGGATCAGTCGACGTAGTTCCTCGAGCACATTCGCACGTGTGTTGGGCGAACGCGTCTCGGCGAGCTGGGCGAGCAGGCGGTCGGTCATCCGCCGGTTCATCGAGATGACCGATTCCGGGACGGGTGACGCGCGATCCAGTCGGCGACCGCCTCGGTGAGCCGATGTTGATTGTGCCGCTTGACGATCTCGTGACCCTCGTCGTCGAACATCAGCATCTCGGCCACGGCGCCGCGTGCCTGGAGTTCGGCGACGATCTGTTGCGACTCGCTCACCGGCACGTTGGTGTCGTGCGCTCCGTGGACGACGAGCAGCGGCGCGCGCACCGCGTCGATCCGGTGGATCGGCGACAGGTCGGCGAGGAGTTCACGGTCGAACTCCGGATGTCCGTACTTGGTGTAGGCCGCCACCGCGATCCACGGTTCGGTGTTGCGGAAGAACGACTCCAGGTCGCTCATGCCGCAGATGGCGATCCCGGCGGCGAACAGGTCGGGATGGAAGGTCAGGCATGCCAGGGTCAGATAACCGCCGTACGAACGGCCGGAGCAGTAGACCGCGTCGGGGTCGGCGATGCCCTGTCGACACAGGAACTCGGCACAGTCCGCGGCGTCGTCGATCCCGGCATACCGTCCGTAACGGTCGTCGGCGTGCGCGAACAACCGGCCGTATCCCGACGACCCGCGGACGTTCGCGGCGAAGACCGTGATCCCGGCGTCGACGAGGGGACCGAACAAGAACTGGTAGTCCGGGCGCGACTGCCCCTCGGGTCCGCCGTGGAAGTAGAGCAGGGTGGGGCCGGGCGCGGCCGTGCCGACGGTCCGCTTGGCGCGGAACAGGAAGCCGGACAACGGCATACCGTCGCGCGCCGAGAACTCCATCAGTTCGGGCCGGAGCAGACACGAGGGCCCCTCGCCGGCGACGACGTCGTCGCGGACCGGGAACACCTGCCGGTTGGCGACATCCACGAGATGGACGAGGGGGGAGTGCTGCGGGCTCGACACCGTCACTGTCACCACCGACCCGGCGGCACTGATCGAGAGATCGGAGGCCACCTCGCCGGGCAGGTCGATGGGCGGGTGCAGGGTCTGATCGGGCAGAGTCAGGATCTGCAACTCGCTGCAGCCCCGAACATTCCACAGCAGGGCGACGGTCGACTGGTCGTGGCTGACCGCGAACTCGTCGAGCCCGATGTCGACGCGCTGGGCCATCACCCGGAAGCGCACGCCGAACTTGCTGACCTCGACTCCCAGGAGCCGCGGGAACTTGGCGTCGAAATCGCTGCGCACCAGCGCCTGGACACTGTCGAGGTCGCGGGCCGGTTCGTTCGGGGCGGGGACGAACACCAGGGATGAGTGATCGAAACCCTGGTCGAGGAGATAACCCTGGTCGGTGATCGCGCCCGGATCCTGCGGCAGCAGCGGGGTCATCGTGATCTCGTCGTCACCCGACTCGGGGCGGCGGCGCAACAGCAGCATGTCGTGATAGCCCCGCGGGCCCACTCGGACGAGGGTGGCGCCCTTCCACGAGTCGATCAGCACGCTGCCGACGCGCTGATCGAGGGTGAGTGTCGTCCCGGTCCCCGGATGCACGCGGAGCGCGTGGGAGGTGCCGTCCTGATCGATGGCGGTGATCAGGACCCAGTCGGTGTCCCAGCCGACCAGGCCCACCGTGCCGAACGATCGCCCGTCGGGGCGGGTCGCGGCGATGCGATGGGCGGTGTCGTCGTCGGGATCGGTGGTGACGACCCACACCTGGTGATGCTCACCGCCGCTCGGCGCGATCTCGACCGCCAGCCAGCGACCGTCGGTGGAGTGCACCACCTTTCGGACGGGCCCGGTGGATCGTAGCTGCACCCAGCGCAACTCGCCGACGCCGTCCCGCGAGAGCGACCGCTGCGCGGCCCGCGGATAACCGGTGCCCTCGTCGACGATGTAGGCGAAGGCGCTCCCGTCGGGAGAGAGCGAGGCGCCGTAGGTCTTCCAGCCGCGGTCGTCGAAACGCAGAGCGGTCACCGTCGGGCGTTCGCTTCCATCGTCTGCAACCACATCTCCAGCACGGCGACCTGCCACAGTTCGTTGCCGTCGAGTCTCGTGCGAATCCCGTTCGGATCGGCGAACAGTCGGTCGAGGGCCTCGGGACGGTACAGGCCGCGATCTCGGGCCGCCTTCGACCGTAGGGTGTCCGACACGAGATCGAGGACGCCGCCGGTCAGATGGCGGATACCCGGCACCGGAAAGTACCCCTTCGTGCGATCGATGACTGCCGACGGCAGCAACGCCCGGCTCGCCTCCTTGAGGACGCCCTTGCCGCCATGTGCGAGTTTGAGATCGGGGGGACACGTGGCGGCCAGTTCGACGAACTCGTGGTCGAGGAACGGGACGCGGGCCTCCAGGCCCCAGGCCATCGTCATGGTGTCGACGCGTTTGACCGGGTCGTCGACGAGCATGACGGTCGTGTCCAGGCGGAGGGCGGCGTCGACGGCGGTGGCCGCGCCCGGTGCGGACTGGTGGGCCCAGGCGAACTCGAAGCTCGGGTCGTACCCGGCCTCGGTGAGGTAGTCGTCTGCGAGGATGCCGCGGATGTCGACATCGTCGCGGTCGAAGAACACGTCGGCGTACGCGCGCGTCGTCTTCTCCCGGGTCACGTCCAGCAGCGGGGGATACCAGCTGTACCCGCCGAGGATCTCGTCGGCGCCCTGACCGGACTGGACCACCTTGATCGACTTGCTGACCTCCTGCGACAGGAGATAGAACGCGACGCAGTCGTGGCTGACCATCGGTTCGCCCATCGCCGCGACCGTATCCGGGATCGCGGGCAGCAACCGGTCGGTCCCGATGTGGATCTTGTGATGGTCGGTGCCGAAGGTGTCGGCGATGAGGTCGGAGTAGGCGTACTCGTCCCCCGATTCCCCGGCCGCGGAATCGAATCCGATGCTGAAGGTCGCGAGGTCGGTCTGACCCTGCTCGGCGAGCAGCGCGACGACCAGGGAGGAGTCGACGCCCCCGGACAGCAGCACGCCGACCGGGACGTCGGCGACCATGCGCCGGCGCACGGACGTTCGCAGCGAGTCGAGCAGTTCGTGCTGCCATCGCTTCTCGTCCCAGTCCCGGCGGTCGGGATGCGGTTCGAAAGCCGGTTCCCAGTAACGGCGTTCGGTGCGGCGTCCGTCGGGCTGGATCGTCATGACGGTGGCCGGCGGCAGCTTCCGGATGCCGTTGTAGATGGTGTGGGGTGCCGGGACGACGGCATGGAAGCTGAAGTAGTGGTGCAACGCCACCCGGTCGATCGAGGTGTCGACGTCGCCGGCGCGCAGGAGCGCCTGCACCGACGAGGCGAACCGGAGTCGACCGGGGGTGTCGGCGAGGTAGAGCGGTTTGATGCCGAGCCGGTCCCGTCCGAGGGTGACCACGCCGGTGTCGGTGTCGACGACGGCGAACGCGAACATGCCCATGAAATGGTCGACGCAGTCGGGGCCCCAGGCATGGAACGCCTTGAGGATGACCTCGCTGTCGGCGTGGGAGAAGAACGTGTAGCCCTTGCCCTCGAGTTCGGCGCGCAGTTCGTGGTGGTTGTAGATGCAGCCGTTGAAGACCAACGCCAGGCCGAGTGCCGGGTCGATCATCGGCTGACTGCCCTTTTCGGTCAGGTCGATGATCTTCAGGCGCCGATGACCGAGCGCCACAGCGCCTTTCGAGAAGACGCCCGAGCCGTCAGGGCCGCGACGCGTCATCTCGCAGGTCATGGCGTCGACCGCCGAGACATCCGGAGCCGTCCCGTCGAACCGGATCTCGCCGCAGATTCCGCACATGGGTCGGTGGTCCTCCTCGTTAGCTGTCGTACTCCGGTGCCGCTGGTGCCCTGGTGCCCCGGGCGGAGGCATCCTCCCACCCTAGGAGCAGCCGGTCGGGACGGCACCCCGGGCGGGCGACTACTTCGGCGTCAACCAGGTGGTGATGTCGCAGTGCACGACCTCGACGCCCTCGGTGTCGGCGATGCTCACCGACACGGTGACGTCGGTGCCGGTGGTGATCGCGTCGAAGTCGACGGGGTCGGCCAGTCGCGCCTCGGCGGTCAGGCGCGTTGTGGCCTTCGTCAGATAGCTGGACTGCATCGCCTTGGGAATCCAACGGTGGGTGGTGGGCGTGGTGGCCTCCATCAGCATCCCCATCGCGGCCTCGGCGAGGTTGCACGCCGCGATCGCGTGGAAGGTGCCGATGTGGTTGTGGACGCCGAACCAGTTGGGCGCGGTGACCTTGCAGTAGCCGGGCTCCATCTCCTGCACGAGAGGCAGGACGGTGCCGAAGTACGGGACCTTCGCGACCATGCCGAGGGAGAAGAGGACGTTGCCCAGCGGATTGGCGGGCAGCTTCTTGCGCAGGGCGAAGGTGGGGTTCGTGGAACTCATGGCGGTATCTTACTCATCGGTCAGGTAAGGTTCGGCCGACGGTCGCCGGCACTGATTTGATCGTGCTCCCGACCTGATGCATACTGTTCGGGTTGCCTTGACCGGCGGACGCAGGTTGTGCCATGTGCCAGACCCGCGGTCGCGATCAGGTGAATGACTCCCAGGCCCGGTCTACGGGGACTGGGCGTGTAACGCGTGCCCCGATTTCGGTTCACGGTCCCGACACGCCCGACCGCGGGTGCCGGAGCAAACCGGCTCGTACCAGGTGCGAGCCAACGTACAACGACAGATGAACAGCGTCGATTGCCGTATCTCACACGGTGGTCATGTGCTCAGCCGGCGAGAGGTCGGTCCAGATCACGCGGTGTTTGTCTGTCGAGAACAACTGACGGAAGAGGACACAGCGTGGCGGGACAAAAGATCCGCATCAGGCTCAAGGCCTACGACCACGAGGCGATCGACGCTTCGGCGCGCAAGATCGTGGAGACCGTGACCCGTACCGGGGCACGCGTCGTCGGCCCGGTGCCATTGCCCACCGAGAAGAACGTGTACTGCGTCATCCGTTCGCCGCACAAGTACAAGGACAGCCGCGAACACTTCGAGATGCGTACCCACAAGCGACTCATCGACATCCTCGACCCGACACCGAAGACGGTCGACGCGCTCATGCGCATCGACCTGCCGGCCAGCGTCGACGTCAACATCCAGTAGGACGGGGGCGAGATAACACATGAGCAATCAGAGTTCGACCAAGGGCATCCTGGGCACCAAGCTCGGCATGACCCAGGTCTTCGACGAGAACAACCGCGTCGTCCCGGTGACTGTCATCCAGGCCGGCCCGAACGTGGTCACCCAGCTCCGCACCGCGGACCGTGACGGCTACACGGCCGTCCAGCTCGCCTACGGCGCCGTCGATCCCCGCAAGGTGACCAAGCCGGTCGCCGGTCAGTTTGGCAAGGCCGGGGTCACCCCGCGCCGCCACCTGGCCGAGATCCGCGTCAACGACGTCGCCGAGTTCGAGGTCGGTCAGGAACTGACCGCCGAGATCTTCGCCGACGGCGCGCTGGTCGACGTCACCGGCACCTCCAAGGGCAAGGGCTTCGCCGGCGTCATGAAGCGTCACGGCTTCGCCGGTCTGGGCGCCAGCCACGGTGCCCACCGCGTACACCGCGCTCCGGGTTCGATCGGTGGCTGCGCCACGCCGGGTCGCGTGTTCAAGGGCATGCGCATGGCAGGCCGCATGGGTAACGACAAGGTGACCACGCAGAACCTCACCGTCCACAAGGTGGACGCCGAGGCCGGTCTCCTGCTGATCAAGGGAGCGATCCCGGGTCGCAAGGGCGGCATCGTGATGGTTCGCGACGCAGTGAAGGGTGGTGCCAAATGAGCACCGAGACGGCTACCAAGCTGACGCTGGACGTCAAGACCGCCGACGGCAAGACCAACGGAACCGTTGACCTGCCCGCCGCGCTCTTCGACGCCCCGGCCAACATCGCGCTGATGCATCAGGTCGTCGTGGCCCAGCAGGCCGCGGCACGCCAGGGCACGCATTCCACCAAGACCCGCGGCGAGGTCCGCGGCGGTGGCGCCAAGCCGTACCGCCAGAAGGGCACCGGCCGTGCGCGTCAGGGTTCGACCCGCGCCCCGCAGTTCGCCGGCGGTGGCACCGTCCACGGCCCGCAGCCGCGCGACTACAGCCAGCGCACCCCCAAGAAGATGAAGGCGGCCGCACTGCGCGGTGCGCTGAGCGATCGCGCTCGTAACGAGCGCATCCACGTGATCACCGAACTGGTCTCCGGGCAGAAGCCCTCGACCAAGTCGGCGCGTCAGTTCCTGGAGAGCCTCTCCGATCGCCGCAAGTTCCTGGTCGTCCTCGGCCGCGAGGACCTGACGGCGTGGCTGAGTGTCGCGAACCTGCAGAACGTGCTGCCGATCGCGCCGGATCAGCTCAACACCTACGACGTCCTGGATTCGGACGAGGTGGTGTTCAGCGTCGAGACGCTCAATGCCTTCATCGAGCAGAACACGGCGGATGCCAAGGCTGCCGTCGAGAAGACAGCAGAGGAGGCCTGACATGGCGACCGTTGCCGACCCGCGCGACATCATCCTGGCGCCCGTGATCTCGGAGAAGTCCTACGGGCTCATGGAGGACAACGTGTACACCTTCCTGGTGCACCCGGAGTCCAACAAGACCGAGATCAAGATCGCGATCGAGAAGATCTTCGGTGTCAGCGTTGCCAGCGTCAACACCGCGAACCGACAGGGCAAGCGCAAGCGGACCCGCTCCGGCTACGGCCAGCGCAAGTCCACCAAGCGCGCCATCGTGTCGCTGACCGCAGACAGCAAGCCCATCGAGATCTTCGGGGGCTCGGTCAGCTGACCGGGGCGCCCAGAGAAGGACTAGAGACTCATGGCTATTCGTAAGTACAAGCCGACGACCCCGGGTCGTCGTGGGGCCAGCGGCTCCGACTTCGCCGAGGTCACCCGTGACCACCCGGAGAAGTCGCTGGTGCGTCCGCTGCACGGGCGTGGTGGCCGAAACGCTCACGGGCGCATCACCACTCGTCACAAGGGTGGCGGCCACAAGCGCGCCTACCGTCTGATCGACTTCCGTCGCAACGACAAGGACGGCATCAACGCCAAGGTCGCTCACATCGAGTACGACCCGAACCGCACCGCGCGGATCGCGTTGCTGCACTACGTCGACGGCGAGAAGCGCTACATCATCGCGCCCAAGGGCCTGAAGCAGGGTGACGTCGTCGAGAGCGGCTCGACCGCCGACATCAAGCCCGGCAACAACCTGCCGTTGCGCAACATCCCGACCGGTACCCAGGTCCACGCCGTGGAGCTGCGTCCGGGCGGCGGCGCGAAGATGGCCCGCAGCGCGGGATCGTCGATCCAGCTGCTGGGCAAGGAAGGCACCTACGCCACCCTGCGTATGCCCTCCGGCGAGATCCGTCGCGTCGACGTGCGCTGCCGCGCCACCGTCGGCGAGGTGGGCAACGCCGAGCAGAGCAACATCAACTGGGGCAAGGCCGGCCGTATGCGGTGGAAGGGCAAGCGCCCGACCGTCCGCGGTGTGGTCATGAACCCGGTCGACCACCCGCACGGTGGTGGTGAGGGCAAGACCTCCGGTGGTCGCCACCCGGTCAGCCCGTGGGGCAAGCCCGAGGGCCGTACCCGCAAGAACAAGGCCAGCGACAAGCTGATCGTCCGCCGCCGTCGTACCGGCAAGAACAAGCGATAACAGGAGGAGGTAAGAGAATGCCACGCAGCCTCAAGAAGGGCCCGTTCGTCGACGACCACCTCCTGAAGAAGGTGGATGTCCAGAACGAGAAGGGCACCAAGCAGGTCATCAAGACCTGGTCCCGTCGTTCGACCATCATTCCCGACTTCATCGGTCACACCTTTGCCGTCCACGATGGCCGCAAGCACGTGCCGGTGTTCATCTCGGATTCGATGGTCGGGCACAAGCTGGGCGAGTTCGCCCCCACCCGTACCTTCAAGGGTCACATCAAGGATGACCGGAAAGCGAAGCGCCGGTAATGACTACGCAGACCGATAATCCGACAGCAAAAGCGACCGCCAAGTTCGTGCGCGTCACGCCGATGAAGGCTCGTCGTGTCCTGGACCTGGTCCGCGGCAAGAACGTGGACGAGGCTCTCGACATCCTGCGGTTCGCACCGCAGTCGGCGTCCGAGCCCGTGTACAAGGTCCTGGCAAGTGCCGTCGCCAACGCGGAGAACAACCTGGATCTGGATCGCCGGACCCTGGTCGTCGCCACCGCGTTCGCCGACGAGGGCCCGACCCTCAAGCGCTTCCAGCCGCGCGCGCAGGGTCGTGCGTTCCGTATCCGCAAGCGCACCAGCCACATCACCGTGGTCGTGGAGAGCCTGCCGGAGAAGGCAGCCGGCGGCCGTGGCCGTTCGCGTCAGCCGAAGAAGAAGGGAGCCTAGTAGTGGGCCAGAAAATCAACCCGCACGGCTTCCGTCTGGGCATCACCACCGACTGGAAGTCGCGGTGGTACGCCGACAAGCAGTACGCGGACTACGTCAAAGAGGATGTCGCCATCCGCAAGCTCCTCTCCACGGGGCTCGAGCGGGCCGGCATCGCCAAGGTGGAGATCGAGCGCACCCGTGACCGGGTTCGCGTCGACATCCACACCGCGCGTCCGGGCATCGTCATCGGTCGCCGCGGCGCCGAGGCCGATCGCATCCGCGGCGACCTGGAGAAGCTGACCGGTAAGCAGGTCCAGCTGAACATCCTCGAGGTCAAGAACGCCGAGTCAGAGGCCCAGCTGGTGGCCCAGGGCGTCGCCGAGCAGCTGAGCAACCGTGTGGCGTTCCGCCGCGCGATGCGCAAGGCGATCCAGTCGGCGATGCGTCAGCCGAACGTGAAGGGCATCCGGGTCCAGTGCTCGGGTCGTCTGGGCGGCGCTGAGATGAGCCGCAGTGAGTTCTACCGCGAGGGTCGCGTGCCGCTGCACACGCTGCGCGCCGACATCGACTACGGACTCTACGAAGCCAAGACCACCTTCGGCCGGATCGGCGTGAAGGTGTGGATCTACAAGGGCGACATCGTCGGTGGACGTCGTGAGCTGGCCGCGGCCGCTCCGGCAGCCGAGGATCGCCGTCCGCGCCGGCCCAGCCGGCCCCGGCGTAGCGGTGCCTCGGGCACCACTGCGACGAGCACCGACGCCGCTCGCGCGGCCGAGGCCGCTCCCGCCGAGGCCACCGCTGGTGCGGCTGAGAAGCAGGAGGGCTAGGCCATGTTGATCCCACGTCGGGTCAAGCACCGCAAGCAGCACCACCCCAGCCTCAAGGGGCAGGCCAAGGGCGGCACCAAGGTGACGTTCGGCGATTACGGCATCCAGGCTCTGGAAGGCGCGTACATCACCAACCGTCAGATCGAGTCCGCTCGTATCGCGATCAACCGGCACATCAAGCGTGGCGGCAAGGTCTGGATCAACATCTTCCCGGACCGCCCGCTGACCAAGAAGCCGGCCGAGACCCGCATGGGTTCGGGTAAGGGTTCGCCCGAGTGGTGGGTCGCCCCGGTCAAGCCGGGTCGCGTGCTGTTCGAGATGACCTACCCGAATGAGGAGATCGCTCGCGAGGCCCTGCGTCGCGCGCAGCACAAGCTCCCCATCAAGACCAGGATCGTGACCAGAGAGGAGCAGTTCTGATGGCACTCGGAGTTGCTGCGAACGAGCTTCGTGAGCTCAACGACGCTGATCTGGTCGATCGCCTGAAAGAGTCGAAGGAAGAACTGTTCAACCTTCGGTTCCAGATGGCCACCGGCCAGCTCGACAACAACCGTCGCCTGCGGACCGTGCGTCGCGAGATCGCGCGTATCTACACCGTGATGCGCGAACGGGAGCTGGGCCTGGCGTCCGGACCGGATGGTGATGACGCATGAGTGAGGACCAGAAGGTGACCGAAACCCAGACCGAGGTGCGCGCACGCCGCAAGGAGCGCATCGGCTACGTGGTCAGCGACAAGATGCAGAAGACCATCGTGGTCGAGCTGGAAGATCGTAAGAGCCACCCGCTCTACGGCAAGATCATCCGGACCACGAGCAAGGTCAAGGCCCACGACGAGAACGGCGATGCCGGCGTCGGTGACCGCGTGCGGATCATGGAGACCCGCCCGCTGTCGGCGACCAAGCACTGGCGTCTCGTCGAGGTGCTGGAGAAGGCCAAGTAGGCCCTCTCCCAACGAGTTCTACCGTCACCGGCCCGTTCCCCACAGGGGGCGGGCCGGTTTCGTCGTATTTGGTCTCAACAGGGGATTGACCGGTCGAGTCGGACGGTGTGAGGCTGAGACGCGATGCCCACCACCGATCTCGCGAGCGGCGACACCCCCGCACGACCCGCGTGGGTGCGGCGCGCATTCGAATCGGATTCGGCGGAGCCGGATCTGGACCGCGTCCGCCGGGTGGGCGCCCGCTTCCTGGGCCTGGGTTTCATCGGTTACCCCGTGGTCTCCGCGGCATCGATCCTCGCCTCGGCGCCGCTGACCGACGCCTGGTGGCCACCGCTGAGCATCCTGCTGTCGGTCGGACCAGGAATCCTGTTGATCGCGGCGACCTTTCGACCGGGTACGGCGTGGCTCACCCCGCTCGCCCTGACGACCTGGGCCGGGTACATCCTCGGCCTGGGTCTGTGGTTCGTGGCCTGGAACGGGACGACCCTGACGAATCCCGACGACTCGGCGCAGTGGATGGTCGCCTTCTGCGGTATGCCGAGCATGGTGCTGATGCTCGTGCGGCCGCGTCTCGCGGTGGCGGGTCTGCTCGTGTCGTCGACCCTCGCGCACATCTCCCAGCAGCTCGGCCGGTTCGGTGAGGTGACTTCCGATGCGCCCGTGGAGATCCTGTGGTCGCTGGTGTTCACCGGTGTCTTCCTCGCGGTCGTGCTGGTCGCGACCCGCACCGGCCGTGAGCTCGACGAGACGCGTGAGGAGACCTACCGCACCGCGGCCAACGTGGCCGCGGCGTCGGCCCGCGAGGTGGAGAAGGAGCGGTTCGACGCCATCGTGCACGACCGGGTCATCGCCTCACTCCTGGCCGTCCGGCCGGGGCGTCCCGACGAGCGGCTCGCCGCCCAGGCCGCGTCGGCCCTCGACGAACTCGCCCGGGTGCCGGGACCCGGGGATGCGGACACCGTGACGGATGTCGAGGTGGTCCGGCGCATCAGGCTGGCCGCCGCCGACATCTCCGAACGATTCGACGTGGAGGTCGTGGGTGGCCAGAACGCCGATGACCAGGACCCCGGTGACCAGGACGGCGTGGAGGTTCGGCGTGCTGAGCCGGCCTCGTATCCCGTCGAGGTCCTCGATGCGGTCGTCGAGGCGATGTCGGAGTCGTTGCGGAACGTGCTGCGCCACGCCGGGGACGATGCCGAATGCGCCGTCATCGTGCAGTTGGCATCCGACGCCCTGAGCATGGCGGTCGTCGACGACGGCGTCGGGTTCGATCCGGAGTCGGTGGCGGTCGGCCGGCTGGGAATCGCGGTGAGCATCCGCGGTCGTCTCGCGAGGCTGCCCGGTGGCCACGCGCGGGTGCACAGTCGCGCCGGGCGGGGGACCACGGTTCAGATCCGATGGGAGCGGCCGTGAGACGAGAGTGTTCTCGCGGCGTCGACGACGCCGAACGCGGCGAGGTCGTCAATGCGTTCGGCATCGGGTCGCGGCCCCTGTGGCTGATGATGGGCGCGTTCGCATGCGGCTACTTCGCCGTGACGCTCTATGCCGACTCGTCCATCACCGGGTGGTGGCAGTGGACCGGGGTGTTCGCCGGTTTCGTGTTGTTCGTCGTGGCCGGGATGACGATCCTCGATTCGCCCGGTGATCCGCTGCCCGGATCGACGACCTCCGTCATCGCCGCGATGACCGTCTCGGCCGTGGCCGTGACGCTGTTCTCGTTGCCGTCGCCGCCGTCGCACGTGATGCAGACCGGGCCGCCGATGGGGGCCTCGGTGATCATCCTGGCCTTCGTCGCGGTGCGCGGTCGTCCCCTGGCGGCGTGGCTGGCGAGCGGTTGCATCAGCGTCATCGCGGTCGTGTGGGGCGCCGTCTCGACCGCCGGAGCGGTCTGGGGACTGTCGATCACCCTGCCGGGATACGCGATCATGATCATGGGGTCGCTGTTCTCCGTCATGCTGCGCCCGATGGCCCGCAACATCTACGAACTACGCGAGGCCAACGAACGCCAGGCGGCGCTCGACGCCGCCGCCGCTGCGGCCACCGAGGTGCGGGACCGACGTCTCGCCGCTCTCGACGAACGCGCACGCCCCGTCCTCACACGCATGGCGCGCCGCGAGACCTTCACCGCCGACGAGGTGGCCACGGCCCGGCTGCTCGAGGCGCAATTACGCGACGGCATCCGTGCCTCCGGGCTCGACCTCCCGATGGTCCGGGACGCGGCGTGGCGGGCGCGTCAGCGGGGTGTGCGCGTCGTTCTGCTCGACGACGGCGGGCTGGCCGCGCTCGACGACGCGCACGCGGCCGTGGCGCGCGAACGGCTGGCGAACGCGGTCGCCGAGCTGCTGGACGAGGTCGAGGACGGCCGCGTGACGGTACGCATCCAACCACCGGGTCGCGACGCGCTCGCGTCGGTCGGAGTGGACGCGAGCCACGTCTCTCACCGGGTCGAGTTCCACCCCCGTGTGCTGGTCCACACCGAAATCGGGCGCGAGGCACGTGCTGAGAACGTCTAGCGCTCGGACGGTCGACGACGGCGCTGCCACCGACGCGGAACCCATCGAGACCAACGCCGATCTGGTACGCGCACAACAGTATGCGGCTCGCTTCGTCGGAGCGGGCGTGATCGCCTACTCCGCGGCGATGCTGCCGGTTCTGATCGGTTCGGCCTCGCTGACGGCTTCGTGGTGGCCGCCGCTCAGCGCAGCACTCATCGTCGGACCCGCGATCGCACTGCTCGTCGGTAGTTTCCGTCCGACGACGGGATGGATACTGTCGGCGGGCATCTGCAGCGCCGCCGGTTACCTCCTGGCGACGGCATTGTGGTTCGTCGCATGGAACCCCGACACCGCGGGCGGGTACGGACGGTGGCCGGTGTGGCTGGTGCAGTTTCCCGGCGTCCCCGGGCTCGCGTTGGTGATCGCGCTCCGGTTCGGCTCGGCGATCGGCTATCTCGTGGTGGCGACGGCGATGGTGCACACCGCCAATCAGCTGGCCGTGTTCGGTGGTGTCCGGGCGACGATGTACACGAGTACCGCTCTGACCATCGGGCTGACGGGGGTGTTCATGGCGGTGGGGATTGTGACGATGCGAACCGCTCAGAAGCTGGGGGAGACGCGCTCCACCGCGGTGCGGGCGGCGGAGGTGACCGCGTCGGCGGTCGCACGGGAAGCCGAACGCTCCCGCTATGACGCGTTGATACACGATCATGTGATCGCCTGCCTCCTCGCGCTGCGGCCGTCGACCCAGGACCAGCGGGTGGCCGAGCAGGCCCGACAGGCTCTCGGCGAGATCGACGCCTGGCGTCGCGGCGACCGCGATGTGGGCGGTGACGTCGTCCCGACAGAGTTGCTCCGGAAAGTCCGGCTGACGACCGCACAGATCGACGACGACGTGGAATTCACCGTCCACGTCGTCGACAACGGCCAGACCTATCCAGCGGAGGTCGTCGAGGCCGTGCTCGCCGCTCTGTCGGAGGCGATGCGCAACAGCGTGCGCCATGCCGGGGACCACGCGGAGCGGGTCGTCGGGGGTGAACTCGCGGCCGACGCGCTCTGGGTGGGCGTCGCCGACGACGGAGTGGGGTTCGACCCCGGACATCTCGACTCGTCGCGCTTCGGCATCGACGCCGGACTCATCGGTCGAATGCGCGCGATCGGCGGCGACGCGGAGGTGCGCAGCGCTCCCGGCCGCGGGACGGTGGTGAGGCTCTCATGGTCGCCGAGATGAGCGGCGCAGGCATCCAGGCGTCCGCCGCAACTGCTTGCGCGGCCGCCGGGACCGGCGGTCAGGACGACGACCTCTTCGGGTTTCGATCCCGCGCAGTGCTTGTCGCGCTCGTCGGATTCGCGGTCGCGTACGTGACAGTGACCGTCGGAACCGGCCTGCACATCACCTCACCCCGTCGATGGGCAGGCTTGATCGTGGCATTCGGGCTGCTGGTGGTCACGGCACGACGGGTGGTGCGACTCCCGGACGGCCGATGTGATCGACGGTCGGCCGTTGCGGCCGCCGTCGCGGTGCTCGCCGCGACCGGGATTTCGTGGTGGTCGCTGCCCGCCGAGCAGTACATGACGCTGCAGAACGGCCCGGCGACCGCAGGAGGAATCGTGGTGCTGACGCTCGTCGCGGTGCGTGGGCAGCCGGGAATCGCGTGGGCCGGCGCAGTGGCGATGAGCGTGCTGTGCGGGCTGTGGGGTCTCGACCGGGGCATCGGCTTCGTTCCCGGCGTGACGATCACCGTGTGGGCATACCCGGTTCTCGTCCTGTCGGCGCTGTTCCTGCTCATCCTCCGGCCGATGGCCGATCAGAATGCCGAACTGCGGGCCCGGTCCCTCCGGGAGGCGTTCGACGCAGCATCGACGGAGGCGGCCGCCGACGAGCGCCGGCGCAATTTCGAGGACTTCGAGCAGCGTGCGCGCCCGGTCCTGGAGCGCATCGCCGCGGCCGACGAGTTCTCGTCGTCGGAGATCGCCGAGATGCATCTGCTCGAGGCCCAGCTCCGCGACGGCATCCGGGCACCCGACTGGGACACGCCCGCGATCCGGGATGCGGTGTGGGCGGCGCGAGCCCGCGGGGCGGTGGTGATCCTGCTCGACGACGGGGCGCTGCAATCGCTCGATGAAGAAGACCGCGCTTCGTCACGCGATCGGATGGCGCGCCTGTTGCTCGATGAGTTGGCTGCCGACAACGAGCGGGTGACAGCCCGGATCATGCCGCCGGGCCGACCGGTGGCGGCGTCCGTGGTCGTCTCGTCGCGAGACGGCACGCGTCGGATCGAGATGACCGCAGAGGGCGAGGTGGTGCGGAGCGTCTCGGGCACGTGAGGACGAGATTCAGACCAGTCCGGATCAGGAGCGCAACCACTCGAGGACGGCCGGCGTCACTGGAGCGGTCGCGTCGGCATATTCCGGGTGTTTCTTCAGGAACGAAGCCACCAGCGGGCACACGCCTACGATCGTGAGGTTGCGTGCGCGGGCGTCTTCGAGGGCTTCGCACACCAGGATCGTCGCGAGACCGCGTCCGCCGAACGCCGGGTCGACCTCGGTGTGGAAGAACACCCGCTCGGTCGTCGGAGCGTCGTCGGTCCCGGAGACCCGGTCGCGGTACTCGGCGAAGCCGGCCAGTGCGTCACCACCGGGCGCGTCGACGTGGATGTCGTAGCGGCGTGCGGCGGGGTTGTCGCGGACCGTGGTCTCGGCGCCGGTCTTGTCCGCGGTCATCGCTGCACCGCCACGATCGGGCCGTGCACGGACCAGGGGAAGTCGATCCACTTGTCGGTGGTCCGCCAGCTGTAGTCGGGGATCGTGATGGTGTGCGGCTTCTTGTAGAGCACGGCGTTGCGGACCTCGGCGACCCGTCCCTGCTCCTGGCAGAAATCGTTGACCAGTTTGAGGGTCTTGCCGGTGTCGGCCACGTCGTCGACGACGAGCACCCGCTGGTCGGTCAGACCGCTCGACTCCAGGAGCGAGGGCAGCATCACCGGTTCGGACAGTGTCTCGCCGACGCCGGTGTAGAACTCGACGTTCAACGAGATCATCAGCTTGCAGTCCAAGGCGTAGGCGAGGGCGCCGGCCGGGATCAGGCCGCCGCGGGCGATTCCGAGGATGATGTCCGGGACGAACGCGTCGGCGGCCACCTGCTCGGCGAGTTCACGGCAGGCGATGCCGTTGAGCTCCCAGGTGAGCACTTCGCGCTCGGGAGATGGAGTGGTCATGGGGACACTCTTCCAGAGCGCCCGCGGCGCCGGGAGCCGAGTGGCACACCGACTCGGGTCTTGCGCCGAGGGGACGCGATGCGAACCGGGGCGCGAATATGGCTCGAAGGTTTCGGTGAAGAACCGGTTAATTCGGCTCATCCCAATCGGGGGTGTAGGAGTTGGGGTCTGAAGCCGCCGGTCTCGAGCAGGCTTCGGGCGATGTAGTTGGTCAGGTTGCGGAACCCGGGTGCGGAGCCGCGCAGGTGTTCGAGCCGTCCGTTGAGCGCCTCGGTCGGCCCGTTGCTGGTGGCCGGGTCGTTCGAAGTAGGCGAGCACGTCAGCGGCTCGCTTCTTCAGGGTCCGGCCCAGGGTGGTGAGCTCGGTGAGCACCTTGGGGACGCCGGCGCTGAGGTCGGTGATCA
>NZ_SCOC01000025.1:0-69716 GCF_005502615.1 Gordonia sp. ALPHA1B1 | reverse complement strand
GGGGGTCGACGTGCCGGGGGGTCGAATCCGGGGTTGGTGAACGCGTTGCCATGAGTGCGATCCGCAGAACTATAGCAAGGCTTGCCTAAGTCTCGAATGTCGGGTTACGCAGATCACGTACGATCACGCCTGGGCAGGTCGCACCCCGTCTGCCTTGGCCAGTTCACCTGTCGTTCATCTTTTGGAGGGGATCAGTCCACCACGCCCCCATAGCTTTCCACTCGGACACTCCGGAGCCGACGCCAGTCGGTGCGGGGAACGCGAACGGAAAGGCAACACCAGCGGTGAAAATCAATCGGAACGGCGCCCTGGCGTCGGTGTCGGCGATCGCGGCACTGACACTCGTCACGGCGTGCGGCGGTGGGGGAAGCGAACAGACTGTCAGCGGCGAGGGCTCGACCGCGCAGCAGAAGGCCATGGAGCACTTCAGCCAGGTCCTCACCGACAACAGCGACATCGTGCTCGACTACACCGGCAGCGGCTCGGGCGACGGCATCAAGAAGTTCATCGCGGGCGACGTCGACTTCGCCGGCTCGGACTCGGCCCTCAAGGACGACGAGGTCACCGACGCCACCGCACGTTGCAACGGCAACGCCCCCTGGCACCTCCCGCTGGTCGTCGGCCCCGTCGCGGTCGCCTACAACCTCGACGGTGTCGAGGACCTCAAGCTCAACCCCAGCGTCATCGCGCAGATCTTCAACGGCAAGATCACCACCTGGAACGATCCCAAGATCGCCGCGCTGAACCCCGGCGTGACGCTGCCCACCACCGACATCGTGCCGGTGTACCGCTCGGACAGCTCGGGCACCACCGACAACTTCCAGCGCTTCCTGGAGAACTCGGCCCCCGCTGACTGGCCGTACGAGCACAGCAAGGAATTCGCACCCAAGGGTGTCGGTTCCGGTGCCTCGAAGTCGACCGGCGTCGGCGACACCGTCAAGAAGACCCCGGGTTCGATCACCTACGTCGAGTGGGGCTTCGCCACCGAGAACGACCTCGGTGTCGCTCAGATCGACTTCGGCGCCGGCCCGGTCACGCTGAACGCGGAGAGCGCGGGCAACGCCCTCGAGTCGCTGGCCTTCGCCGATCCGGCCAGCAAGGACCTCGTCGTCGACACCGACGCCCTGTTCGCTTCGAAGGCTCCGGGCGCCTACCCGCTGCTGCTCACCCCGTACTCGATCGTCTGCTCGGCGGGCTACGAGGACGAGGCCACCAGCCAGACGCTGAAGGACGCGTTCACCGCGGTCCTGAACGACGGCCAGGCCGGCCTCGAGGAGATCGGCTACGTGCCGGTACCCGACGCCTTCAAGACCAAGCTGCAGGGGACCATCGACTCGCTGTCCGGTGGGTCCGGAAACGCCTGATCAATCCCCTCTGATCACGTGCGCGGGGCCGCCTCGGTTGCGGTCCCGCGCGTGTGGTTGACACACTGACACGACATTTCGCGTGTCCACGAGACGGCGGGAAGTGGCCCCAATGACCAGAGCCGAATCACAAGAAGGACGCATGACCTCGCTGAGCAAAGAGGGTGGCGCGATCCCGCCGGACACCGGCGAATTCCAGGCCCCCGGGTCATCGCCCGACCAACCCGGATCCTCGCTCCACGCGGCCGCGCATCACCGCGTCGCCGACCGGGTGTTCCGCACCCTGGCCGTCGGCTCGGGATTCGTGGTCTCGATCGTCATCGCGCTGATCGCACTCTTCCTTCTCGCACAGGCGATTCCGTCGCTGGCGCAGAACGAGGAGAACTTCTTCACCTACACCGGGCAGTGGATCACCAGCGGAGATCAGCTCGCCTTCGGTATCCCCCAGCTGTTCTACGCAACGGTCGTGGTGTCGGTCATCGCGCTGCTGATCGCCATGCCGGTGGCGCTGGGTATCTCGATCTTCCTCACCGAGTACGCGCCGAAGCGCTTCGTCGGCCCGATCACCTACACCGTCGACCTCCTCGCCGCGGTGCCGTCCATCGTCTACGGCCTCTGGGGCATTCTCGTGCTCGGCCCGGCGCTGGTGCCGGTGAACGAGTGGCTGGTCGGCAATCTCGGCTTCCTGCCGTTCTTCCAGGAGCCCACCCAGATCGCCAACATGAGCACCGGCGGCACGCTGCTGACCGCAGGCATCGTGCTGGCGGTCATGATCCTGCCGATCATCACCGCGGTCACGCGCGAGGTCTTCATGCAGACCCCCAAGGGGCATCGTGAAGCCGCGCTCGCCCTGGGCGCCACCAAGTTCGAGGTCGTCAAGGTCGCCGTGCTGCCCTTCGGGTTCTCCGGGTACATCTCCGGTTCGATGCTCGGCCTGGGCCGCGCGCTCGGCGAGACGATGGCGCTGCTGCTCATCATCTCGACCGCCGGTCCCATGAACTTCAACCTCATGGAGAGCGGCGAGACCTTCGCGACGAAGATCGCCAACAACGCGGCCGAATTCGACTCGCCCGCCAAGACCGGCGCCTACATCTCGGCCGGCCTGACCCTGTTCGTCCTGACCTTCATCGTCAACGCCGCCGCCCGCGCGGTCGTCGCCGGAAAGAAGTGACCATGTCTGTGACCACGACTACTTCCGCGGCCGATCCGGTCAAGAAGCCCTCCGGCTTCACCCCGATGTCCGGGCGTCGGCGTTTCACCGACGGGACCGTGCGCGTCGCCGTCATGGCCGCCCTCCTGCTGGCGCTGGTTCCCCTGCTCTGGCTGGTCTTCACGCTGGTGTCGCGCGGTATCGGCGCGATCATCGACATCGACTGGTGGACCCAGGCCGAGCGTCGCGGCGGTGCGGCCAACGCGATCATCGGCACCCTGATGCAGACCGCGCTGGCCGCGGTCATCTCCATCCCGCTCGGCATCTTCGTCGCCATCTACCTGGTGGAGTACGCGACCAAGAAGTCGCTCCTCGCGCGTGTCACCACCTTCATGGTCGACATCCTGTCGGGTGTGCCCTCGATCGTCGCCGCGCTGTTCGTCTACGCGGTCTGGCGCACCACGCTCGGCCTGCCCCGATCGGGATTCGTGGTGGCCATCGCCCTGGTGCTGCTGATGGTTCCGCTCGTGGTGCGCGCCACCGAGGAGATGCTCAAGATCGTCCCGCAGGATTTGCGCGAGGCGTCGTACGCCCTCGGCATCCCGAAGTGGAAGACCATCGTGAAGATCGTCCTGCCGACGGCGCTGTCGGGCATCGTCACGGGCGTCATGCTCGCCATCGCCCGAGTGATGGGCGAGTCGGCACCAGTGCTGATCCTCGTCGGTGCGACGCGTGCGATGAACTGGAATCCCTTCGACGGCAACCAGCAGTCGTTGCCGCTGATGATGGTGCAGCAGTACAACAACGGGCCGGGCGCCTTCGATCAGGTGTGGGGCGCGGCGCTGACATTGGTGATCCTCGTTGCCATCGTCTACTTCGGCGCCAAGGCGGTGTCGAAGATCTTCGCCCCCAAGACTTCCTGACCTCCCACCCTTCTCGGGTCATCTTTTCCAGAACGGACCAATGACATGGCAAAGCGCCTCGACATCAAAGACCTGAACATCTATTACGGCGACTTCCACGCGGTCAAGGACGTCACCCTCGAGGTGCCGCCGCGCTGCATCACCGCGTTCATCGGCCCGTCGGGCTGCGGTAAGTCGACCGTGCTCCGGACCCTCAACCGCATGCACGAGGTCACCCCGGGTGCCTACGCCAAGGGCAGCGTGCTGCTCGACGGCGAGGACATCTACGGCAAGACCGTGGACCCGGTGAGCGTGCGCGCGACCATCGGCATGGTGTTCCAGCGGCCGAACCCGTTCCCGACGATGTCGATCCGCGACAACGTCGTCGCCGGGCTGCGTCTGCAGGGTGTGCGGAACCGCTCACAGCTCGACGACGTCGCCGAGAAGAGCCTGCGCGGCGCCAACCTCTGGGAAGAGGTCAAGGATCGCCTCGACAAGCCGGGCGGCGGGCTGTCGGGTGGTCAGCAGCAGCGTCTGTGCATCGCCCGCGCCATCGCGGTCTCTCCCGACGTCCTGCTCATGGACGAGCCGTGTTCGGCGCTCGACCCGATCTCGACGCTGGCCATCGAGGACCTGATGGGTGAACTCAAGAAGGAGTACACCATCGTCATCGTGACCCACAACATGCAGCAGGCCGCTCGCGTCAGCGACCAGACCGCGTTCTTCAACCTCGAGGCGGTCGGCCAGCCGGGACAGCTCGTCGAGATCAACGACACCGAGACGATGTTCTCGAACCCGACGAAGAAAGAGACCGAGGACTACATCTCCGGCCGCTTCGGCTGAGCCTTCGCGCGCGAACAGGCCCGCTCACCCGTTCGGGGGAGCGGGCCT
Source organism: Gordonia sp. ALPHA1B1 (assembly GCF_005502615.1). NCBI lineage: Bacteria > Bacillati > Actinomycetota > Actinomycetes > Mycobacteriales > Gordoniaceae > Gordonia > Gordonia sp. ALPHA1B1. The sequence goes on along the minus strand of NZ_SCOC01000025.1, from coordinate 65,409 downwards.
CGTCGTGCCTGGGTCGTCGTGTCGGGGTGTCACATGTTGAGCAGCAGGATCACCAGCAGGGCGACCAGCGACGCGGTCACACCCAGGTAGGCCAGGATCTTGCGGCGGTGGGCGGCAGCCTCTGCGTCCTCGTCGGTCACCGCATTGAAATCGGGCTCGGTCGGATAGTGCTGGGCCATGTCGCCACCCTAACGACGACCTCGGCGCGTGTGAAATCTCCTCGACGTCGTTGGGGCCCAGATATTCACGGACATGAAAAAAAGGCCGAGATTCAGTGTCGGAAACTGAATTCTCGGCCTCTTTCGGTGTGGCCCTCGCTCGATGTCCAGCACCGAGCGAGGGAAATCACCCCACGCTCTGGAACTGCTCCGGGGTCTTGCCCGTCGCGGCGAACACCACGCGGCGCCCGATGAGTACGGCGTGGTCGGCGAACCGTTCGTAGTAGCGGCCGAGCAGGGTCACGTCCACCGCGGCGGCGACGCCGTGCTTCCACTCGCGGTCCATCAGGACGGTGAACAGGTGGCGGTGGAGGTCGTCCATGGCGTCGTCGTCTTCCTGGAGACGAAGGGCGGCCTGCGGGTCGCTGGTCACGAGGACCTCATGAGCGTTCTTGGCCAGGGTGACGGCCAGGCGGCCCATCTCGGCGAAGTAGCCGTTGACCTCCTCCGGCAGTGCCTTGGCGGGATGCCGGCGGCGGGCGACCTTGGCGACGTGCAGCGCCAGTGCACCCATCCGATCGGCGTCGGCGACGATCTGGAATCCACTCACGACTCCACGCAGGTCACCGGCGACCGGGGCCTGCAGGGCGAGGAGCGCGAAGCACTGTTCCTCCGCGCGAGCCGTCAGCCGGCTCATCCGGTCGGTGTCCCCGATGACCTCTTCGGCGATGGCGAGATCGGCCTGCAGCAGTGCCTGCGTGGCGCGCGCCATCGCGGTGCCGGCGAGCTCGCACATCTCACCCAATACCGAGGTCAGCGCCTCGAGTTGCTCTTGATAGGCGGTACGCATGGTCCCAGGATACGTGCGTGATCACTCCAGGCCGACTCCGACCGATGAACGTCCAGTGAACGTCGGGTGCAGATCCGTCCACCTGCGAGTGCACCGACACCCTGAGATCACGTGCAGGTGGTGTCGCCCGCGTTCGTGATGGCCAGGTCGTTGGGCAGATTGCCGGTGTTCTCCGCGGGTGCGAGCTGGTTCGCCGTCAGGGTCGCCCCGGAGGCCGGTACCGACTCCAGGGAGCCGGTGAAATCCGCACCGACGATGAGCTCGACACCTGACTTGACCGTGCGGTCGAGCTGGATGCTCGCGTTCGGGAACATCTCGGCCAGCGTCGCGGCGGCGTCGCGCTGTCCCGGCCCGTAGCGCACGACGGTGTCGTCCCGGTTCTCCGAGGCATCGGCGACACCCCGCACGTCGAAGCCGTACGGCGTGAGCTGCTCGGACACCTCGGTGGCGAGGCCCGTCTGGCCCGTGCCGTTGAGAACCCGGACGCCGACATTGCCGGGGTTCTGGGCGGTCGCGGTCACGGGTCCGGGAGCACTGGCGTTCGAGCCGGTGCTCGGTGCGCCGGGACTCGTCGGCGCCTTCGACGACGACGGCGGCTTCTTGCGCGCCTGCTCGCCGGGGAGCGGCAGGTCGTCGATGATGGCGTCGAAGATCGCGTCGATGTCGCTGGTGCGCGGGATCTCGTTGTTGGCGCCGTCGGTGGAGGTACCCGACGTCGGGATCGTCAGGAACGAGACGCGGCCGGCCTCGATGCCCTGCATCGACTCGGCCAGGTTGATGAGCGACTGGGTGTCGACGCCGTCGACGTAGCTGTATTCGATGAACGTGTTGACGATCCCGTTGAGTTTGTTGGGGTTCGACAGCACATTGCCCGACAGGCTCGACCGCAACAGCGACGACATGAAGAGCTGCTGGCGTTTGATCCGGCCGTAGTCGCCGTTGCCCTCCGTGCTGATGTTGCGGGCGCGCACGTAGTTCAGCGCGCGTCGGCCGGTCAGCTTCTGCTTGCCCGGCTTACGCAGGATCTGGCCGATCTCGTAGTCGTAGAGCGGCACCGTCGAGCAGACCTCGACGCCGCCGATCGCGCGGACCACCTTCTCGAAGCCGACGAAGTCCATCCCGATGAAGTGGTTGATGTTGAGCCCGCTCATCGCGGTGATCACGCGAACGAGACACTGCGGACCGCCGTAGAAGTAGACGCTGTTGAGCTTGACGCCGGACTGGGCCGGCATCTCGGCGCCGTACTCACCGGTCTCGTTGTCCCACGCGTTGCACGCCGGCTGATCCACCTGCAGGTCGCGCGGGAACGACACCGCGACGACGCGACTGCGGTTGGCCGGGATGTTCACCAGGATGACGGTGTCCGAACGGGCGCCCTCGGCGTCGGCGGTGGTGCCGGCGCCGACCCTGGAGTTCTGGCCACCGCGGGTGTCGGTACCGACGATGAGGTACGTCTCGTCGCCGTACTGGGCGTCCTTGTTCCGGATGTTCTGGTCATCGGGGTCGACGGCGGTGACGTTCCGCCAGTTGCCGTTCCACGACTGCAGGTAACCCCAGACGAAGCCGGTGCCCACCAGTGCGAGCACGCACGCGATGGCGACCAGGATGCGTCCGGTCGCGGCGGTCTTGCGCAGCATCGCGCCCTGCCGGTCCTCGTCGCGTCCGGGATGGCGCCGAGGCGCCGAGCGCAGGGCGAGGGGTTCGGTGAGGTCGGGTGTGCGTTCCAGCGGGGGCTGGGCCGGCGGTCCGGCCGGGCCGCCGGCGACCGGCTCCTGGGCGCGGGATTCCTCGATCACCCGCTGCTCGGTGGCGCGATCGGACAGGTCGGGCGCGGCGTCGCCGACGGTGGGGATCTTCTGGGTGACCTCGTTGTCGAAACGATGGACGGTCGTCGGGCGGTCGTCGGGCGCCGGCTGCGGAGCGGCGGGGACCCGCCCGCCCGGGGATGACGGTGGCGTGGCATTCCCACCGAACGGCGGTCCGGTACGGCGGGACCGCCCGCGGGTCGACGACGGGGGCTCGGACGTCCGCGACTCCGGGCGCGGTGGTGTCGCGCGGCGGGTGCCGGACCGGCCGGAGCCGGCGGGGGGCTCCGACGGCGACGACTCCTCCGCGTTCATCTGCTCCATGAGCTGGCGGACCGTCAGGCGAGTGCGTCCCCGGACGAAGCGATCTGCCGAGCGTGGCTCGCGGAGGCTGGGGTGCGCCGGGGGAGGGGAGCCCTGGTCGGTGGAACCGGGCGCGTCCGGACCGGGGACGGGCTCGAAGTCGTCGCGGGAGCGTCCGGCGCGTCGACCACGACGAGAGCGATCGGCGTCGCCCACCTCGGGGTCGTCCGGGCCCGGTGTCCTACGACTCAATGCACGTTCCTCATGCCCCGTGGTCGTGTCGCGGAGTCACCGCGGATCGGGGCTCGACCAGCGCGGTGCGCACAGAATGGAGGTCCCGGCGACCGGGACCTCCGCGCAATAGTACTGATCCCACCTGAGAAAGCGTCTCAGCCAGGCACCGGTTGTGACGGTTTTCGCAATCCGGTTCAACCGCCGGAGTGCATGATCTCGGCGCCTGCGGGGATCACGTCCTCGTCGGGGTCGTCGAGCCAGCCGTCCGGCAGCGCGACCTTCGCCGGCGAACCCTGCCGGCCGCGCGGGCCGTGACCGTCGGTGGGGAACGGCGCGTCGGCCGGCAGCTCGGCCAGCAGTTCACGCAGTTCGTCGACGCTGCCGACGAGCGCCATCCGCCGCCGGATCTCCGAGCCGGCCGGGAAGCCGCGAAGGTACCAGGCGACGTGCTTGCGGATCTCGCGGCAACCCTTCATCTCGCCGTGGTGATCGACGAGGAGCTGGCAGTGCCGGACCATGATGTCGGCGACCTCGCCCAGGTTCGGCGGCGCCGGAGCGTCGAAGCCGCCGAGTTCGGCGGCGAGTTCGGCGAACAGCCAGGGCCGGCCGAGGCAACCGCGACCGACGACGACGCCGTCGCAGCCGGTCCGGCGCATCATCGCGACCGCATCGGCGGGTTCGAAGATGTCGCCGTTGCCGAGCACCGGCACGGTGGTGACGTGCTCCTTGAGTCGGGCGATCTCGTCCCAGTCGGCCTCACCGGAGTATCGCTGCGATGCGGTGCGCGCGTGGAGGGCGACGGCCGCGGCACCTTCTTCGGCGGCGATCCGGCCGGCGTCGAGATGGGTGCGGTGATCGTCGTCGATGCCGATCCGGAACTTGACCGTCACCGGGATGTCGGTGCCCTCGGTGGCTCGGACGGCCGCCGCGACGATCTTGCGGAACAGCGTGCGCTTGTAGGGGATCGCCGACCCCCCGCCCTTGCGGGTCACCTTGGGGACCGGGCAGCCGAAGTTCATGTCGATGTGGTCGGCGAGATTCTCGTCGACGATCATCTTCGCGGCTTGGTACGTGTACTCCGGGTCGACGGTGTAGAGCTGCATCGACCGCGGGTTCTCGTCGGGTCCGAAGGTCGTCATGTGCATCGTGACCGGGTGCCGCTCCACGAGCGCGCGCGCCGTGACCATCTCACAGACGTACAGCCCGGAGACGGTTCCGGTGCGGGCGAGCTCGAGTTCGCGGCACAGCGTCCGGAACGCGACGTTGGTGACACCCGCCATCGGGGCCAGTACGACCGGGCTGGCCAGTTCGATGGACCCGATACGCAGTCCCTTCGAGACGCTCGCAAGCTCGCTCCTTAGGGAGCTGGGAAGCGAGCCTTCGGTGGTCGAGGGCGCCGGGTGGCTGTCGATGAGGGTGCTCAGGATGCCTGCTGCTCCCGCTTCTTGGCCTCGCGGGCGAGCGAACGGTCGCGCATCTCCTCGAAGCGGATGGTGTCCTTCTCGAGCTGCTCGAGGAAGGCGGCGAGCTCCTCGCGGGTCTTCTCGCCCTCGCTGCTGAAGTCGTCGCGTTCGAAGACGTTCCACTTACGCAGGACCGGCATGACGACCTCTTCGAGGTGCTGACGCAGGTCGTAGATGCCGTGCTTGGCCATGAGCACGCCGTGGCGACGGAAGTTGGGCATACCGGCGCCGGGCATCTGGAAGTTGGTCACGATGTCGGTGACGGCGCGCAGCGTCTGGTCGGGGGAGATGTCGAAGCCCGCACCGCAGATGTTGCGGTAGAAGATCATGTGCAGGTTCTCGTCGGCCGCGATGCGCTGCAGCATCTTGTCGGCGATCGGGTCGTTGCACGCCTTGCCGGTGTTGCGGTGGCTGACGCGGGTCGCGAGTTCCTGGAAGGTCACGTACGCCACGGAATGCAGCAGACCGAGCTCGTCGGCGTGCTCCTCGAGCTCGTCCACGCGTCCGGCGGCGGCCAGCATCGGGTCGTAACCATTGGTCATGTGGATCATCCGCGCCTCTTCGAGGGCGACGGGATCGACGCCGCGGGTGACCACGAGGTAGTCGCGCATGACGATGCCGTGGCGGTTCTCCTCGGCGGTCCAGCGACCGACCCAGTGGCCCCAGGCGGAGTCCATCGAGAAGTTGTCGGCGATGACACGGTGGTACGACGGCAGGTTGTCCTCGGTGAGGAGGTTCGTGATCATCGCGGCCTTGGCGACCTCGTCGAGCTGCGACTGCTCGGGGTCGTAGTCGACGCCACCCAGGGCGGCGAAGTTACGGCCCTCGTCCCACGGCACGTAGTCGTGCGGGTTCCAGTCCTTGGCGATCTTGAGGTGGCGGTTGACGTTGTCCTCGGCAACCGGGGCCAGCTCCTTGAGTAGCTCGAGTTGCGTCAGGTCGCGTGCCATGTAGATGTCCTCCGAACGGTGTCCGCGTGTGTCGTCATTGCGTGTCGTCGTCGTGCGTCGTGTCGATCGATCCGCGTGCGTGGCCGGCGGCCACGACCGTGGTTCGCGACGTCGTCGTGGGGAGGTGCGCACCCCGCCCACCGGACCGTGGTGTGTCGGGCCGGGTCCCCCGAGCCGCCCCGTCGCCACTGGTCAAAGTTCTAGCGTACGGCACGCACACCGGTGTCCCAAGTCCGTCGCCTGGGTGTCGTTCACGCCCGCGCGTCGCGTTACGCGTCCGGCCGGTGGTGTCGGTCACGTCGGTACGGGCGACGCCGGAACCGGTGTTCGCGCAGGTCGGCGGGCCCTCAACCGGAACGTGGACGCGAGGCGAACATCGCGCCCGTCGTCTCCATCCACGCCGTGGCCGGTTCGTCGATGGTGCCCAGTTCGCGTGCCTTCTCACACCAGCGCATCGCCGCGCGCCCGAACTCCATCGGGTTGTAGACGTCCTCTTCGCGACTCCACCGGCCGTCGCCGGCGTAGGTGAGGATGGTGATGTTGGTGGCGGTGATGTGTGTCGAGTCGCCCGGATCGCGCATCGGGTTGTCGACTTCGCAGATGACCCGGCCGGTCGGCGCGTCGACCACATGCCACAGCGAGGGGAACCCGGTCATGTGACTGCCGGGGAACGACGTCATCGTCCGCCAGATCCAGGTCCGGATCTCCTCGCGGCCGCGCATGGTGCCCAAGGCGTGCTCGATGTAGTCGGCGTCTTCGGTGAACAGTTCGGCATAGCGATCCCAGTCCCGGCTCACGGCGATCTCGGCGACCGTGCGCTGGAACTGTGCGAAGGCCTCGTCGAGCTCTGCCGGGGTGAATTCGGCGGTCGTCGGGGTCGGGTTCTCGGTGGTTTCCATCGCCGACGATCGTAGAGTCCGCACCGGTGTGGTCCACCGCATTTCGCGACAATCGGTACCATTCGTCCCCAGCACAGCCACCGCACACGGATCGGTGAGGACGTCATGTACCAGGTAGGGGACCTGATCGCGGGGTACCGCGTCCTCGACGTGCTCGGACGCGGCGGCATGGGCGAGGTCTATCAGGCCGCGCATCCCCGGCTGCCGCGCGCCGACGCCCTGAAGGTGCTCCGCTCGGTCCACGCCGCGGACCCGGTCTTCCGCGCGCGGTTCGAACGCGAAGCCGACATCGTCGCTCCGCTGCACCATCCCAACATCGTGGCCGTCTACGACCGTGGCGTCTTCGACGAGTTGCTGTGGATCGCGATGGAGTACGTGCCGGGTACCGACGCGGCCCGGATGCTCGCCCGGGAGTCGCCCCTCGACCCCGGTCTCGCGTGCACGATCATCGCCGGGGCGGCGGCGGGTCTGGACGCGGCGCACCGGCGCGGCGTCATGCACCGGGACATCAAACCGGCAAACATCCTCATCACGCCGGGCGCGGACGGCGACACCGACAGCGCCCCGGAGGCCGTCAAGCTCACCGACTTCGGCATCGCCCAGGTCCTCGACGAGGTGACCCACCTGACCGGTACCGGGATCACCATCGGGACCATGCGCTACGCCTCGCCAGAGCAGATCGAGGGGTTGCGCGTCGACGGCCGGAGCGACATCTATTCTCTCGCTGCCACCGCGTACGAACTCCTCACCGGTGCACCGCCGTTCGATTCGCCGTCGCTGCACGGACTGATGACCGCGCACATGCATCACGAACCCCCGTCGGCGAGCGCCCGCAACCGGGCGCTGCCCGCCGGGGTCGACGCCGTGCTCGCGCGGGCGATCGCCAAGGAGCCGGGTCGCCGTCACCCGACGGCGGGGGAGTTCGCCGCCGCGCTCGCCGACGTCTTCGATTCCCGCGCAACGCTCATCGGCCCGGCGATCAGGCCCGAGCCCCCGACGGAGCCCCCGGCCGGGACCCCCGTCGGGCCCGCGCCGGCCGGTCCGGAACCGAGCCCGGGGTTCCGGCACGTCGGCGCCGGCGTCGCGGGGAGCACGGGGTACACGCCACCGCCCGTGCAACCGGGTCCGTCGCAGATCTGGCCACCCGATGACGATGCGACGCAACCCACTTCGGTCCGTCGGCCTCGCCACCTCGCCGCGATCGGCATCGTGGCGGTGCTCGTCGCCGGGATCCTCGGCGCCGGAATCGGTTTCGCACGCATGTCGGCCACCTCCCTGGACACCCCCGATCCCCCGGACGTGGAGGTCACGACCACCGCGGTCGAACTGACCTGGAACGGCGTGGCCGGGGCCACCGACTACGTGGTGACCCAGAACGAGGACGTGATCTATTCCGGGCCCGCCACCGAGTTCACGGCGCCCCGGCCGGTTCCCGGCATGTACACGTATCAGGTCGCGGCGCACGACGGCGGCCGGGTGTCGGACTTCTCCCGGAACTCCGAACAGGTCGATGTCTTCATGACATGGGGCGAGTTGCAACCCATCGCCGACCTGTACCACGACCTGATCCCGGCCACGCCGTTGAGCACCAACGGCTTCGACGCGATGCGCTGCTGGGGCGAGGACGGCGATCTCGCGTTCTCGTCGAGCAAACGCACCGTGTCGTGTACCCGCGACGCCGACGCCGCGACCGGCGACGACAGCGGGCGGCCGTCGGACCCGGGTGTGGCGGCGTATCAGGTGATCGTCGACACCTACGAGACCCCGGAGGAAGCGGTCGCGGCGGCGAAGGTGACCGCCCACGACCTCCGCGGCGTCGACTACACCACCGCGCAGGGGCACACCGGCACGCTGTACCTGTCGGACAAGCAGCGGGATCAGGGGCAGGCGATCCTCACCTTCGACGACGGCGACCATGCCCGGTCGGTGGTGTGGGTGGTCGTCCCGGGTGAGCCCGCCGCCGCAGCCGGCGACGTCCTGAGAAGGCTGCCGATCTGATGACTTCACCGACACCCTCGGCGTCCCCCACCACGCCACCGAGCTCGCCGCGCCGATTGGAGTCGGGGCCGTGGCTGATCGGGCTGATCGTGCTCGTCGCCGCGGTGGTCGCGGTCGGCGGCTTCGTCGTGGTCCGGTCGGTGACCGCGCCCGACGCGCCGGACACCCCCGGCGGCCTGACCCTGCAGGCGCGACCGGGACGGGTGGTCGCGTCGTGGGACCCGGTGTCCGGGGCGTCGGCCTATCAGCTGCTCCGCGGCGACGGCTACGTCGTCCACCAGGGACCCGAGACCTCCGCCGAGGACGTGAGTGTGCCTGCCGGAGAACATGATTACCGGGTCATCGCGATCCGCGCGGGTGTGTACTCCGAGTCCGGGCCCGTGCAGCGGGTCCGGACGGGCGCGAGCTGGGGGGAGTTCGCGCCGCTGGTGGCGCAGTTCCCGGAGCTGCTCCCGCAGGCCCCCGACACCGCGGCGCAGTGGATGAACACCGAGTGCATCCGCCGCTACTCCGGCGGACGGGACGAGGTCGGGCCGTCGGAGACCGGAGCGGGTCAGGTGCGCACCGTGTTCGTCGTCCGATGTGCCGCGGGCTCGGTCGATCGCCCCTTCGGGGTGTTCTGGTTCGCATCCCGAGATGCGCTGAACGCGGAGTACTCGCGTTCCTCGGAGACGTCGCGGCCGGTGCGATGGCGGCACGGGACGGGGTTGATCGACGAGAACGGACGCGGGGTCTTCAAGATCACCGACGACCCGTCGCGCGAGCTGGCCATGATCGTCGTGCTCGAAACGGATGGACAGGACATTCTGGACATGGTCGACTCGCTGCCGCTCTGAGCGGGGATCATCTGGCATCTCGACGTCGTCACGGCTGTGCCGGAACCGACCCCGCCGGGGTCGTCACGTGCGGCATGATGGCGTGGGGTGCCCACGGGGTCGGGTGCCCGACGTCGAGGGAAGGCGAATCCCATGCAGCGCTTGAGCGGACTGGACGCATCGTTTCTCTACCTCGAGACACGCTCGCAACTGATGCATGTCATCGGTCTGTTCGAGATCGATCCGAGCACCATGCCGGGCGGCTACCGCTTCGACAAACTCCGCGCCGAGATGGAGCGACGCATCGCTGCCATACCCGCGTTCCGGCGGAAACTCGACAACTCGCTGTTCAACATCGACCACCCGGTGTGGATCGAGGACGAGGACTTCGACATCGAGAGGCACGTGCACCGGGTCGGCGTGCCGGCCCCCGGCGGCGCCGGCGAGGTCGCCGAACTGTGCGGTCATCTCGCCGGGCAGACGCTCGACCGGGGCAAGCCGCTGTGGGAGCTGTGGATCATCGAGGGTCTCGCCGACGGCCGGGTCTGCGCGATGCTGCGCATGCACCACGCCGGGACCGACGGTGTGACGGGCGCCGAGATGCTCGCCCAGATGTGCACGCTCACGCCCGAACCGCCGGATCTCGACGCCGAGAAGGTGGGGGAGTCGGCCGGCCCGTCGTCGCGCGTCGCGATGGCCGCGGGCGGCGCGGTCAACTATTTCGTGCAGCGGCCCCTCGCCATGGCCAAACTGCTACCCCGCACGCTTGGCGTACCCGTCGGCTGGTTCCGTCGGGCACAACAGGATTCGGCGATGCCCGCACCGTTCCGTGCCCCACGCACCCGGTTCAACGCGCCCATCACACCGCACCGCAGCATCGCCGTCACCCAGCTCTCGCTCGACGATGTGAAGCGCGTGAAGAACCACTTCGAGGTAAAACTCAACGACGTCGTGCTCGCGATGGTCGGCGGGGCGCTGCGCACCTACCTGCTCGGCCACGACGAGCTCCCCGATCGTCCGCTGGTCGGGATGGTCCCGGTCTCGGTGCACGGCGCCGAGGAGAAGGACCTCGTCGTCGAGGGCACCAACAAGGTGACCGGCATGTTCACCCTGCTGTCCTCCGACGAGCCCGACCCGGTCGCGCGGCTGCGGAAGCAGGCCGAGCTGAGCCGGACCTCGAAGGAGCACCACGCCGAGATCGACGCGAACATCCTGCGGTCCTGGGCGCAGTTCGCTCCCGGTACGACACTGTCCACCGCGATGAAGATCTACGGCGACCGCAACTGGGCGTCGGCGCATCCGCCGGTGTTCAACGTCCTGGTGTCCAACGTCGCCGGCCCGGATTTCCCGCTGTACTTCCTCGGCGCGCGCGTGACCGGCGTGTACCCACTGGGCCCGATCATGCACGGCCTGGGACTCAACATCACGGTCTTCTCCGCCGACGGCAACCTCAACATCGGCATCGTCGGCTGTACCGATCAGACCCCGGACCCGTGGGCCATCGCGAACGCCTTCGACGACGAGATCAAGCAGTTGCTGGCCGCCTGCGACTGATCCGCAAGAACCGCATGCCCCCTGGTCCCGTTCTGCTCCCGGAGCTTGCGGAGGGCGCGACCACCCTGCTCCCTGATCCGAAAGAACGACATAACCATTGCTCCCTGAGGTGCGAGGAGCGATAGCGACGAGGCACGAAGGGCCTGGTGAGACAGGTTGCGGAGCCCTTCGTGGCTCGCTTCGCTCGCACCTCAGGGAGCAGAGATGTGGACCCTCAAGAGGGTTCTTCGTAGTCCACGACGGCCGCCTGGCCGCAGGTACTGAGGAGCGGCCGGAGCTTGCGCAGGGCGCGACCACCCGCCGCACTAGCCCCCGGCGAGTTCGTCCAGCCAGACCCGCGCCGACGCATCCGAGGGTGAACGCCAGTCGCCGCGTGGGGACAGCGACCCGCCCGACCCGATCTTGGGGCCGTTGGGCATCGCCGAGCGCTTGAACTGGTTGCCCATGAACCGCTTCAGGAACACCGAGAGCCAGTGCTCGATGGTCGCGGTGTCGTACTCGTTGCGCTTGTCCTCGGCCAGCAGATCCGACCACGGGCCACGGCTGCGGTCACCCCACGCCTGGCGCGCGAGATAGGCGATCTTGCTCGGGCGATAACCGAAGCGCGTCAGGTGATAGAGGAAGAAATCGTGCAGCTCGTAGGGGCCGACCGTGTCCTCGGTGCTCTGGATCCGGCCGTCGTCGCCGGCGGGGACGAGTTCGGGAGAGATGACGTCGTCGAGGATCTCGACGAGCGTCTCGGTGGTCTCGGCGGAATGGTGCCCGCTGGTGATCATCCACCGGATCAGGTGCTGGATCAGCGTTTTCGGCACCGACCCGTTCACGTTGTAGTGCGACATCTGGTCGCCGACGCCGTAGGTGCACCATCCGAGCGCGAGTTCGGAGAGATCGCCGGTCCCGAGCACGATGGCGCCGTTGGCGTTGGCGAGCCGGAACAGGTGTGAGGTCCGCTCACCGGCCTGCACGTTCTCGAAGGTGACGTCGTAGACCTTCTCGCCGCGCGCGTACGGATGGTCGAGGTCGGCGAGCATCTGCTCACAGGACGGCCGGATGTCGATCTCCGCGCCGCTCACCCCGAGCGAGTTCATCAGCGCGTGGGCGCGCCGCAGTGTCGGGCCGCCGGTCGCGAAGCCGGGCATCGTGTAACCGAGGATGTTGGTGCGCGGCAGACCGAGTCGATCGAAGGTGTCGACCGCGACCAAGAGTGCGAGCGTCGAGTCCAGCCCGCCGGACACCCCGATGACGATCTTCTCCAGACCCGTCGAGCGCAGTCGTTGGGCCAGTCCCTGGACCTGGATGGAGCGGACCTCCGCGCAGCGTTCGTCGCGGTCGGCGGAATCCGCTGGGACATAAGGGAATCGGGGAACCACCCGCCGGACGACATCGTCGTCGGACAGGTCTCCGAAGTCGAAACCGATGCGACGCAACGACTTCAACCGGTCGGAGTGATCGCCGACCTGGTCCCGGAGGCTGATCATCCGCATGCGTTCCTGCCGCAGGCGGTCGAGATCGATGTCGGCGGTGATGATCTGGTCGATCGTCGCGAACTGTTCACTGCGGGCGAGGAGCGAACCGTTCTCGGTGATGAGGGCATCGCCGTCCCAGGCGAGGTCGGTGGTCGACTCGCCGTACCCGGCAGCGACGTACACGTGGGCCGAGATGGTCCGCGCGGAATGCCCGGTGCACAGGTTGGTGCGGTAGCTCTCCTTGCCGATGGTGACCGGGCTGCCCGACAGGTTGGCCAGCACGGTCGCGCCGCCGAGAGCTGCCCATGTACTCGGTGGGATCGCCACCCAGCCGTCTTCGCAGATCTCGACGAACAGTGCGAAACCCGGCAGGTCGCGGGCCTCGAACACGAGATCGGCACCGAACGGGACCTCGTCGTCGCCGATCCGCACGGTCGTGGGGATCGCGTCGCGCGCCGCGGCGAAGAAGCGCTGCTCGTAGAACTCGCGGTAGTTCGGCAGGTACGACTTCGGGACCACCCCCAGGACCGCGCCGTCGTGGATCACGGCGGCGCAGTTGTACAGGCCGTCACCCACGCGCATCGGTAGTCCGACGCAGAGAACCGGCTTGAGCCCGGCACTGGCCGTCACGATGTCGTCGAGTGCGGTGCGGCAACCGTCGAGGAGGGCGTCCTGGTGGAAGAGGTCGTCGACGCTGTACCCGCACAGCCCGAGTTCGGGGAACACGACCAGGCAGGCGCCGTCGTCAGCGGCCCGCGTCGCGAGTTCGACGGTGCGCGCGGCGTTGACCGCGGGTTCGGCGAGCGTCAGGACGGGTACGGCTCCGGCGACGCGGGCGAATCCGTTTGCGTAGACAGACACTCCGACACCCTAATCGCGGACAGGCCGTCGTGTGGGGTCCGCCGAACGCGCCGGCCGGGTGCAGCGCTAGGACCGCCACCACGTGTCGTCGACCTCGACGGGGGTGGTGCGCTTGTGCCGGTTGCGGTGCCAGGCGGCCTCGATCTTCTCGGCCGCGTCCTCGGGGATCTCGCGCCCCTCGAGGTAGTCGTCGATGTCGTCGTAGCGCAGGCCGAGTTCGTCCTCGTCGGTCTGTCCGGCCTTCTCGTCCAGCAGGTCGGCGGTCGGGACCTTTTCCCACAGCTGCTGCGGCGCATCCAGGTGGCGCAGGAGGGCACGCCCCTGCCGCTTGTTCAGGCCGGAGAGCGGCAGCACGTCGGCCGCACCGTCGCCGTGTTTGGTGAAGAAGCCGGTGACGTTCTCGGACGCATGATCGGAGCCGATCACCAGCAGCCCGCGGTCACCGGCGAGGGCGTACTGCGCGACCATGCGGTGCCGCGCCTTGGCGTTGCCCTTGGTGAAGTCGGTGAGCCGGGTGCCGGTGGCCTGTTCGATCTCGTCGTCGAGGGCATCCACGCCGGGTGCCACGTTGACGGTCACGACCTCGTCGGCGCCGATGAACTCGAGGGCCGCGGCCGCGTCGTCCTCGTCGTGCTGCACGCGGTAGGGCAGCCGCACGCCCATGAAGGTCGCGTCACCGCCGTCGGACCGGATGCGTTCGGCGGCGAGCTGGGCGAGCTTCCCGGCCAGGCTGGAGTCGACGCCGCCGGAGATGCCGAGTACGTAACCCTTGGCGCCGGTGGCGCGGAGGTAGTCGACGAGGAATCCGACCCGCCGCTCCACCTCCTCGCCGGGGTCGATCGAAGACTTCACGGCGAGGGCGTCGATGATGGTTCGCTGGATCTCACGCATGATCCCAGTGTGCGCCACCGGTCACCCCTCGCGTGGGATCCGCACGCCGACGAGGTGGGCCTCGGGGTCCGGGGCCAACCCGATCCGGTCCCACTCGTGGGAGATGCCGACGACCGCATAAGCCGAGGTGGGGAAGCGTTCGATGTAGCCGTGCGGATCGAGCGTCAGCGCGGTCGACGGCATCCCGGGCTCGTGGCCGACGACGAGGACCGTCCGCGCGTCGGCGGGCGCGTGGACGCGGATGGCCTCCAGGATCTCCTCGGGCGCGCCGCCGTAGATGTCCTCGACGAAGGTCACGGGCGCATCGATGCCGGTTCGGGCGAGCGTCTGCCGCGTTCGCGTCGATGTCGAGCACAGCACCGCGTCGATCCGCAGGCCCTCATCGGCCATCCAGCGTCCGGCGAGGGCGGCCTGCCGATCGCCGCGCTCGGCCAGCGGACGGTCGTGATCGGGCGTCGCGGGCGGATAACCCGACTTGCCGTGCCGCATCAGGACCAGCGTGCGGGTCCGGCTCATGCGGCGCCGTGCCGGCCGCGGTCCCGGGCGTCGGATTCGGACCCCGACTCGGCGCCGATCATCCGCAGGACCCGCACGGTCGCGCGCCAGGCGGCGGCCTCCTGGCGGAGGTAGGCCGCGTGTTCGTCGTGACCGCGGGCCTCGGCCTCGTCGGCGGCGACGTCGAACTCCAGGTACTCGTCCACGGCACAGTCGATGAGCTCACCCACCGAGGTGCAGTCGGTGCAGGCCACCTCGATCGCGGCGGCGTCGAGGGTGGCCAGTCGTTCCAGATCTGACCGATAACGCATGGGTTCGAATCTACGGTGTCCGGGCAGGCCGTTGGTGTTACGACACCGTCGATGTCGCCCGGGACGACCCCGGCCGGGACCGCGACCGCGGCTCACCGCCGTTACCCTGGGGATCGTGCACACCTGGGTACCCGCGCTCCTCGCGGTGCTGGCCGCGTTGATGATCGCCGCCGGTACCGTGTTGCGTCAGCGCGCCTCCCGGGTCAACGGTGCGATCACCCCGGGATGGTGGGCCGGTGCGGCGATCGCGCTGTGCGGCTTCGGTTTGCAGGCCTCGGCACTGGGTCTCGGCTCCATCCTGCTCGTGCAACCGCTCGTCGTGCTCGCCGTGCTGTTCGCCCTTCCGCTCGAGGCGTGGGCCGATCATCGGCACCCGGCCCGCATCGAGTGGGCCTGGGGCGGGGTTCTCGTCGCGTGCGTGGTGACGTTCCTGATCGTGGCGCGTCCCGAACCGTCGATGCGACGCCCCGATGCTCTCCTGCTGTGGGGCACCGTGGGAGCGGTCATCGGCGTCGTGGTCGCGCTGGTGATCTTCGCCCACCGCTCGAGTCCGCACTACAAGGCACTGTTCTACGGGCTCGTCGCCGGCATCCTGTTCGGCGTGTCGGCGTTGCTGGTGAAGACCGTGATCTACCAGATCACGCACCACTTCTGGCGTACCTTCGTCCACCCCGAGATCTATCTCTTCGTGCTGGTGGTGGTCTGCGCCATCCTCGCCCAGCAGATGGGGTTCGGCGCCGGTGATCTGCAGACCTCGTTCCCGTCGATGACCGTCGCCGAGCCGGCCGTCGCGATGGTGCTCGGTGTGCTGCTGCTCGGTGAAAACCTGAAGGTCTCGGTACCGACCGCGCTGTTCCTCGGCATCGTGCTCGCGATCATGGTGCGCGCCGTGTGTGAACTCGCGAAACTCTCGGCCGTGCGCGGATACGAGCAGGCCGTGGCGGCGGAGGAGTCCGCCGCAGCCGACGCGGGCCCGGCGGCGGGCGCGACGTCGCGACCAGCGGGTTGACCGGCCGCGTCGACGTCAGGCGTGCTCAGATCTCCTGGGAGATTCCCTCGGCCCACTCGGCGGCCTGTTTCGCCGGCTTGATGGGCGAGGAGTTGTCGTGGCGGGCGTGCTCGCCGACCTGGACCGCGCCGCGCTTGGTGAGCATCTCGGCGACGATCTCGCCGCCGCGGTTGAACGTGTCGTAGATCGAGTCCCCGAGACCGAAGACCGCGAAGCGGAGACCGGTGAGGTCCGGGTTCACGCTCTCGAGTTCGTCGGCGAAGGGCTCGGCACCGGTCGGCAGCTCGCCTTCGCCGTAGGTCGAGCACACGATGACGAGGAAGTCCTCGGGGTCGAGGTCCTCGACCGCGTACTCGCTCATGTCGTAGATCGACGGATCGTGGTCGGAGGCCAGCGTGTCGGCGATGGCGTCGGCGACGAGCTCACCGTTCCCGGTTTCGGTTCCGTAGAGGATGACGACCGACATGTGAACTCCTCTCGACGTCGGCGTTTTCGCTAAGCGAGGGTAGCCTAACCGGCTCGTCGGCGCGAAATCGCTGGTGGCGAGGGGTTGGAAGAAATACTTGGATGTCCTACTATATGGTGATACCGGCCATACCCCCAACGAAGTCGAAGGTGATCTCCGTGTCCGCTCCTGCTGTCTCCTCGATCCCGCACTACCTGAACGGCAAGCGCGTCACCGCCGAGGGCGGTCGCTTCGCCGACGTCTTCAATCCGAGCACCGGCGCCGTGCAGTCCCAGGTTCCGCTGGCGTCCACCGACGAGGTCGCCGCCGCGATCGCGACCGCATCGGCCGCGCAGAAGGAGTGGGCCGCCTGGAACCCGCAGCGCCGCGCCCGTGTCCTCATGCGGTTCGTCGACCTGGTGAACAAGAACGCCGACGAGCTCGCGACCACGCTGTCGCTCGAGCACGGCAAGACCCACGCCGACGCGCTCGGCGACATCCAGCGCGGCGTCGAGGTAATCGAGTTCGCGATCGGCATCCCGCACCTCATCAAGGGTGAGTTCACCGCGGGTGCCGGCGGCGGCATCGACGTGCACTCCATCCGTCAGCCGCTCGGGGTCGTCGCGGGCATCACCCCGTTCAACTTCCCGGCGATGATCCCGCTCTGGAAGGCCGGGCCCGCGCTCGCGTGCGGCAACGCCTTCATCCTCAAGCCCAGCGAGCGCGATCCGTCCGTGCCGGTGCGTCTCGCCGAGCTGTTCACCGAAGCCGGCCTGCCCGACGGCGTGTTCCAGGTCGTCCACGGCGACAAGGAAGCGGTCGACGCGCTGCTGACCCACCCGGACGTCAAGGCGCTCGGCTTCGTCGGCAGCTCCGACATCGCGCAGTACATCTACTCGACCGCGGCCGCCCACGGGAAGCGCTCACAGTGCTTCGGTGGCGCCAAGAACCACGCGATCATCATGCCCGACGCCAACCTCGACCAGGTCGTCGACGCGCTGATCGGTGCGGGCTACGGCAGCGCCGGTGAGCGCTGCATGGCGATCAGCGTCGCGGTCCCGGTCGGCGAGCAGACCGCAGACCGGTTGCGCGCCAAGCTGATCGACCGGGTCAACGCACTGCGCGTCGGTCACAGCCTGGACCCCAAGGCCGACTACGGCCCCCTGGTCACCGCCGCCGCTCTCGAGCGGGTCCGCGGGTTCATCGACAAGGGTGCCGAGGAAGGTGCCGAGGTCGTCATCGACGGACGTGAGCGCGCCAACAACGAGCAGACCTTCGGCGACGAGGACATCTCGAAGGGCTTCTTCATCGGCCCGACCCTGTTCGACCACGTCACCAAGGACATGACCATCTACACCGAGGAGATCTTCGGACCGGTCCTGTCGATCGTGCGTGCCGGCGACTACGAGGAGGCCCTCGCGCTGGCGTCGGACCACCAGTACGGCAACGGTGTCGCGATCTTCACCCAGGACGGCGACGCCGCCCGCGACTTCACGGCCCGCGTCGACGTCGGCATGGTCGGCGTGAACGTGCCGATCCCGGTTCCGGTGGCGTACTACACCTTCGGCGGATGGAAGCGCTCGGGCTTCGGCGACCTCAACCAGCACGGCCCGGCGTCGATCCAGTTCTACACCAAGACCAAGACGGTCACGACGCGGTGGCCGTCGGGCATCAAGGACGGCGCCGAGTTCGTCATCCCGACGATGGACTGATCGGCGTTGACGACTTTCGCCGACGCCGCACTCGCCCGGCTCGACGGTGACGAACGTGTCATCGTCGAGACCGCGGCGGGTTTCGCGGCCAAGAAACTGGCGCCGTTCGCGCTCGAATGGGATGCCACGAACCACTTCCCGGTCGACGAGTTGCGTGAGGCGTCGGAACTCGGGATGGGTGCCATCTACTGTTCGGAGGACGCCGGCGGCAGTGGCCTGCGGCGCCTCGACGGGGTGCGCATCTTCGAGCAACTGGCGTACGCCGATCCGGCCGTCGCGTCGTTCCTGTCCATCCACAACATGTGCACGTGGATGGTCGACGAGTACGGCACCGACGAACAGCGTTCGACCTGGGTGCCGCGCCTGGCCACGATGGAGACGGTGGCGAGCTACTGCCTGACCGAGCCGGGTGCCGGCTCCGACGCGGCGGCGCTCGCCACGCGTGCCGAGCGGGCCGGCGACGAGTACGTGCTCACCGGGGTCAAACAGTTCATCTCCGGGGCCGGGTCGTCGGACCTCTACGTCATCATGGCGCGCACCGGTGACGCCGGACCCAAGGGCATCTCCACGTTCTTGGTCGAGAAGGATTCGCCCGGACTGAGTTTCGGGGCCCAGGAGCACAAGATGGGCTGGCATGCGCAGCCCACCGCCCAGGTCATCCTCGACGAGGTGCGGGTGCCCGCGGGCAACCTCCTCGGCGGCACCGAGGGCATCGGGTTCGGCATCGCCATGAACGGTCTGAACGGCGGCCGCATCAACATCGCGGCGTCGTCGCTCGGTGGGGCGCAAGCCGCCTTCGACAAGGCGGCGGCCTATGTCGCGAGTCGCCGCGCGTTCGGCAACGCGCTCATCGACGAGCCGACCATCCGGTTCACCCTCGCCGACATGGCCACCTCGCTGCAGGCGTCCCGGCTGATGTTGTGGCAGGCGGCGACGGCGCTCGACGACGGCGCGCCCGACAAGGTCGAACAGTGCGCGATGGCGAAGCGTTTCGTCACCGACACCTGCTACGAGGTCGCCGACCAGGCGCTACAGCTGCACGGCGGATACGGGTATCTCACCGAGTACGGAATCGAGAAAATCGTCCGCGACCTCCGTGTGCACCGCATCCTGGAGGGGACCAACGAGATCATGCGGGTCGTGCTCGGCCGTTCGATCGCGACCCGCTACCGGGACAGCTGACATTTCGCTTTAGACAACCACTTTCGTAGGAAGCAGAGACAATGACGACGATCGCCTTCCTCGGCCTCGGCAACATGGGTGGCCCGATGGCCGCCAATCTGGTGAAAGCCGGTCACACCGTCCGCGGTTTCGATCCGGTACCCGAGGCGGTGAAGACCGCGCAGGACAACGGCATCGAGACCTTCCCGGCCGCCATCGAGGCCGTGTCCGCCGCCGAGGTCGTGGTGACGATGCTGCCCAACGGCGGCATCGTGAAGAAGCTGTATGACGAGATCCTGCCGGCAACACCAACCGGAGCCCTGTTCATCGACTCGTCGACGATCTCGGTCGACGACGCGCGGGACATCCACCAGCGCGCCACCGAGCACGGCTTCGCACAGGTCGACGCCCCGGTCTCGGGCGGGGTGAAGGGTGCCGTCGCCGGCACCCTGGCGTTCATGGTCGGCGGCGAGGACGAGGCCTTCGCCGCAGCGCGCACGACCCTGGATCCGATGGCGGGCAAGATCATCCACTGCGGTGCCGCGGGTGCCGGCCAGGCCGCCAAGGTGTGCAACAACATGGTGCTCGCCGTCCAGCAGATCGCGGTGGGGGAGGCCTTCGTGCTCGCCCAGAAGCTGGGCCTCGACGACCAGGCGCTCTACGACGTGATCACCGGCGCCACCGGCAACTGCTGGGCTGTCGAGACCAACTGCCCCGTTCCCGGGCCGGTCCCGACCTCGCCGGCGAACAACGACTTCAAGCCGGGCTTCGCGACCGCCCTGATGAACAAGGACCTCGGTCTTGCGATGGACGCCGTCGCCAGCACCGGCGCCCGTGCGCCGTTGGGCACCCACGCCGCACAGCTCTACCGCGGCTTCGCCGAACAGCACGCGGACCTCGACTTCAGCGCGATCATCACGTCGCTGCACTAGGTCGTTCGCCGACCTCACGAGATCCGTATGACGTTGTGCCCGGTTTCCGGGCACAACGTCATACGCGTTTCAGGCGGCCGCTCGTCGGAGCACGGCCCTGACGTCCGCGGCGACCTGGGCGGGCCGGTCGACGAGGTCGGTCCACGTGAAGTTGAGGACAGTCCATCCGTTGGCGGTGAGCAGGTTGCGCTTGGTGCGGTCGCGCTGGAAGGCCGCGGCGTCGCGGTGGAAGGAGAAGCCGTCGATTTCGACTGCGACCTTCCTGTCGGGAAAGGCGAAATCGATGACGTAGCCGTAGGCGGGCATGTTCGGCATCCAGCCGGAGATCCCAGCGGCGGTCAGCAGTTCGGTGGTGAGTCGTTCGGCTTCCGATCGTGCTCCGTCGCCGAGGAGTTTCAGATAGGCAGCGACGCGCGGTGCTCCGTGCCGGTTGGGGTAGCGGTCGTTGGCGGCGCGGAGAGCGTCGAGGGTGACGCGGGTGCTGAGTAGTGCTGAATCGAGGATGCTAATCCCGAGGTCGAGGGAGGCGTCGAGGACGGTCAGCGCGGCGCTCGTTGTTCGGAGACCTTGATGCTCGGTGATGTCGTCGTCGTGTAGTCGCCGGAACCTGACCACCGCGGTCGCGGACGAGCGTCGGGCGCTGCCGCGGGTCGGGGTGTAGACGAGGTGTTTTCGGGGTTCGGTGTCGTGCAGTCCGAGCCACCAGGCGGCCGCTGGTCCGCCGAGTACCGCCATGTTGTGCACCGACAGGACCGCGATGCGGGCTTGAGCCCGGGCTGTGCGGTGGTGCCCGGCGACGAGGTACACCCCGCGTGCTACCGCTTTCCACTCGCCGGCAGCGACTTTGCGTTGGATCGTCGACGAGCTCGCACCGCAATCACGCGCTTCGCGGGTGGAGAACACGCCGTCTCGGCGGGCGGTCAGTTCGGCGAGGTCCATGGGGTTTCGACGCAGACGATCACCGCGCGGTTCCAACGCCGAGCAGCTGAGCGAATCCGTATGACGTCGAACCCGGATTCCGGGCACGACGTCATACGGATTCCGCGCGCCGTTTCAGAAGTCCCCGTTGTGCTTGCGAAGTGACTGGATGGCGCCGACGAGGCCGGTCATCTCGTCGTCGGACATGCCGACGTTGCCGAATACCTCGCGGTTGAGGGTCTCCGTGGCGTCGCCCACCGTCTTGCGGCCGAGGTCGGTGATCTCGACGAGCGTGGTACGTCCATCGGTGGGGTGCGGGACGCGGCGGACGAGCCCGCCCTCCTCGAGGCGACGGATCGCGTGGGTCACGCTGGTCACGTGGACCTGGAGCCGATCACTGGCCTTGGTGATCGGCAGGGACCCCTGACGCGAGAACGCCAGCAGGCGGAGCAGTTCGAAGCGGGAGAAGCTGAGATCGAACGGACGCAGGGCGGCCTCGACACGGGCGAGCAGGATCTGATGGGCGCGCATCACCGACGTCACCGCGACCATGCCGTCGGCCACCTCGCCCCACCCCGCCTGGGTCCAGTTCTCCCGTGCTTCGGCGATGGGGTCGAAATCCATGCTGCGCCCTGCCATACCGACACCCTAGTGGGGTGTCTCCGAAGGAGGCGAGACGTACCGACGGTGCGCGTGCCCTCGTCCGGCCGGTCAGGCACCAGGAGTTCGCCATCCGTCGATGATGGCCGTCGCCGCGGCCATCGGGTCGGCGCCGGCCGGGTAGTTGCCGGACAGGAGCAGCGTCGCGGTCCCGTGCACCTGTGCCCACAACGATGCGACGACGGTGTCGATGTCCGCGGCGCGGAGTGCGCCCGAGGAGATGGCTCGCTCGACTCCCTCGCGCAACGGCGTGATCGCACGGGTCGCGGCCGAGCGGGTCTCCTCGGTGCGCTCGACCCCGGCGAGCACGTCGATGAACATCAGCTCGTAGAGGCGCGGATTCTCGAGCGCCCACCCGACGTAGGCGACCCCCAGTCCGGCGAGCGTCGCCGGGTCGGTTGCGGCGACGCTCGCGGACCGCTGGGCCCGCGCGAACGAATCGAAGGCCCGCACCAGGATCGCGCGGGACAGGCCCTCCTTGTTGCCGAACAGCGAGTAGACGGCGGTGGTGGAAGTGTCGGCAGCGCGAGCGACCTCCCGCACCGACAGCGCACCGATGCCGTCGGCGGCCACCATGCGAACCGCCTCGTCGAGGAGCCGGACACGGACGTCTTCGGTGTGGGATCGGGGTCTTGCCATGTCCGCAATCGTTTCATAACATCGTTTCGTAACGACGTTACAAAATGGTCTGGAGGTCTCATGTCCGCTCGCCGAGCCGCCCGCATGACCAACGACGCCCCGCCCCCGGGCACGACGCTGTTCTTGATCGGGATGCGGTTGACGCGACCCTGGCGGGTACGCGCCTGGTTGCCGGTGCTGACGTCGATGTCCCGGATGCTGATCCACCTCCGTCGCCGACCGGATGCGGGCATGCTCGACGCGCGCCTCTATCTGGGCGGTTCGCCGATGGTGTTGTCGTACTGGCGCAGCGCCGACGATCTCCGACGGTTCGCGTCCGACCCCGACGCCCCGCATCTGTCCATGTGGCGGTGGTTCAATCGCGAGCTCGCCGACACCGACTCGGTCGGGATCTGGCACGAGACCTACGTCATCGGCGAACACGAGACCATCTCGAGCGGGATGCCCCCGCAGGGCCTGGCCCGGGCGGTCGGGTGGCACCCCGTGGGGCCGGGGACCGCAACCGCCTCGGCTCGGTTGACGCGCAACCGGCCGGCCCCGCAACGTGGCTGACCCAGGGCAGCTGCGTTCGCTTTTTGTCGTTCATCAGTCGTGTCGTCTCAGCGAATGACGTCGACGATCATCTGGTCCCGAGTCGTCGACATCGGCGTCGATTTTCCGATGAGTCCAGTTCGGCGCCAAACGCTGAACATGGATAAACGATTCGTTAGCAATGACACCTAAATATGATCCGTCCATTCTGGGCGATTTGCGTGAGAAGGGCGTGATGGACCGATTGATCGGTCGCCCCAAAGAACAACTGCTGCTTGTGGTTTGACAGCCTCCGTGTGAGTAATGAATCCACATCCGCTTTTCGAATGAGTTGATCTGAAAATCAGAGACACGGGCGAAAATCCACGCCTTTCGGAAAACTCATCCGAATGAACCATCGAATTCTCCGTGACCATTCTGAGACGTTTTTTCGCTGGTCTTTACTTCGCCTTTACTGACGTTTTACCTTTGCCGAAAAGGGATGTCGGCGAATGTTAATCGGGAGTATGGTCCGATTTGTCGACGGGGCGACAGCTCTCCAGGGGGGCTTATCTGGCTTGATCTCGCGCGGGTTGTGAATTGTCCATCCCGTGGTCTGCGGGGGGCGCCCGGGTGGTCCTGATACCCGGACGAGTGCGATCGATACGAACGCATGGAGGCCACGTGACCATCTCAGACAAGGATCTCGTCACCCCGTCCGCGCACTCCTCGTCGACCCGGATGCCGGCCGATGACCATCCCACGGAGACGACCGGAGCCGCCACGTCGGCGAGACCGGATCCCGGTGTGGACTCACTTCCGTTGTCCGCCGCGCAGCGCGGCATCTGGTTCGCCCAGCATGTGGCCGGTGACCTGCCGATCTCGGTGGCACAGTACGTCGACATCGACGGCGAACTGGACACCGAGTTGCTGACGGAGGTCTGCCTGACCACCGGGCGGGAGTTCGGCTCGGGGCACCTGCGCCTGGTCGTCGTCGATGGCGAACCGCGGCAATACGTCGCCTCCCAGAGCGCTCCGGTGAGCACCGTGGATCTGCGCGGCGAGGCCGATCCGACCGCGACAGCGCACCGGCTGATGCTGCTCGACTACACGAGACCGCTCGACCTGCTCACCGACGACCTGATGACGAGCATCGTCTACCGCGTCGGGGACGCGCACTACATGTGGTACCTGCGGGCGCACCACATCGCGCTCGACGGATTCGCCGCGGTGACGATGGTCCGGCGGATCACCGAGCTGTACAACGCGGCCGTTCGCGGCGATCCCGCGCCGCCGTCGAAGGCGAGCGACATCGCCGACATCATCGCCCAGGACGCGTCCTACCCCGGGTCGACTCGTCACGACAACGACCGCAGGTACTGGAGCGACCATCTCGACGGCGCCCCGCCGGTCGTCACCCTGGCCGGCCGGCACGGCAAGCCGACGCTGCACCCGATCCTCGTGAGCGCGCCGATTCCCGCGGAGACGGCCGCGCTCCTCGATGCGGCCGCGCAGGAGGGAGGTGGCGTGACCCCGGTGATCGTCGCGGCGTTCGCCGCGTACCTCGCGCGGATGACCGGCAGTGCCGAAGTCCTTCTCAGCCTTCCGGTCTCGGGTCGCCACTCCGCCGTGCTGCGCCGGTCGGGCGGGATGGTGGCCAACGTCGTGCCGCTGCGTGTGCCGGTCGCCGGCCGCACGCTCGGCGACGTGGTGACCTCCGTGCAGGGGGAGTTGCTGAGTGCTCTGCGGCGGCAGCGGTACCGGCAGGAGGACATCTTCGCCGACATGGGGATGGCCCGAGACGAGTCGGCGTCCTTCGGGCCGGCGGTGAACCTCATGATGGTCGACAGCGAGGTCGTGCTGGGTGAGGTCACCGGGCGGCTGCACGTATTGACCTCGGGTCCGACGTCCGATCTGTTCGTCAACATCTACCCGGGCGCGGGAAAGAGCAGCACGCACATCGACTTCCAGGGCAACCCGAACATCTACACCCCGGACGAGCTCACCGGGCACCACCGTCGCTTCCTGATGTTCCTGCACGCATTCCTCGGCGGGGCGTCCGACGATCGCGTGGGACAGCTCTCGTTGCTCGACGAGCATGAGCGGGCGACATTGCTCCCCGTGCGGGGCGCGCGTTGCGCCCCGCCGCGGGTACTCGCCGACATTCTCGCCGAAACGGTTGCGCGACAGGGAGAATCTACCGCGGTGTGCGCGTCCGGGCGTTCGATGACGTATCGCGAACTCGACGCCGCCTCGTCGCGCCTCGCGCGGCGCCTGCTCGCCGCGGGCTGCGCGCCGGAGGAGTCGGTTGCCATCCTGCTGCGACGGTCCCTGGGCACCGTCGTGGCCGTCTGGGCGGTGGCGAAGACCGGTGCCGCGATCGTGCAGGTGGATCCGGAATACCCGCGAAAGCGCATCGAGCACATCTTCGCCGACAGCGGTGCCCGTGCGGCGATCACCGTCGACGAGTTCGCCGAGCGGGTGCCCCCGTCGGCTGTCCGGATCGACCTCGGCGACCTCTCGCCCGACGGGAACACCGACGGCGCCTCGGGCGGCGGCTTCGACGACTCGCCGGCTCCGTCGCGGGCCCGGCTCGAGAACGTCGCGTACATGACCTACACCTCCGGTTCGACCGGCGTGCCGAAGGGCGTGCAGGTCACCCACTCCGGGTTGGCGAGTCTCATCGCCGATCGCACCCGCGCCTATGGCCTCGCGCCGGCGTCCCGGGTCTCCTACGCGCTCTCCCCGAGCTTCGATGCGTCGATGGAACAGCTGCTGACCTGCTTCGCAACCGGATCCGCCCTGGTGATTGTGCCTCCGGAGGTGATCGGCGGCGAGCGGCTCACCCAGTTGCTCGCCGAGGAGGAGGTCACCCACCTGACCCTCACGCCCGCGATGCTGGCGACCATCGAGCCGGAATCGCTGACCCGGATGCAGACCGTCGTCGTCGGCGGCGACCGATGCGCCCCGCACGTGGTCGAACGGTGGACCCGGTCGGCGACGATGATCAACGAGTACGGGCCGACCGAGTCGACGATCACAGCGGCGAGTGCGATGGTCGAGCCCGATGCGGACGTCACCGTGGGCGGCCCCATCCGCGGGACGTCGGTGATGGTCCTCGACCACGCCTTGCAGCCGGTGCCGATGGGAACCGCCGGCGAGCTGTACCTTGCCGGCCCGGGGCTGGCCCGCGGCTACGCGCGCCTGCCCGGTCAGACCGCGGCACGTTTCGTGGCCCACCCGCACGGCGCGCCGGGCGAACGGATGTACCGGACCGGCGATCTCGCCCGCTGGGTCGGGGCGGGGACCGCGCCGTCACTGGAGCTGTTGGGCCGCACCGACTTCCAGCTGAAGATCCGTGGGTACCGGATCGAGCCCGGTGAGATCGACGCCGCTCTCACCGGGCACGCCCAGGTGGACCAGTCCGTCACCGTGCCCGCGCTCAACCTCGCCGGCGCGACCGTCCTGGCGTCGTACGTGGTGCCGGCGACGGGACAGCGGGTCGAACCGGCAGAGCTGGAGCGATTCGCACGCGAGTGCCTGCCGCCGCACCTGGTCCCGTCCGTCATCACGATCCTCGACGCCCTGCCGCTGAATGCGTTCGGCAAGGTCGACCGACGAGCCCTGCCCGCGCCCGTGTTCGCATCCGCGCGATCGGGGCGGCCGCCGTCGACTCCCCGGGAATACCGACTGGCGCAACTCTTCTCCGAGGTACTCGGGGTGGTCGAGGTGGGTGCCGACGACAGCTTCTTCGTCCTCGGCGGCGACAGCATCCTGTCCATCCAGCTCGTGGCGCGGGCGAAGGCGAGCGGGCTCGCGTTCACGACCCAGGATGTGTTCGAGCACAAGACCGTCGCCGCGCTGGCCGCGATGGCTTCCGACGTCTCCGACGACGACGGACTGCGCGAGTTGCCCGGCGGCGCGGTCGGCTCCATCCCGCTGTCACCGATCATGCACGCGATGCTCGAACGCGGTCCCATCGACCGCTTCGGACAGGCCGCGCTGGTCGAACTCCCGGACGCCTCCGGGCGCGACGAACTGGTGCGCACACTGCGCGCGGTGCTCGACCGGCACGACATCCTCCGGGCCACGCTGGTCGACGATCTCGCCGACCAACCCCACCTGGTGGTCCGCCCACCCGGTGCGGTCGACGCCGACGAGGCGCTCGAGCACGTCTGGCTCGACCGACGGGACGCCGACGAGATCGACCGCCACCTCCAGGCCGCGGCCGATCGCCTCGACCCACGCGCCGGCGTCCTCGTGCGGTTCGTGTGGATGCAGCACCCCGACCGCACCGCGCCCGACCTGATGTGGCTGGTCATCCATCATCTGGCCGTCGACGGGGTCTCCTGGCGCATCCTCCTCGCCGACCTCGTCACCGCCTGGCACCAGATCCGCGGGGGCGCGGTGCCCGACCTCGGCCTGCCGACGACGTCGGTCCGGCGCTGGGTCCACGGCCTCGTCGAGCAGGCACCCGTGCGCGCCGCGGCCGAACTCGACCGATGGGCGGAGATCCTCGAGCCCGGCGACCGGTTGCTCGGACGCCGCGCGCTCGACCCGGATCGAGACATCGTCGCCACCGCCGGACGCATCCGGATACGGATTCCGGCGGATGTGACCGAGGCGGCGCTCACCACCATCCCCGCGCGGTTCCACGGCGGTGCCAACGATTCGTTGCTGGCCGCGCTGGCCCTGGCGCTCGCGCACTGGCGACGTCGGTGCGGGCAGGCCGACGGTAGCGAGTTGATCGCCCTCGAAGGCCACGGTCGCGAGGAGGCCGCGGTACCCGGCGCGGACCTCACCTCGACGGTGGGGTGGTTCACCTCTCGCTTCCCGGTCCGGCTCGAGTTGCACGGCGTCGACGTCGAGGACGCCCTCACCGGTGGTCCGTCCGCCGGACTGGCGATCAAGCAGATCAAGGAACAGCTGCGGGCGGCACCCGACCACGGGATCGGCTACGGCATGATCCGATATCTCGACCCGACCGGCCGCGACGAACTGGGCGACCGGCCCGCACCCCAGATCAGCCTCAACTACCTGGGCCGGATGGGGACCGGCGATCACACCGGTCCATGGATGCCGGCGCGCGATTTCGACGCGTTGGTCGGGACCGGGCACCCGTGGATGGCGTTGCCCGCCATCATCGACATCAATGCGATCGCCGAACCGGGTTCGGCCGGCGTCGAACTCGACGTCGGCTGGGAGTACGCCGCGCTGGTGCTCGACCGGGTCGACGTCGAGGAGCTGGCCGGCCTGTGGGTGCAGGCCCTGAAGGGTCTCGCCCAGCACGTCCGGTCCGGGACGGCCGGCGGCCACACGCCGTCGGACTTCCCGCTGGTCTCGACCACCCAGGCCGACATCGATCACTGGACCGCCGCCCATCCGTCGATGGTCGACGTGTGGCCGCTGACCGCGCTGCAGTCCGGACTGCTGTTCCACGCGACCTACGACGACGCCGTCGACGGGTACACGGTGCAGGCCGAACTGCGACTCGGCGGGCGGCTCGAACCGGACCGGATGCGTCGGGCGGCGCAGGCGCTGATCGCCCGGCACGACAGTCTCCGCGTCGCATTCGTCGAGACCGGCGCCGGGCCGCGGCAGATCCTGCTCGACGACGTGACCGTCGACTGGTCGGACTCCGACCTCACCGGGATCGCGGACGCCGACGACCGGGACCGTGCACTGCGTCGTCTCATCGCCGGGTCGGCGGCCCCCTTCGACCTGGCTCGGCCGCCGCTGCTCCGTTTCCACCTCGTCCGGTTGACGCGCGACACCGAGAACCCGGACGGCGGCGAGTTCCTGCTGTCGATCACCAACCACCACATCGTCCTCGACGGGTGGTCGATGCCCGTCGTCATCTCCGAACTGCTGCAGTTGTACCTGGCCGACGATGACGCCAACGGCGCTGCCGGACTTCCCGCACCCCGGTCGTTCCGGGACTATCTGCAGTGGCTGCACACCCGCGATCACGACGCGACGACACGTGCGTGGCAGGAGACCCTCGCCGGCATCGAGAGTCCGACGCGACTCACCGGCGCCGCGGAGCGCGACGCCACGGCCGAGGTCGACGAGACGGCGCTCGATCTCGACATCGCGACGACGGAGGCGATCGCGGGTCTCGGGCGCGCCCACGGGGTGACCGCGAACACGTCGATCCAGGTGGCGTGGGCGTTGCTGCTCTCGATCATGACGGGCCGGTCCGACGTGGTCTTCGGCAACACGGTGTCCGACCGTCCCGCCTCCATCCCGGGCATCGAGCGGATGATCGGTCTGTTCATCAACACCCTTCCGGTGCGCATCCGGCTCGACCCGGACGAGCGGGTGATCGACCTGCTCGCCAGGGCGCAATCCGAGCAGGCGGCGATGCTCGGCCACCGCGACATCGGCCTCGCCGAACTTCAGCGGGTGACCGGGGTGGCCGACATGTTCGACACCGCCACGGTGCTGGAGTCGTACCCGGTCGACCCGGACGAGATCAACCGCATGCTCGGCGACGCGGGACTGCGATGGAACGGCCTGGCGGCCCACGACGCGACCCCGTACCCGGTCAGCCTCCAGGTCACGCCGCCCCGGCCCGGACGGGCCGACCAACCGGCCGCCGATCGGCCCGGCACCTACGAACTGGTGGTGAAGTACGCCGTCGACCGCCTCGACCGGGAGTCGGCCGAGGTCCTGCTCGAGCGGTTCGTGCTGCTGCTGCGCCAGATCGCTGCCGAACCGGGCCGCAAGGTCGCCACGCTGGCATCCTGTTGGGACACCGAACGATCCGCCCTCTGTCCGATCGAGGGTCCGCCCGCCGTGTCGCCCCGCCTACTCCGGGACATCCTCGCCGACACCGCGCGACGACACCCCCAGGCACCGGCGGTGCGCGCCGACGGCGTCACGATGACATATCGCGAACTCGTGCGCCGCAGCAACCGGCTCGCCGACGAGCTCGCCGCCCGCGGCGCCGGACCGGAGACCTCGGTGGCCCTGGCGATCCCGCGGTCGGCCGCGCTCATCGTGGCGATCTGGGCGGTCGCCCGGACCGGAGCGGCCTTTGTCGCCGTCGACCCGGGCAATCCGGCCTACCGCATCGCCGAACTGCTCGCCGACGCGCGGTCCACGATCGGGGTGACAGTCGACGCCGTCGTCCCGAATCTCCCGGACAGCGTCGAGTGGCTGACCCTCACCGGACCCGGCTCGCTCCCGCTCGGTACCGACGACTCGCCACCGCTCGGTACCGACGACTCGCTCCCGCTCGGTACCGGGGACCCGCTCCCGCTCCGGCCGGACAACGCGGCCTATCTGATCTTCACGTCCGGCTCCACCGGCCGGCCGAAGGCCGTCCACGTCACCCATCGCGGCCTCGCCGACCTGGTGGTCGAGTACGCGGAATCCTTCGCGGTGGAACCTGATTCGACGGTCCTGCAGGTCGCGTCCCCCGGCTTCGACGCCTGCGTGTCGGAGGTGTTGGTCGCGCACAGCGCCGGCGCCTGCCTGGCCGTCGCGCCGCCGGAGATCTACGGCGGTTCCGACCTCGAGGACCTGCTGCGGACCGAGCGGGTGTCCCACGCCATCATCACGCCGACGGTGCTCAACACGATGGACCCGTCACGTCTGCCGGAGCTGCGGATCGTCGCGGTGGTCGGCGAGGCGACGGGCGCGGACATCGTCACCCGGTGGTCGCCGGGTCGTCGGCTGATGAACCACTACGGACCCACGGAGACCACGATCTGGGCGACCGGCGCCGACGATCTCCGGCCCGGGGAGCCGGTGACGATCGGGGAACCGATCCGGGGAGTCTCGGCGTTCGTGCTCGACACCTGGTTGCGGCCGGTGCCGGTCGGAGTGGTCGGCGAACTCTACCTCGGTGGTCCCGGCCTGGCGCGTGGCTACTTCGACCGCGCAGGCGTCACCGCGACGAGGTTCGTGGCCGATCCCGTACGCTCCGCCGGCGAACGCCTCTACCGCACCGGCGATGCCGTGCGCTGGATTCGCACGGACGGCGCCCTGCGGCTGGATTATCTGGGGCGCAACGACCAGCAGGTGAAGGTCCACGGCCTGCGCATCGAGACCGGGGACATCGACGCCCATCTCGCGCGGATCGCCGGCGTCGCGCAGGCGGCGACCGTGCTCCAGCGCGGACCGGCGGGTCGTCCGGTCATCGTGTCCTACGTCGTGGGGACGCCGGACGAGCCGATGGACGTGCATGCGTTGCACGACGACCTCGCGAACACCCTGCCGCATTACATGGTTCCCGCAGCGATCGTCGAGCTGGAGTCGATGCCGGTCACCCGGTCGGGGAAGGTCGACACGAAAGCGCTGCGGCAGTGCGAGTTCCGTGCCGAGAGCGGAGGCGGCCGCCCGCCGGAGACACCGGCCGAGCGCGTCATCGCCGCACTGTTCGCCGAGGTACTGGAGCTCGACGACGTCACCGCCGACGACAACTTCTTCACGCTCGGGGGCGACAGCATCGTCTCGATGCAACTGGTCGCGGCGGCGAAGGCCGCCGGACTATCGCTCACTCCCCGGGCGGTCTTCGAGGCGAAGACCGTCGCCGCGCTCGCCGAGATCGCCACCACCGCCTCCGCGACCGGCGACCCCGCCACCGGTTCGGTCGTCGAACAGGCGGTCACCGAGCAGGATTCGCCGCTCGTCGATCTTCCCGACGACGATCTCGACCGGCTGCGGAACGACTACCCCAGGCTGTCGGACGTCTGGCCGTTGTCGCCGACGCAATCGGGTATCCACTTCCACTCGACCCTCGATCCCGATGCGGTCGACACCTACACCGTGCAGTCGACGATCGCCCTCTCCGGCCCGGTCGACGCCGGCCTGCTGCGCCGCGCCGCGCAGGCGCTCGTGGACCGCCACGACGTCTTGCGGACGGCCTTCGTCGAGACGTCGCGTGGCCCGCGGCAGGTCGTCGTCGACGGCGTCGAGGTGCGCTTCCGGACCGTCGATCTCACCGTTGCCGCGGACCGCGGGGCCGCCCGGCGGGTCGCCGCCGACGACGCCGCCGCCGGTTTCGATCTGACCGAACCCTCGCTGATCCGATTCACCCTCGTGCGGCTCGACAGCGACCACTTCGCCCTGCACGTCACCAACCATCACGTGATCCTCGACGGCTGGTCGATGCCCCTGCTGCTCGGCGAACTCCTCCACTACTACGGCGATCCGGGGCAGATCGGCGCATGCCGGCCGGCAGCCTCGTACCGGAACTACCTCGCGTGGCTCGGCGAACAGGATCACGACGCCTCGACGGCCGCGTGGGCGCAGGCCTACGCCGACGTCGACGGACCCACCCGCGTGACCCGGCTCGGCGCCGCGACCACCGTGTTCGACGCCGGTGAGGTCATCGCCGAGCTGCCCGGGCAGGAATATGCGCGTCTGCGGTCGGCCGCCGCGGAGTCCGCCGTGACGGTCGGGACCGCCTTGTCCGCGGCGTGGGCACTCGTCCTGCGAACCCTCACCGGCGACACCGATGTGGTCCTGGGCTCCGCGGTCGCCGGACGGCCACCGGAGCTGCCCGGCGTCGACCGGGCGCTGGGGATGTTCCTCAGCACGGTACCGATCCGGGTCCGTCTCGAACCGTCGATGTCGTTGCGCGATCTGTTGATCCATGTGCAGGAAGCGAATGCGCTGGTCCTGGACCACCACTACGTCGGACTCCCGGCCATCCACCGCGCGGTGGGCCGGTCGGACCTCTTCGACACCGCACTGGCCTTCCAGTCGTTCCCGCTGCGCGAGGACGCGCTGCAACAACTGGTCACCGCGGCGGGCTTGCACGTCGACAGCGTCACCGGGCTCGACGCCACGCCCTACCCGCTGAGCGTCGTCGTGGCGCCGAAGATCGACGGCGGCGAGGGGGAACCGGGACTCGGCATCACCGTACGGTTCCATCGCGACGAGTTCGACGAGAGCCGCGCACGGGAGATCGTCGACCACTTCGTGGAATGTCTCGCCCGCATCGCCGACGAGCCGGGTTCGCGCCTCGGCGCACTCCGTCACGTCGGGCACGAGGCAGGCGCCGGACGGATCGACGACATGCCGGAACCGGCCACCCTGCCCGACATCCTCACCGCCGCAGCCGGTCAGGCGCCGGATGCGATCGCGGTGACCTGCGGCGAGCGGTCGCTGTCGTACCGGCAGCTGGACGCCGAGTCCGATCGCCTGGCGCGGCAGATCTCGCAGCGGGCGCAGTCCGGCGTCGTGGCGTGCGCACTGCCGCGGTCCGTCGAGGCGGCGATCGCGATCTGGGCGGCGGCCAAGGCGGGAGTGCCGTTCCTGCCGCTGGATCCGAGCCTGCCCGCCGAGCGCATCGAGTTCGTGCTGGCCGACGCCGGCGCCGGGTTGGGCATCACCTTCGGCGCGCGCCGGGCCGCACTGCCCGACAGCATCGATTGGCTCGTCGTCGACGAACCGCGGACGGACGGCCCCCAGTCGAACGAAGCCGGCGGCCCGATCCGGCTCGGGGACACCGCCTACGTGATCTACACGTCCGGTTCCACCGGCACGCCCAAGGGCGTCGTCGTCTCACATCGCGGACTCGCGCAGGTGGTCGCGGCGCAGCGCGCGGTCCTCGGCGTCGACCAGTCGTCGAATGTGTTGCAGGTGGCCTCACCGAGCTTCGACGCCTTCGTGTTCGAACTCCTGATGGCCCACGGGACCGGAGGACGTCTGGTGGTGGCGCCACCCGATGTCTACGGCGGCCCCGCGCTCGCGAATCTGATTCGGCGCGAGCAGGTCTCGCATGCCGTCCTGACGCCGTCGGCACTGGCCACCGTGCCGGCCGACGGTCTCGATACGCTGCGCGTACTGGCGACCGCGGGTGAACCGGTCGGGCCCGAGTTGGTCTCACGGTGGGCCGACGGCCGGAACATGATCAACCTGTACGGGCCGACCGAATCGACCATCTGGGCCACCGCCGGCACGCCGCTGCGGGCGGGTGATCCGATCACGATCGGGACGGCGGTGGGACCGGTGGGCACGATGGTGCTCGACACGTGGATGCGGCCGGTTCCGCAGGGCGTCGTCGGCGAGTTGTACCTCGTCGGCCCCGGCCTGGCCGACGGTTATGTCGGCCGGCCCGCGACGACGGCGGCGCGGTTCGTGGCCTGCCCCGCCGATGCGCCCGGAACCCGGATGTACCGGACGGGCGACCTCGTCCGGGTCTCCCGGTCCGGTGCACTGGAGTACGTGGGACGCAACGACTTCCAGGTGAAGGTGCGCGGCACCCGGGTAGAGGTGGGCGAGATCGACGCGCGCCTCGGATCGCGCGCCGACGTCGCCTACGCCGTGACCGTCCCGCGTGGCGGGAACGGAACGCCGCACTGTCTGGTCTCCTACGTGACCGCCACCGCGGG
Source organism: Gordonia sp. ALPHA1B1 (assembly GCF_005502615.1). Lineage (NCBI taxonomy): Bacteria > Bacillati > Actinomycetota > Actinomycetes > Mycobacteriales > Gordoniaceae > Gordonia > Gordonia sp. ALPHA1B1. The sequence continues at coordinate 31,022 of NZ_SCOC01000025.1, read as the reverse complement.
GGCGTCGCTCTCCGGTGACGAACTACGTGCGTCGCTGGAGCGATCGCTGCCCGCATACATGGTCCCGGCCGCGGTGGTCGTACTGGACGAGATACCCCTCACCCCGACCGGCAAGCTGGATCGAAGTCGCCTGCCCGAACCGGTGATTGCCCCGCGTGGGTTCCGTGCACCGTCCGGCCCGGCCGAGTCCGCCGTGGCGCACGTCTTCCAGGATGTCCTCGGCGTGCCGCGCGTGGGCGCCGACGATGACTTCTTCGCCCTGGGTGGCGACTCGCTGACCGCCTCGGTGGTGACGGCGCGGCTGGGTGCGGAGCTGGGAGTACGGGTTCCGCTGCGGTCGGTGTTCGACGCGCCCGGCGTCGCGGCACTGGCGGAGCTGGTCGGGTCGCTGGGCGACGACCGGCGCACCGCGTTGACGGCAACCGTCCGCCCGGAGCGCATCCCGTTGTCGCTGGCGCAGCAGCGGATGTGGTTCCTCAATCGGATGGAGCCGGAGTCGCCGGCCTACAACATCCCGGTGGTCCTCGAACTCACGGGGCACCTGGACCTCGCGGCGCTCGGGCAGGCCCTCGACGACGTGGTCGGACGGCACGAGGTGCTGCGGACGATCTACCCCGACACCGACGGCGAGCCGTGGCAACTCGTCCTCGACCACGCCCCGGTGCTCCTGGAGTCGACGCGAGCATCGGCCAGCGAGGTCGAGGACGTCGTCTCCGGGTTCGTACGCCGCGGCTTCGACGTGACCGCGTCGGTGCCGATGCGTGTGGCCGTGGTGGCGATCGACCCGGACGGCGTGGACGATCCCCATGGCCCGGACAACCGCGACGCACACGACGACCGGGAGGGGACCCACGGACGTTTCCTGCTCGTCCTCGTGGTCCATCACATCGCCGGTGACGGCCAGTCCATGGCGCCGCTCGCCCGCGATGTGATGACGTCGTACGCCGCCCGCATCGCCGGCGCGGAACCGGCCTGGGAACCGCTCGCGGTCCAGTACGCCGATTACGCGCTGTGGCAGCGAAACATGCTGGGGAGCGCGGACGACCCGACCTCGTTGATGCACGCCCAGCTGGATTTCTGGCGGTCGACCATGGCCGGTGCCCCGGACGTCCTCGATCTGCCCACCGACCGCCCGCGTCCGCCGGTGGCGACCCTCGCGGGCGGGCAGGTGCCGGTGGCGATCGACGCCCGCCTGCACGGGCAACTCCTCGCCCTCGCGCGGGCACATGGCGCGTCGTTGTTCATGGTCGTGCACGCCGCGCTCGCCGCGGTGCTCGGCCGGTTGAGCGGCGCCGACGACGTCGTGATCGGCACCCCGGTCGCCGGGCGCGGCGAACCGGGACTGGAACCGCTCGTCGGCATGTTCGTCAACACCCTCGCGCTCCGGACCGACCTCGACGCCGCGGAGTCGTTCGCCGGATTGCTCGGCCGCGTGCGCGAGGTCGACCTGGACGCCTTCGAGCACTCCGACGTCCCGTTCGAGCGGATCGTCTCCGAACTCAACCCGGAACGGTCCACCGCGCATCATCCGCTGTTCCAGGTCGCGCTGGCCTTCCAGAACCTGTCCGACGTCCATCTCGACCTGCCGGACCTGCGCGTCTCCCGCGCGCAGGCCGACACCGGCATCTGCCAGTTCGACCTCCAGGTGGTCCTCGCCGAGTCCTACACCGAAGACGGCACGCCGCAGGGTCTTTCGGGAACCATGATGTTCGCCCGCGACCTGTTCGATCCGGGGACGGTGACCGGCATCGCCAGTCGGTTGCACCGTGTGCTCGACGCGATCGTCGACGACGCGACAACACCCGTCGGTGACATCGACTGGCTCGGTGGAGCCGAGCGCGCGGAACTGGTGTCGGTGGTGGGACCGGGTGCGGTCGCGGAGCCCGTGCTGCTGCCGGAGATCTTCGCGGCCGCCGTCGTGGCCGACCCGGACGGTGCGGCGGTGATCTGCGGCGAAGTCGAGCTGTCCTATGGTGAGCTCGATCGCCGATCGAATCGGCTGGCGCGGTATCTCATCGACAATGGTGCGGCACCGGAGCGGCCGGTGGCGGTGGCCGTGGAGCGGTCGGCGGAATCGCTGGTCGCGTGGTGGGCCGTCGTGAAATCGGGTGCTCCCTATGTCCCGGTGGACCCGCATTACCCGGCCGCGCGGATCGACCAGATGGTGTCCGATTCAGCTGCGCCACTGGGGATCACGACACGTGGGTCCCGGCCGACGCTGTCCGGGACGCTCGACTGGGTCGTGCTCGACGACCCCGCCACCGCCGCCGAGGTCGCCGAACTGTCGTCGTCGCCGATCCGACAGACCGATCGGGTGTGCCCGGTCCGGCCCGCGAACACCGCCTGGGTGGTCTTCACCTCCGGCTCCACCGGCGTGCCGAAGGGCGTCGCCGTCACGCATGCCGGCGTCGCCGATTACCTCGCCACGCTGCACGTCGACCGTGAGCTCGGAACCTACCCGCGGGTACTGCATTTCGCCTCTCCCTCGTTCGACGCGTCGCTGCTGGAGATCCTGCTCGCCGTGAGCGCCGCGGCCACCCTCGTCGTGGCGCCCACCGGGATGCGGGGTGGTCGCGAACTGGCCGACTTCCTTCGCGATCACCGGGTCTCCCATGCGTTCGTCACCCCGGCCGCGCTGGCCTCGGTGGACCCGGACGGGCTCGACGACCTGCGGGTCGTGATGTCGGGGGGCGACGAGGTACCGACCGACCTGGTGAGCCGGTGGGTGGGTGCCGATCCGGCCGCTGCTCGGGAATTCCGGGTGCTATACGGCCCCACCGAGACCACCATCGTCGCCACCGCCACCGCTCCGCTGCGGGTGGGCGAACGGTCGACGATCGGCACGGCGCTCGCCGGGATGCAGACGCTCGTGCTCGACTCCCGTCTGCAGCCCGTGCCGGACGGGGTCGCGGGGGAGCTGTATCTGTCCGGACCCGCGCTCGCGCGCGGCTACCTGAACAGGTCCGGGGTGTCCGCCGCCCGATTCGTCGCCCACCCCTTCGGCGATGCCGGAGAACGCGCGTACCGCACGGGGGACATCGTGCGCCGCAACCACTCGGGCGACCTGGAGTTCATCGGACGCAACGATTTCCAGGTGAAGGTCCACGGCTTCCGGGTCGAGCTCGGGGAGATCGACGCCGCGCTGGCAGAACTCGCTCGGGTGGCCTACGCCGTCACCGTCCCGCGGCACGACTCCGGCATCGGTATGCGCCTGGTGTCCTACGTCGTGCCCGCGCCGGGCGTCGCCCTCGTCGGTGAGAAACTTCGTGCCGAACTCGGCGAGGTGTTGCCGACGTACATGGTCCCGGCGGCGGTCGTGGTCCTCGACGACATCCCCCTGACACCCAGTGGGAAGCTCGACCGGCGTGCCCTTCCCGCGCCGGTCGTCACCACCCGGAGTTTCCGAGCCCCGGCCACGCCGGTCGAGGAGATCGTCGCGGGGGTGTTCGCCGACATCCTGTCCGTCGATGCCGCGGTCGGTGCCGACGACGACTTCTTCGACCTCGGCGGCAACAGTCTCGCCGCAACGCGGGTGGTGGCGAGAATCGGTGCGGCGCTTGACACCACGATCCCGGTGTCGGTGATCTTCGAGGCGTCCACGGTGACGCGGCTGGCCGCCCGCGCCGAGTCGCACACGGACACCGGGCGTGTCGACCTGGTGGCACACGAACGCCCGGAGCGGATCCCGCTGTCCTATGCGCAGCAACGCATGTGGTTCCTCAACCGGATCGAACCCGAGTCGCCGGCGTACAGCATCCCGGTCGTGGTGCGGTTGTCCGGAAGTCTCGATGTCGACGCCCTCCACCGGGCGATCGGTGATGTCGTCGCCCGCCACGAGATCCTGCGCACCGTCTACCCCTTCGTCGAAGGCGAACCGGCTCAGGTGATCCTGCCCGCGGACTCCGTCCCGATGGAGGTCGTCCAGGTCGCGGAATCCGATGTCGATCAGGCGATCACGGAGCTGATCGCGGCACCGTTCGACCTCACCGCCGGGGCGTCGACCCGGATCGTGCTCTTCGAGCTCGGCGGCGACGCGTGGGTGCTCGCCGTGATCCTGCATCACATCGGCGGTGACGGCTCCTCGTTGGGGCCCCTCGCGCGGGACATCATGACGGCCTACGTCGCGCGTCTGCAGGGCGAGGCGCCCGGATGGGTGCCGTTGCCGGTGCAGTACGCCGACTACGCGATCTGGCAGCGGGCGGTCCTGGGCTCCGAATCGGACCCGAACTCGTTGCTGCGTGCGCAGATCGACTACTGGGCCGAGCAGTTGGCCGGCACACCGCCGTTGCTCGAGCTGCCCACCGATCGGCCGCGCCCGGCCACCCAGTCCTACGTCGGGGAGTCCGTCGGCCTGACCATCGACGCCGATCTGCACGCCGGGTTGCAACGGGTCGCCCGTGCCCACAACACGACGCTGTTCATGGTCTTCCATGCCGCGCTGGCCGCCCTGCTCGCGCGGCTCGCCGCGACCGACGACGTCGCCGTCGGGACCCCGTACGCCGGACGCGGGGAACGTGCTCTCGACGATCTGGTCGGGATGTTCGTCAACACGCTGGTCCTGCGCACCCGGGTGCGGAGCGGGATGTCGTTCGCCGAGTTGATCGATGACGTGCGCACCACCGACCTCGCGGCGTTCGGTCACGCCGACGTCCCGTTCGAACGACTCGTCTCCGAACTCAACCCGGTCCGCTCCGACGCCCACAACCCGCTGTTCCAGGTGATGCTGGCGTTCCAGAACATCTCGAGCACCGACATCGAACTGCCTGATCTGTCGGTGCGGGCCGTCGAACCGGACACCGGACTCGCCCTGTTCGATCTGCAGGTGACGGTCGCCGACTCCTACGACGCGCACGGGGCGCCGGCCGGCATCACCGGTGGTGTCACGTTCGCGTCCGACCTCTTCGACGCGTCGACCGTGGAGCGGTTCGTCGAACGGTTGGTGGCGATGCTCGAGGCGATGACGATCGACGCCGACCGCCCTGTCCACGACGTGGACCTGCTCGACGACGCCGAACGGTCTGCCGCCCTCCAGGGTCCGAACGCGACGTCGCACGAGGTGGACTCCGCCGAGACCCTCGCCTCGATGTTCGCCGCGGCCGCGGTCGCGTACGCCGAGGACACCGCGGTGATCTCCGGGGCGGTCTCGCAGACCTACGCCGAGTTCTCCGGTCGGGTGAACCGGCTGGCCCGCTGGATGGTCGCACAGGGGGTGGGGCCGGACTCGCTGGTCGCGCTCCGTATACGACGCTCGCTCGACCAGCTCACGGCGATGTACGCGGTGCACGCCGCCGGCGGTGGTTACGTGCCGATCGACCCGGACCATCCGGCCGAGCGGATCGACTACATGGTCGAGTGCGCCGAGCCGGTGCTGGTGCTGTCCGCGCTCGACTCCGTCGATCTCTCCGGGTTCGACGACTCGCCGCTGACCGACGATGACCGGATCACGCCGCTGAACCCGGACGCCCTCGCGTACGTGCTGTTCACCTCCGGCTCCACGGGTCGACCCAAAGGCGTTGCCGTGTCGCATCGTTCGGTGGTCAACCAGCTTCGCTGGATCAGCGCCGAGTACGGGCTGAGCCGATCGGACGTGGTGCTGCAGAAGACTCCCGCGACCTTCGACGTGTCGGTGTGGGAACTGTTCGCGACACTGGCCGTCGGTGCCCGACTGGTGATCGCGCGACCGGACGGCCACACCGATCCGCGCTACCTGACCGAGGTCATGTCCACACATCGGGTCACCATCACCTCGTTCGTGCCGTCGATGCTGGCGGTGTTCGCCGACGCCTTGCCCACCGGCGCGGCGCTGTCGTTGCGGGCCCTGCTCGTCGCGGGTGAGGCCTTCGGGCCCGACGTGGTGGACGCCGCCCGCCGTGCGTTGCCGGACGTGGAGTTGTACAACCTGTACGGGCCGACGGAGTTCACGGTGCACGCGACCTCCTCCACGGTGGGGACGGCCGCCGACGGCGCGGTGCCGATGGGGGTGCCGGTGTGGAACGCCCGTGCGTACGTGCTGGACTCGCGGCTGCGTCCGGTGCCCGCGGGGGTGACCGGCGACCTCTACCTGTCCGGGACTCAGGTGGCGCGGGGCTATCACGGACGACCGGGTCTGACCGCCGATCGCTTCGTGGCCGATCCCTTCGCGGCCGGCGCCCGGATGTACCGCACCGGTGATCTGGTGCGGCGTCGCCGAAGCGGTGCGCTCGAGTATCTGGGACGCAGCGACTTCCAGGTCAAGCTCCGCGGGCTGCGCATCGAACTCGGTGAGATCGAGGCGGTCTTCGCCGCGCACCCGGACATCGCCCGCGCGGCGGCCGCGGTCACCTCGACCGACGCGGTCGACTATCTCACCGTCTACCTGGTGCCGGCGGGGGCCGGCGTGGGGGACGGCGGGGGCAGGTCGGTGAACACCGCCGAGGTCACCGCGTTCGCGTCGGCGGCGCTCCCGGGATACATGATGCCGACGGCGGTGATGGTGATCGACTCGCTGCCGATCACCGCGTCAGGCAAACTCGACCGGGCGAGGCTGCCGCAGCCGACACGTGACGCCTCGGCGTTCCGCGCACCGTCGTCGTGGCTGGAGACCGAGATCGCGCGGACCTTCGAGCACGTGCTCGGTGTCCCGCGCGTCGGCGCCGACGACGACTTCTACGCGCTCGGCGGCAATTCGCTGCGGTCGGTACAGGTCGTCAACGACCTCGAGACCGAGTTGCACGTCGAGATCCCGGTCCGGTGGATGCTGTCCGATTCGAGCCCGGCCGACCTGGCAAGGCGGATCGAGGACGGGATGCGCAACGGGTTCGACGCCGCGCGCGGACCGGGAGACGAGGCGCCGGGCGGGGTGGGCTTCGACGTCCTGCTCCCGATCCGGCCGGAAGGCGAACTGCCGCCGCTGTTCTGCATCCACCCGGCCTCCGGCCTGGCCTGGAGCTACCAGACCCTGAGCCGGCAGGTGCCGCCCGGCCGTCCGGTGTACGGCCTGCAGGCGCCACAGATCGGGGGCGAGACACCCGGCCCCACCACGATCGACGAGATCGCACGCAGGTACGCCGACGAGATCCGGACGGTCCAGCCCGAGGGCCCGTATCACCTGCTCGGATGGTCGCTGGGCGGGGTGATCGCGCACGCGATCGCCGCCGAGATGCGGGCCGCCGGTTCCGAGGTCGCGCTGCTCGCCATGCTCGACACCGAGGCCGACGGTGTCGACTCGTCGGCGATCACCACCGTCACCCCCGGCGAGCTGATCAGCAACCTCGGTCCGGTCCTCGGCATCGACTACGTCAGTGCGGACGCGACCGCCGAACAAGCCGCCGAGCAGATCGCCGAGCGCCTCGGCGCCGGGTTCGGCATCGACGCCGCGACGATCGAGCGGCTGACCGACGCCTACAACCTGCTGATCCGGGCCACCGGCGACTGGGACCCGCCGGTCGTCGACACCGACGTGCTCTACTTCACCGCCGTGCGCGATCGACGGCCGGATGCGTTGGGCGCCAACGGATGGGGGCGGTACGTCCGGGGGAGCATCACGAATGTCGACATCGACACCCACCACCTCGGGATGACCGAGGACGAGGCGATCAGACAGATCGCGGCCGTCCTCGACGATCATCTGACGCGCGAAAGTGCCTCGCGGAAAGCCGCTTCGGGGTTAGCGTTTTCTCACGATGATCGGTTCACCAACAAGAGATGAGGTCGTCCATGGACAAGAACGGCAAATCCGGCGCACACCGTTGCCCACGTCCGCGCGGTCGCCGCCCGGCGGGTGCCCTGCTCGGCTGCGCGTTGGCCGCGTCGCTCACGGTGACGGCCCCGGCCGTGGCCCAGGCGGCCTCACCCGGGGTGGCCCTGCCCGTCCCGGTGGTTCCCTCCTCATCGACGCCGGGAGCACAAACGCTGCCCGGCAACGCTTTCCGCATCGCGCAGATCGACGCCGCGCTGGTCTCGGATGCGGCGCCGGTGGTGGTCGGGTCATGGCCGGACGTGACGTCGGTCGTCCCGACACCGGGGTCGCGGCACCTACGGCCACTCGGTTCGGTGGCGGTGCCGGTCGCCGATGCAGGGGACCGGGTTCGGGTCGGAAACCTGGACCTGACCCGTCCGCGAGCGGTGTCTCCGCAACTGGCCGCGCAGATCTCGGCGGGAGCCGGTGAGATCGTCCAAGGAATCTCGGATGTGTTGCAGAGCAACGGGGTACCGGTCGCGCGGGCCGACCGGGTGGCCGAGCAGATGGTCGGTGATGCCGCGGTCGGTGGCGTCATCGGAGCCGGGGTGGCAGCACCCCTCGCCCTCGCGGTCGGCGGTGTGGTGGGTGCCCCCTTGGGTCTGATACTCACGTTGCCGTTGTGGCCCACGGGACTCGTCGTCGGACCCGTGGTCGGGACGGCTGTGGTCGCCACCCTCGTCGCGCTGCCCGCGGTCGCCGCCGGTGTCGCGATCGGCGCCGCGCACGGCTATGACAAGGGCTGGAAGGTGCCGGTCGACAAGCCGCGACACCTGCGCGCGGACGCCACCGAGGTGTCGGCCGAGCGGGTCGTCGTCCCGCATCAGCCGCGGCATGCCGCCCCGGAGCCGGTCGTACCGCAGGTCACCGGGCCGGTCGGCCGGCAGCTCGCCCCGACCCCCGCGGTGAAGCAGGTCGAACCCATGCGGAGTGTCGGGAGTGGTCCGGCGGACTGCTCCATCGTGCGCAAGATGGAGGTGGCGCTGCAGGGTGGCGTGATCGGAACCTGCTAGCCGTCACGCTCGCGGGAATCCCTTGGCGACGTGGGCCATGTGCGCTCTGTTGCTACAGGATTCGCGAGATCGCGTCGACGACGGTGGCGGCGAGACCGGCAGCCGTGTGCTCGCCGAGCTCGCCGCGCTGTTCGTCGGCGCGCATCATGATGACCGACTCCACCAGCCGGAAGGGGAGCAGCGTCCGCTTGTCGGTGGCGTCGCCGAGTGCCGCGGCCGCCAGGGCGGCATACGAGTCGGCCAATTCCTGGCGCGCCGAACGGAATTCGACGAACCGCTGGTCAGCGACCTCGGGCAGCAGGTACAGGGCACCGAGGTTCCAGCGCGACTGCGCCAGCTGATCGACGTCGAAGCGTGCGAGCTCCAGCAGCCGCGCCAGCGCGGGTCCATCCCCGTCGAGGAGTACCCGCGCGCGGTCGAGTGAGGCGACGACTGTCGTCTCCAGCAGGGTCGCGAGAATGTCGTCTTTGGTGCCGAAGTAGTGGTACATCGACGCCTGTCTGATGCCGACCGCCTCGGCGATCATGCGTGTCGACGTCCCGGTGTACCCGTGGCGGGTGAACAATTCGGCAGCGGCGTCGAGGATCTCCTCGCGCGCGGTCTGCCCGCGGCGTCGGGCCTGTACCAGGCGCGGGCGGCCGCGGCCGGTCGGCGTCGGGGCCGTACTCGAGCCGGACGGCATGTCGTCTCCTCAATTGCGTCAACAGATCTCGCAACCCGGGCATCTTGTGACCCGGATTTCTCGACCCTAGCCGACAGGCCGCGTGCTTCGGCCGTTCGCGGACCCGCCGACCGGGGAAATCCCAGGCGCGTTACGCGGACGTAACGGGAGTTTTCACGACCGGAACAATTCTGTCAATCGATAGAAATCAGCGAGGGCTTACCTATCAGGTGACAGGAAACAGTGCCTGCCTCAACCGTGCTCAACGTGGAGCTTCTTCTCGGAAAGGAAGACCGCGCATGACCTCCACCCCCGAAGTGGCTCCCGCGGCATCGCCCTCCTCGGCCGCTGGATCATCGTCCGGCCCGGGCGCCGGAGATGCCGACGCTCACGACCTCTCGGCACTCGGCTACGACCAGCAACTCCATCGTTCGCTCGGCAAGTTCGCGTCCTTCGCCGCCGGGTTCTCGTTCGTCTCGATCCTGACCACCATCTTTCAGTTGTTCGGCCTGGGTTTCGGTTTCGGCGGCCCGGCCTTCTTCTGGACCTGGCCGATCGTCTACGCCGGCCAGTTCCTGGTGGCGCTGTGCTTCGCCGAAATCGCGGCGCGATACCCGATCTCGGGCGCGATCTACCAGTGGTCCCGCCGGATGGGCGGCGAGGTCGTCGGCTGGTTCGGCGGCTGGTTCATGATGATCGCGCAGGTCGTCACCGCCGCCGCGGCCGCGATCGCGCTGCAGGTCGTCCTGCCGTCGATCTGGATCGGCTTTCAGATCATCGGCGACGACCCGACCCTCACCACCACGAGCGGTGCGGCCAACGCGGTGCTGCTCGGCTCGGTTCTGCTCGTGGTCGTGACCGCCATCAACTGTGTCGGCGTCCGGTGGATGAGCCGGGTCAACAGCATCGGCGTCGTCTGCGAACTCGTCGGTGTCGTCGCGGTGATCCTGGCACTGTTCACCCACGCCCAGCGCGGTCCCGATGTCGTCTTCGACACCGGCGTTCCCGGTCAGCAGCCCGGGTACATCTGGGCGTTCATCGTCTCCGGTCTGATGGCCGCGTACGTCATGGTCGGTTTCGGGTCGGCGGGTGAGTTGGCCGAGGAGACGAGGGACCCGCGCCGCGTCGCACCGCGCACTATCCGGATGGCGCTGACCGTCTCGGCCATCGGCGGCGGATTGATGCTGCTCGGCACCCTGATGGCGGCACCCACCCTCGATGAGCAACTCGCGACCGGCGGTCTGCCGTACGTCCTCGATTCCGTGCTCGGCAGCTTCTGGGGCAAGGTCCTCCTCGCCGACGTGGCGGTGGCCATCTTCATCTGCACCCTCGCCATCCAGACCGCCTGCTCGCGTCTGATGTTCTCCATGGCTCGCGACGGCCGGCTCCCGTTCTCGGCGCAACTGGCACATGTCAACAGCCGCACCGGGACCCCGATCCTGCCGTCGATCCTGATCGGTGTGCTCTGCATCGGCATCCTGCTCGTCAACGTCGGCAACTCGGCGATCTTCGCGACCCTCGCCAGCGTGTGCATCATCCTGATCTACCTCGCCTACCTGGCCGTCACCGGCCCGATGCTCTACCGGCGGTTCCAGGGCTGGCCGCATCGCGGCGGCCGGGACACGCCGGCCGTCGACGCCGGCGGCCGAAAGCTGTTCAGCCTGGGCCGATTCGGGATCGTGGTGAACGCCCTCGCGGTGCTCTACGGCGTCCTGATGGTGATCAATCTGGCGTGGCCGCGGGCCGAGGTCTTCGACCCGTCCGGTGAGATGCCGATCCTCCGCTGGGCCGGCCCCATCTGCATCGTGGCGACCGTCCTCGTCGGCATCGCCTGCTACCCCCGCGGAAAAGAACACCCGCGACCGGTGACGACCTCCCCGTCCGCCTGATGCCCCCTTGCTCCCTAATCCGAAAGAACCGCACAACCTCTGCTCCCTGAGGAGCGCCCGGAGCTTGCGGAGGGCGCGTCACGAAGGGTCCTGGCGAGACGAGTTGCGAAGACCCTTCGTGACGCTCGCAAGCTCGCTCCTCAGGGAGCAGGGGGAGACGCTCGCAAGCTCGCTCCTCAGGGAGCAGGGGGAGACGCTCGCAAGCTCGCTCCTCAGGGAGCAGGGGGAGACGCTCGCAAGCTCGCTCCTCAGGGAGCAGGGGGAGACGTTCGCTAGCTCGCTTCTCGGGGAGCAGGGGGAGACGTTCGCTAGCTCGCTTCTCGGGGAGCAGGGTGGCACCCGAACACCATCTACAACAAGGAGTTCCGAATGAGCACGATCACCGCGGCGGGTACCGGCACCACCACGGGCGCCCGCGAACACGCCCGTGCGCAGGCCGGTGCCATCACCGACAGCATGCCGGTGGTGCCGCCATCGGCCTGGCCCAACCCGCCCGCCGACGTCCCGGCCACCTCGCTGACCTGGGCGGAGGCGGTGCCCGGTGGCCGCTACACCAGCAAGGTCCTGGCACGGGGGACCCGGTTGCGGCTCACCGATGTGGCCGGCGCGGCCTGCGCACATCTGCTGCTCTGGCGCGCCGACGCGCCGTGGGAGCGTCTCAACGTCGCCGACACCGTGAAGGTCCCGTGGCAGGCGTACCTGGGTGCGGGTCATCCGCTCCTCAGCGATCAGGGCCGCGTGCTGGCAACCGTGGTCGCCGACGATTCCGGTCACCACGACGCCCTGTGCGGTACCTCGACCCTCGCGGGCAACACCGCGAGATATGGAGCCGGGGAGGTGCATTCGGGTAGTCCGGCCGGACGTGAGCTGTTCACGCTCGCGGCCGCGAAGCACGGTCTGACACCTACGGATGTGGCGCCGTCGCTGTCGTTCTTCCACGGCGTCACCGTCGACGCCGACGGGACACTGCGCTCGACGGGCAGCGCGGGCCCCGGGCGTTCGGTCGATCTGATCCTGCATCTGCCGTGCACGGTCGCGATCGCCAACACCGCGCATCCGCTCGACCCGTCGCCGCATTTCGACACCACCTCGCTGGAAGTGCTGGCGTGGCAGGCGAAGAGCGATCTCGACACGCTGCTGGCCGAGGTCGCCGGCACCGACCCCGAGTACCAGCGCGCGGTCGCCAACTCCGAAGACGTCTGGGCCGCGGCTCATCACTGAGCCGACCCGCAGAGAGGACCACCCATCGTGACCGAGACAAACACCGCACTCATCACCGATTTCGCCTCGGCGCCGGCCGCCGAACTCGCTCTCGTCCCCGGCACCGTCGTCGACGACGCGCATGTGGGCGACCGGGCTCCGTGGTCGGGCGTCGTCGCCGCCGGCGACGTGCTGACCATCGTCGACCTGCACGGCAACCAGGCCGTCGACACTTTGTTCTACGCCGCCGCCGACACTGCCCAGCGGTATTCGGCCCAGGCGACGATCGCCGCGCAGGGCAACATCTTCCTCACCACCGGCAGCGTGATCCGTGACCACGACTCCACTCCGCTGATGACGATCGTGGCCGACGAGGTCGGCAACCACGACACCCTCGGCGGCGCCTGCTCGCAGGAGTCCAACACGCTGCGCTACGGCCACCACACCAAGCACCAGCACGCATGCGTCGAGAACTTCCTCATCGAGGGCAGCCGGCACGGCCTCGGCAAGGCCGACCTCGTCGGCAACGTCAACTTCTTCATGAACGTCCCCGTCGATCCCGACGGCTCGCTGGGGATCGTCGACGGGTTGTCCGCCCCCGGCAAGCGACTGGCGCTGCGCGCCGAGGTCGACACCCTGGTGCTCATCTCGAATTGCCCGCAGATCAACAACCCCTGCAACGGATTCGATCCGACGGCGGTGCGCGTCATCGTCACCCGGCCGTCCTGACATCCGTTCACCTCCACGCCCCCGGGCGTCACCTGACTCCGACGAGGATCCCATCATCATGTCTGCCACCACCACGGGCGCGGTGACCGTGTTGCGGTCCGGTCCGCTCACCACCATCCAGGACTGGCCCGGCCGGGTCGGGTACTGGAAGGTCGGCGTACCCCCCTCCGGTCCCATGGACGACCTGTCCTTCCGGCTCGCCAACATCGCTGTCGGCAATCCGGGGACGGCAGCCGGTCTCGAGATCACGCTGATGGGGCCGGCCCTGCGGTTCGACCGGTCCGCGGTCGTGGCCGTCACCGGGGCGCCGGTCCCGGTGACGATCAACGGAACGGTTGCACCGCAATGGGTTCCGCTGACACTCGAACCAGGTGACGTGCTCGACATCGGATCGATCGGCACCCTCGGCATGCGGGCGTATCTGGCGGTGGGGGGCGGGTTCGACGCCGCCGATCACCTCGGGAGCCGCTCCACCTTCACCATGGGCAAGTTCGGCGGGCTCGACGGGCGGGCACTGGTGGCCGGCGACGATCTCACGTTGCTGGGTGCGCCGGTCGGCGCGCCCCGGCGCATCCTGTCCGACGAGCAGCCGGCGTTCACCAACAGCTGGCAACTGGCGGTGACCGTCGGGCCCCACGGCGCCCCGGAGTTCTTCACCGAGGACGACATCGCCGATCTGTTCGCGACCGACTACGAGGTGCACTTCAACTCCGACCGGACCGGTATCCGGCTGATCGGCCCCAAACCCCGGTGGGCGCGCGACGACGGTGGCGAGGCCGGTCTGCACCCGTCGAACATCCACGACACCGCGTACTCGGTCGGCGCCCTCGACTTCACCGGGGACACGCCGATCCTGCTCGGCCCGGACGGCCCGAGTCTCGGTGGATTCGTGTGCCCGGTGACGGTCACGACCGCGCAGCGCTGGAAACTCGGCCAGCTGAAGCCGGGTGACACGATCCGGTTCGTCGCGGTGCGCGGTGACCGTGCGGCCTCGCCCGCCGAGGTCGGGCTGGGCCGGCGGGCGTGCTTCGTCGACGTCCTGTCGTCGGGCGGCGACGCCGACAACGGAATCCTGGGCACCACGACGACCGCCGACGGATCGACCACCGTCACCTATCGCCGGTCCGGCGACGACAACGTGCTCGTCGAGTACGGCGAGATGCACCTCGACCTGGCCCTGCGGGCCCGGGTGCATGCGCTGGCCGAGCGGATTGCCGCCGAGAAGCCGCGCGGGCTGGTCGATCTCACGCCGGGAATCCGCTCCCTGCAGGTGAAGGCGGACCCGGACGTGTGGTCGCAGGCGCAGATGCTGGAGTGGCTGACCGAATGCGAGAGCCAACTGCCGGCCGCCGAAGACCTCGTGGTGCCGAGCCGCACGGTGCACCTGCCGCTCTCATGGGACGACCCGGCCACTCGCGAGGCAATCGAACGGTACATGCTCGGCGTGCGGTCCGACGCCCCGTGGTGTCCGTGGAACATCGAGTTCATCCGCCGGATGAACGGCCTGGACTCCGTCGACGACGTGTACCGAACCGTCTTCGACGCCAGTTACCTCGTCCTCGGCCTCGGCGACGTCTATCTTGGTGCGCCGGTGGCCGTTCCGCTGGATCCACGCCACCGCCTGGTCACGACCAAGTACAACCCCGCCCGCACCTGGACCCCGGAGAACGCGGTGGGTATCGGCGGCGCTTACCTGTGCATCTACGGCATGGAGGGCCCGGGCGGTTATCAGTTCGTCGGACGGACAACCCAGGTGTGGAATCACCGGCATCCGTTGCCGGCCCCGGGTTTCGATCCCGAACACCCGTGGCTCCTGCGGTTCTTCGATCGAATCCACTGGTATCCGGTCAGCGCCGAAGAGCTCCTGGACATGCGGGCCGACGTCGCCGCCGGGCGCGGCGACAGCACGAAGATCGTCGACGGTGAGTTCTCGCTGGCCGCGCACCAGCGCTTCCTCGACGAGCACGCCGGCGACATCGCGGCTCGCCGGGAGACGATGGAGATCGCCCGCGCCGAGGAGCGCGAGAGATGGTCGTTACAAGGTGAATTCGCTGCGCGAGCGGCCGGTGTGAGCGTGGCCGACGGCGGAGCGTCGAAGAGTGCGGACGACGAGGAGCGGGTGGCATGAGCAGGATCGACGAGGTGTACGCGCGGATCGCCGAGGCGGATCGTCCGGAGGTGTTCATCACGCTCCGGCCTGAGGCCGAGGTGCGTGCCGAATACGAGCGGTCCGTCGCGACCGGCGGCCCGCTGGCGGGCATTCTCCTCGCGGTCAAGGACAACGTCGACGTCGGCGGTCTGCCGACCACCGCCGGGTGTCCCGGTTTCGCTTTCACCCCCGAGGCCGATGCGCCCGCGGTCGCCGCCCTGCGTGCGGCCGGCGCGGTGGTGCTGGGCAAGACCAACCTCGACCAGTTCGCGACCGGACTGGTGGGAACGCGAAGCCCCTATGGTGCGGTGCGGGATTCCCGACGCCCCGACCGCATCTCGGGTGGATCGAGC
Organism: Gordonia sp. ALPHA1B1; assembly: GCF_005502615.1. Lineage (NCBI taxonomy): Bacteria > Bacillati > Actinomycetota > Actinomycetes > Mycobacteriales > Gordoniaceae > Gordonia > Gordonia sp. ALPHA1B1. The sequence goes on along the minus strand of NZ_SCOC01000025.1, from coordinate 15,311 downwards.
TCGGGGTCGGCGGTGGCGGTCGCCCTCGGATTCGCCGACATCGCCATCGGGACCGACACCGCCGGGTCGGGTCGGGTGCCGGCGGGCCTGCAGGGCATCGTCGGTGTCAAGCCGACCCTCGGTGTCGTCTCCACCGACGGAGTCGTACCCGCCTGTCGGAGCTACGATGTCCTCACGATCTTCGCCGCCGACCTCGCGCTGGCGGACCGATCGGTTGCGGTGATGGCGAAAGCCGCTGGGACACGCCCCTTCCCGAAGTCCGTGCCCTACGCCGCGCCCGAACGCCCGGTCGTCGCCGTGCCCACCGAGCTGCCCGGTCTGGACGACAGGTGGCGCGCCGCGTTCGACGACGCGGTGCATCGTGCCGAGGCGGCGGGGCTCATGATCAAGACCGTCGACCTGTCGCCGTTCCTCGAGGCCGCCCGGCTCCTCTACGACGACGCGCTCGTCGCCGAGCGATACGAGGCGGTGGGGGAGTACCTCGATTCCGTTGCCGATCCCGGCGCCGCCGGCCTCGATCCGACGGTGTCGGCCATCATCGGTGCGGCGGACCGTTTCTCGGCGGTCGACCTGTTGCGCGCCCGTCGTCGGCTTGCGGACCTTCGTGCGGCGGCGATGGACCAGTGGGGCGATGCGACGGTCCTGATGGTCCCGACCGCGCCGGCGCACCCGACGCTCGCCGAGGTGGCCGCCGATCCGGTGGGCGTGAACTCGCGGATGGGCACGTACACCAACTTCTGCAACCTCTTCGACCTCTGCGGACTCGCGGTGCCGGCCGGGACGGTCGTCGAAGACGACGGCAGCACAGCACAGTTCGGCGTCACGTTCCTGGGCGTCGCGCATGCCGACGCCGTGCTCGTCGACGTGGCACGTCGCTTCGTCGGTGACGACTCGGTGGCGTCCTCCTGGGCGGAGCCCGACGATGCGATCGAACTCGCGGTCTTCGGGGCGCACATGCGGGGTGGGCCTCTGACGCACGAGCTGAGCGAACGGGGTGCCCGGTGGGCCGGCGAGGTCACCACGACCCCGTCGTACCGTCTGGTCGCACTTGACACGACCCCGCCCAAACCGGGACTGATCCGCGATCCCGAGGCCGGCCGTGCGATTCGCGGCGAGGTGTGGACGCTCGCCCCGTCGGCGCTGGGGGAGTTCCTGGCCGCCCTGCCCGAGCCGATGATGCTGGGCAAGGTCGAGATCGCCGCGGGAGAGAGCGGTCCCGCCCGCTGGGTCGTGGGATTCGGGTGCGCCGCCGACGCCGGTGCCTCCGGTCAGGGTCTCGACCGCGACCGCTGGTAGGAGTGGGACGTCTGACCAGAACCGCCGATTCGTGCCATTTCCTCCGATCGACCATCTGTTCACCGAGCGTGATGATTCACTTACTCAGCTCGGGCGGTCGGGGAGAAGAGGGTGGGACGGATGACCAGGTTGGGGCGCAGCGGAATTCAGCGATCGGAGAAGGTCGCTCGACGCGAGAACCGGAAGCAGCGGCGGCAGCATCGTGCGATCGCGGGGGCGGCCGCGTTGGCGACCGTAGCCGCGATCGGCGCCGGACAGGTCGCGGAACCGGCGGTGGCTGAGGCGGCCATTCTCCCGGGTATCCCGTCCGAGATCGACGATCTGCGCGACTGGTCGACGGGTTTCGACAGTGGCAATCCGCTCGGCAGCCTGGTCACCACGATCGGCAACGGCGCGCTTGCCGACATCGCGGAGCAGTGGCGCATCCAGAGCTGTATGTCGGGCGGCGTCCGGGACGGGGCCGACTGCTCTCAGTCGAGCACCGAGCTCGGCGGCATCGGACTCGCCGTCGTCCTGCCCGACCGCATCGAGGTGGTGCCGGTCGCGATCTACGATCCGGTCAAGCAGGTGTTCGACACCGTGTCCGGTTCGGTCCTCGGCGACATCCTCCGCTTTCTCGGCATCGACCTGCCGCCGACGATGACCGACGGCCCCGCCACCGAGGGTTCGGCGACGGTCGCCGGGAACGGCTTCCAGTTCGCGCTCGCATACCGTGGCGGCGACGCAACTGCGACATCGTATCTGCCGCTGAGCATCGCGACCGCGGGGGCGAGTGACGGACGGACGGCGAGGTCGTTCGCACTGATCGGGATGGCACACGCGTGGAACACCGGGCCGCTCGACGTCACGGTCCTCGGCGAGACGATCACGACGATCCCCGGCGTCCAGGGCGTGGGTTGCTATGGCGGCCTCACCGGTGCCTATGCCGACGGCGTCGGAGCCTGCGCGAACGTGCTGGGCACCTTCGACTTCCGGTGGCAGCAACCGAACGGCGAACTCCAGTTCGCGCTCACTGACCCGACAGCGCTGATCGCCGATCCGGGAGGGGTTCTCGGCGGACTCGGCGCCGACGTTCTCGAGGGTCTGCTCGCCGGCGCCCTGAGTGGTTCCGGAATCGACTTCGACGGCGACTGGATGTCGCTTTCCAAGGACTTCGCCCGCCTGAGCATCGGGGGCGACTACGACCTGTTCAGCGGGAACTTCCTCCGGCTGACAAGCGATTACGGATTCACGGCTCCGATCACCGTCGACTGGCTGGGTTCAACCGTCACCTTCCGGCCGCTGGTCGAGGTCAACGGCGAGCTCCGGCCGAATCGGCTGGGCCTGCCGGTCATCGAGTTCGGGCAACTCGACACCGGCGAACTCGTCCCCGTTATCCGCATCCCGAGTTACGAGTTCCCGTTCTGTCTGCCCGCGACCGAACCGATCGGCAACGAGGCAATCGGCTCCGGGGCGTCGAACACCGTGGCGCGCACGATCATGTCGATCGTCGATGCGTCTGCGGAGCCGGTCGCCACCGACGACAAGGCCGACGAGGCCGGGAGCTACGTCGGCAAGCACCGCTCGGCGGAGGATTCCTACGTCGGCAAGCACCGGGCGCCTGAGGCTTCCGACGACAGCGGCGTCGAGTATTCGGATGCCGGAGACTCCGACGCGCCCGAGTCCGGCGGCGCGGACTCCGACACCTCGGATCCTGACACTTCGGATTCCGACGGAGCCGGTTCCGACGCCGCGGACTCCGACGCCGCTGATCCCGACACCTCTGATTCCGATGGCAACGACTCCGGTAGCGACTCGGACTCGAGCGCCGATTCCGATTCCGGCAGCGATTCCGAAGATGCCGCGGCCTGATCCGAAAGTGTTCCAGGCTCGCTGCGCTCTGAGGGGAGGGGGCCGGGCCGGGGCTGACTCACCGCCTGGCTATTGGTTGCTGTGAAGGCGGGAACGGTTGATCTCAAGTGCAGCTTCGATCCCCCCCCGGGACCCCAGGGATCTCTCGCGAAGAGATTGCTACTGATCATCTTCCGCGACAGTGCCCCGGTGGGCAGGGGTTTGTTTTAACACTGTGGAGTTGTCAAGGGTCGTGTGGCGTCGGGGTCGATGCCGGAGGGCCTGTGGGGCAAAGGCGGTTACGCGAGTGCGTCGTCGAGTCGCATGGTGCGCCGGTTGTAGGCCGGCCGGGGTAGACGTTTCGGGTCGATGTCAGCGGGCGGGATGAGCCAGGGATGACGGTCGGGACCCATCACGACCTGCCAGCCGTGGTGGTGGACCTGGGTGTGACAGCGCTGGCAGAGCAGGCACCCGTTGTCCAAATCAGTAGCGCCACCATCAGCCCAGGGGATCAGATGGTGAACTTGCGTATGTGCCGCTGGGGCACCACACTTCACGCAACACATATCCCGCACGACGATCGCTTGCCGCAGGTGATGCGGGAACAACCGCTTCGTCGTTCCCATCCGCAACGGCACCCCCTCACTGTCGAGGACGATGTCGGCCACCGCGCCGTCGCACGAGAGTTGTTGTGCTGTCGAGCCTGTCACTGCTCCGACCCACGGCAACCTTGCCTGTCCAACGCCATCAGCAGGAATGGTGATGAGTAACTGCGTTCGCGGTGCGCCCGCAGTGGTCATCGCTGCACCGATCGCAGCCTGGTCTAGAAGGAGTTCCAGACCGTCCGCGCGGCGTTGGCCGGCATCGCGGCGGTCGTCGGCGCCGTCGGGTTCGGGGCGCGGGCAGGAGCGTTCGTCGATCATCGACAGGAACTTCTCCCCGATCACTGCGGTTACGTCTGCAGTGATCGCGACCCGGCCTTCGTCGGTCACCCTGGTGTGCACAGTGTTCAGCGACGCATCATCGGCTGCCGCAACCGCGTGCGGATCGTCAACGGCGACCCGCATGGCGATACTGCGGGCGTGAGTGTTGATCTCGGCGGGGGTGGCCCCGGAGAACGCCTGCGCGAGCAGCTCGCTCTCGAACACCGACCGGTCATCGTCGGTCAGCGCGGGCGCTGCCTGTTTGTCGATGGACGCGATGCCGCGGACCATCGCGTCAACACACTCGGCAGACAGATACCCGTCGGCGGCGCAGTCAGCGACTTTCGGTAACGATCCCAGTCCGGCGGCGATCCGTGCACCGCGGTGCGCGGCCGTCGGGGGTAGGCCCATCTCGATCAGCCAGGATCGGGTCGTCGACCCTGCTCGCGCCGGTGCTCCCGAATCCTCCAACAGGGCGATGTGGACGGCGATCTGGTGATCGAGGACGTTGCGTAGCACGCGTAGTTCGTCGAGTCGCTCGACCGCCGCGCGACCACTCCCGTCGTCGGGTGGGGGTTGCAGACCGATGAGGGTGTCGCGGAGCTCGGTGATCGAGGACATGAGACCAAGGTACTCGCCAAAACGTTCGACGACGAGGTTTGTCCACAACCTATCTGCCGTCGAATCGAGCTGTGCGGCAACCTATGTCACAAGAACATCAGTGGTGAACCGCAGTGAACCGTGGTGAACAGAAACCCCAACAGTCGCAGGCTGTTGATCGAACAGGGTTGTCATCACCACTACGCAGCCGACAACAGGAGCGGGTACAACGCCGAGGATGTGCAACGAAACAGCCGACTGCCCGCGCATGTTCCCTGAGCCCAGCCGAGTCGCACCGCATCGGCAGACGAAAGCGGGTCGCGACTCGGAAGACCGCCAGCTCCGTCATCTGTGCCAACGGATCGGCCACCTGATCAACGCCAACCTGCGATACACCTACGGTCAGTAGTCGGAATCCGCGACGTTTGTTTCATCCATCCTCGGTTCTGTGCGTTAGTCGTAGAACGGCTGGCGACCGTAGCGGTCTGCGGTCACGACATCGATGTCGTCTCGCAATGTGAGGTCGCGGATGGTGGCTGTGTTCGCCCCGATCCCGGCCCAGTGAGGATCGGTGTCGCTTGCCAGGCACCAGGCATGGTCAGCGGGCCATACAAAGGCCGGCGGGTCGTGAAATAGCGCAGGCGTTTCGTGTGTCAAGGGCTCCTCCCACGCCTTGAGGTCGGACAGTGTGCCGACGTAGAGGTGGTAGCCGCGGTTGGGGATGTACATCCGAGGGCCACCCGGTAGAGGGGACGCGACACCTGAATAGCGGGCCCAGATCGCGAAGTAGCACTCGTCGGAGCTGCGCGTCGCCGCAGCCAGGGCTCTACACGTCCTGGCGACGATGGCGTGCTCGTAGCCCTCATAGGCGGGCTGTGTGAAGTCCTGGCTCGGAACGCTCTGGTGAGGACGGTCTGGATCCGGTATGAAACGGACCCGCGCGTAGGCCTCGAACTCAGGAGGGCCGAACAGCGCTAGAGCTTTCCAAGCCTGGCCCGACGCGACGTCGTCGGTCGCGTCGCGACTTCGTGTGATCCAGTCCGCGGCTGAGACGTCAGCACAGAAACGCAGCATGCCACGACTATGCGCCGGACGGGGTTGCCGCGGCCATCCTTTGTGAGAACGCCGAGGCGTCTCATCTGATGCAGTATGCAGTCGATCACTTCCCAGGTGAACCAGGTCAGACCAGACTTCGGAGCGAAGCAAGAAGTAGAAACCGCGGCCCTCCACATTCCACCAGAATTGAAGCCGCTGAACGGCATAGACATGTCAGACGGAGTAGACATGATCGGGTGGACCCGACATCGGTGCCGGCTCCGCCGCGGTCACCGGCATCCTCGCCAGCCCTCACACGTTCGCGTTGGACGTCCCGGCCGACTCCTCGGGCAGAAACATCTGCCGACATCGGAGCGTGTGGCTGACGATATGGCTATTCGCTTCGCGGGCAGTTCGATGAGCTGAGAGCAGGGGTCAGGCCGCAGAGTCCCTGACCGGAACGGGGGCGATTGTCCGGGCCTGTCGCGATACGCGACTACCCTGGGCACACGACCCCGGGCCGTTCACGGACCGGTCCGGGTGCAACCGACCAGGGAGGGCATCATGGCCATCGATCGGGACAAGAGCAGAGCGGTGTCGGAGGTCGTGCGTCAGCACCCGGCGATGAGCCTGGTCGCGGTGTCACCGGGCATCGCGGTGTTCGTGACGTTGCTGCTGCTCGACCAGACCTTCCTGGCGATCCTGTTCCTCGTCCTGGCCGTCGGCGGGGGCGCATACCTGCTGACGCGCAAGCGCTGACGGTGTCGCCTGTTCAGCACCCGCGGCGGGCTGGGCGACCCCGCTACAGTGGTGCCCAACGAGCACCCGGCAGGGTTGAAAGCGCGGTGAAGGGAGTCGGCGTCGTGGGCACTGAACCGGGTCGGGGCGCCTGCGCCGGACGGACTCCCGGGTTGCGGACGAGTCGGCTGGGCGGCTGACCATGTCCACCCGCGTCGATGCCTACATCTGGGCCATCCGTCTGACCAAGACCCGATCGGCGGCGGGCGCCGCGTGTCGGGGCGGGCACGTCCGCGTGAATGGGGTGACCGCCAAACCGGCCCAGCCGGTGGTGCCGGGTGACGAGGTCCGCGTACGGCTCGCCGGACGCGAGCGCATCGTCGAGGTCACCAGGACGATCAGTAAACGGGTGTCGGCGCCGATGGCCGCCGAGTGCTTCATCGACCGGTCTCCGCCGCCGCCGCCGAAGGAGATCCTCGCGAGTCAGCCGCGCCGCGACCGCGGTGCCGGTCGGCCGACGAAACGTGAACGGCGTCAACTGGATCGGCTGCGCGACGGCACCTTGCTCATCGCGGTACTGGCAGCGATCACGCTTCTCGTCGGCGCCTGCTCGGACGACGAGCCGACGTCGGATCCAAACACTCCGAACACGCCCGAGGCGCCCGCCCAGGCCGGTTCCGGACCGTTCTTCGGCGAATGCGGCGGTGTGTCCCTCGAGGAGGTGGTCCGCATCACCGGGTTCGGTGGACTCACCGAGACCGTGAACAACACCTCGGTGTGCGAATGGGACACGACCGGTTCGAGGACGGGTGCCGTCGCCTCGTTCAACTGGTATCGCGGATCGCCGATCGGTCGTGAGGAGGCGAACGTGAAGTTGTCGCGCGACGTCACCAACAGACTCGAGATCGACGGCCACGAGGGATTCATCGGTTACACGCAATCAGGTCAGATCTGTGAGGTCGGCATCGGTTTCGGCGCGGACTTCTTCGAATGGTCGATCCGCGGCGACGCGGCGACACCACGGCCGATCGAAGAGATCTGTGACGCCGCACGCGAGCTGGCGACGCTGTCGATAGAGCGTGCGTCGTGAAGCGCGCCCTCATCGTGATCGCCGCGGTGCTGCTGGGACTGACCGCCCTGGCCGGGTGTGCGCGCACCGTCGACGGTGAGGCGGTGCCGTTGGGGGCCGCGGACCAGTCCGGCAGCAGCGACATCGACACCGACCAGTTCGACCGGCTCTTGCTCGAATGCGATGTGCTACCCGACGCGATGATCGCCGATGTCGTCGCCGGCGGCGGGTTCGCCGAACGGTCGTTCAGCGGGGCCATCTGCCGATGGCTGGTCTCCGGCACCACCGACGTGGTGAGTGTGACGTTCAACTGGTTCGAGTGGGGCAACGTCAACGTGGAGAAGGAGACGGCCAAGAAGCTCGGTTTCCAGACCGAGAACATCAAGGTCGCCAGCCAGTCGGCGTTCACCCAGCGCAGTCCCGACCGGCCGGGCGTCTGCGGTGTGACCGCCCGCGCGCCGAGCCGCGGCATCTTCACCTGGTTCGTCGAACCTCGCGGCGCGCCCCAGGGCGATCCGTGCGCGGCGCCGATCAAGCTGATGGAGTTGCTGCTCCAGGGCGGTCAGTAGAAGTTGCTCACCCCGGGAGCGGCCCGACGACGACGCTGGCCGCGACCACGAGTTCGTCGCCGGTGCCCGGCATCATCAACCACACGGTGAGCCGGTCGTCCTCGCGCACCCGGCGCAGGACCAGCCGCGTGCCCGGCACGATGGGCCGCAGGTACTCGATGACCACCCGGTGCGGAGCGTCGACCAGGTCGGGATGCTCGACGAGTTCGTCCTCGATCGCCTCGAGGTAGGCGGCATTGTTGAGGTGCTTGAACGGGTCGAAGTCGGTGATCCGGAGAACGTGTTCACGGTCGGGGAAGTCGATGTCGGCGGCGTCGGGGGCCTTCTCGGGGTTCATCGACCGCCAGCGAAGGCGGTGCTCGTCGGTCATCGCCGACAGCATCGCGAAGGCGTCGTCGGACAGGCGTGACGGCACGCCCTGCTCGTTGACGTTGATCCAGAACGCCTCGGTCTCGATCAGGCCCGCGGGACGCGGTCGGGGGTTGAACCGGTTTGTCTCGTGCTCGGCGGTGAGGCGCACGCGCATGTTGGTCCAGCGCGTCGACAGGGCACCGCACCAGCGCTGCGCGGTCACCGTACCCGGCCAGGTGATGGGCTCGATGACATCGATGATGGTCCGCCGAACGATCCAGAACGGGTCGGTCGCGCTGAACTCGGTTGCCTCGAGGTTGTCGTTGGCGACGTCCTGCAGGTAGCGGGCCACCGCATCGAGGCGCACACGCATGTCCTGATCGACGTCGCCGGTGCGGACGCGATAGCCCACCTCGTAGAACTGGGCACCAGGCTTGCGATCCGGGAGTGATGCAACCGACACTGCTGGCGTAACCTGGCTCACTCGAGTCCCTCCAATAGGTCGCCGGTATCTTTGCGGCTAAGATACATTCAATCGGAAAAATAGAACACGTTCTACGTGTCGGATCACGAGGAAACAGCAGATGGCGCATGTGATTACCCGCCCATGTTGCAACGATGCCAGTTGCGTCAGCGTGTGTCCGGTGAACTGCATCCACCCCACGCCCGACGAGCCGGAGTTCCTCACGGCGGAGGCCCTCTACATCGATCCGGAGACCTGCATCGATTGCGGCGCCTGCATCGACGAGTGCCCGGTGGAGGCGATCATCCCCGACGATCAGCTGGACGAGCGTGACGAGCCGTACCTCCAGATCAACGCGGACTACTACAAGGACCACGACGTCGAGGGCGGCCTCGTGCCACCGCGCAAGGCACCCAAGCTGCCCGAGAAGGAACTGCACGTGGCCATCGTGGGTGCCGGGCCGGCGGCCTTCTACGCCGCCGAGGAGCTCGTCCGCAAACCGGCCATCAAGGTCGACATGTTCGATCGGCTGCCGACGCCCTACGGACTCGTGCGCGCCGGAGTCGCACCGGACCACAGCGCCACCAAGGGCGTGGAGAAGACCTTCGCCTCGGTCGCGGCGAAGAAGAACTTCAGCTACTACCTCAATGTCGAGGTCGGCAAGCACATCAGCCACGACGAGCTGGTCGCCCGCTACCACGCGGTGATCTACGCGGTCGGCGCCGCGACCGACAAGCGGCTGGGCATCGAAGGCGAGGATCTGCGCAATTCGGTCGCCGCGACCCAGTTCGTCGCCTGGTACAACGGTCACCCGGACTTCGCCGACCTCGACGTCGATCTGTCGGGCGAGCGGGCCGTCGTGGTCGGCAACGGCAACGTGGCACTCGACGTCGCGCGCATCCTCGTCACCGACCCCGACGAGCTCGCCAAGACCGACATCGCCGACCACGCCCTCGCGAAGCTGCGTGAATCCAACATCTCCGAGGTGGTGCTCCTGGGCCGCCGCGGCGTGGCGCAGGCGGCATACACCAACAGCGAGTTCCTGGCACTCGGTGACGTCGACGGTGTCGACGTCGTCATCGACCCCGACGAGCTGGTCCTCGACCCGGCCTCGGAGGCGGCGCAGTCCGACGACACGCTCGACTCGACGATCGCCACCAAGGTGCGTCTCGCCCGAGAATTCGCCGAGCGTCCGCAGACGCCGGGCAACAAGCGCATTGTGTTCCGGTTCCTCACGTCTCCCGTCGAAATTGCCGGTGACGGGGAAGTGGCTACGCTTACGTGCGTGCGCAACGCCTACGCCGACGCGACCGGGACAGTCGCGGTGACACCCACCGAGGATCGGTTCGACCTCGAGACCGGACTGGTCCTGCGGGCCATCGGTTACCGGGGCGTGCCGGTCACCGACCTACCGTTCGACGAGGGGCACGGCGTCGTCCCCAACACCGAGGGGCGGGTCCAGACCGCGGCCGACGGCGATGTGATGCCCGGCCTGTACGTCACGGGTTGGATCAAGCGAGGAGCGACAGGGGGTATCGGCATGAACCGCATCTGCGGTCAGGAGACCGCGCAGGCGGTCATCGCGGACTTCGTCGCCGCCGCGTTCGACGACCCCTCGACCTCGCGGGACGACGTCGCCGCACTCGTGGCCGACCGCGGCGCCAACCGCATCGACCTCACGGGCTGGAAGGCGATCGACGCCGCCGAGAAGTCCGCGGGCAGGGCCACCGGCCGGGTCCGCACGAAGTTCGTCAGAATCTCCGAGTTCGAGGCGGCTGCCACCGCCGGGGCGCAGTGACCGTGCGCATCGCACTGCTCTCGTACCGAAGCAAGCCGCACTGCGGTGGCCAGGGCGTCTACGTCCGCCACCTCTCCCGCGAACTGGCACTGCTGGGGCACAGCGTCGAGATCTTCTCGGGGCAGCCCTACCCCGAACTGGACCAGGTGGCCATCGACGCCGGGGTCACCGTCACCAAAGTGCCGAGCCTCGGTCTCTACGACGAGCCGGACCCGTTCCGGACGCCTCGTCCGGGCGAGTACCGCGATTGGATCGACGTGCTCGAGGTCGGCTCGATGTGGACGGCGAGCTTCGGCGAACCGCTCACGTTCAGCCTCCGGGTGGCGCGCCTTCTCAAAGAGCGCCGCGACGACTTCGACATCGTGCACGACAACCAGTGCCTCGGTTACGGACTGCTCGACATCCAGAAGGCCGGGTTCCCGCTGATCGCGACGATCCACCACCCCATCACCCGCGACCGCACACTGGCGGTGAAGGCGGCCAAGGGGTGGCGCAAGATCAGTGCCTGGCGGTGGCATTCGTTCCTGCGCATGCAGGGGCGCGTCTCACGCCGTATCCCCGAGCTGCTCACCGTTTCCCGCAGCAGCGAGGTCGACATTCGCAAGGCCTTCGACATCCCGTCGGGTCGGATCACCACCATCCCGCTGGGGGTGGACACCGAGATCTTCACGCCGGCCGCCACGCGCGTTCCCGGACGTATCGTGTGTGTCGCCAGTGCCGACGCGCCGCTGAAGGGTGTCTCGTACCTGCTCGAGGCGGTCGCGAAGCTGTCCTCCGAGCGGGATGTCGAATTGGTACTGGTGTCCAAGTTGGACCCGAACGGTCCGTCCGCCAAGATGATCGAGGATCTGGCGATCGGCGATCGCGTCTCGGTGGTGTCCGGCCTCGAGGACTCCGAGATCGCCGGCCTGCTCGCCTCCGCCGAGGTGGCGTGTGTGCCCTCGTTGTACGAGGGGTTCTCGCTGCCGGCGGTCGAGGCCATGAGTTGCGGAACGCCGCTGGTGGCAACCCGGGCCGGTGCGATCCCCGAGGTCGTCGGCACCGCTGAGGAGGCGGCGTTGCTGGTGCCGCCGCGGGATTCCGGACGCCTGGCGCAGGCGATCGGCCGGCTGCTGGACGATGCCGATCTGCGGACGCGTCTCGGCGACGGTGGTCGTCGACGCGCCGAGGAGCACTACAGCTGGGCAGCAGTGGCCGCGAAGACTGCGGCTCACTACGAAACCGTGCTCGCCGGACATCGGCGGGCAACAGAAGGGACATCGAGTGCTCACAGTTGATTTCGACCGGCTTGGCGTTGGACCGGGCACCAAGGCGATCGACATCGGGGCGGGGCAGGGTAGGCACTCGTTCGAGATGTTCCGTCGTGGCGCGGAGGTCATCGCCTTCGACATGTCCGAGAGCGACATGTCCGACGTCGGTGAGATGTTCGACGCCATGATGGCGGAGGGTCACGTGCCCGCGTCGGCCAAGGCGCGCGCCGAGGTCGGGGATGCGCTTCGACTCCCGTACGCGGACAACAGCTTCGACGTCGTCCTGATGAGCGAGATCCTCGAGCACATCCCGACCGACGAGGGCGCGATCAGTGAGATGGTGCGCGTGCTGAAGCCGGGTGGCGTCGCCGCGGTCACCGTGCCCCGGTACTGGCCGGAGAAGGTGTGCTGGGCCCTGTCGGACGAGTACCACGAGGTCGAGGGCGGACACGTCCGCATCTACAAGGCCTCCGAGCTCGCGGGCAAGTTGCAGCGAGCCGGACTCGAGGTCACCGGCACCGACCACGCCCATGCCCTGCACGCCCCCTACTGGTGGCTGAAATGCGCTGTGGGAGTCGAGAACAACGACAATGTCCTGGTGAAGGGCTACCACCAGCTGTTGGTCTGGGACATGATGAGCAAGCCGTGGCTGACCCGGGTCGGCGAGCAGGTGCTCAACCCGCTCATCGGCAAGTCGGTGGCCCTGTACCTGCGCAAGCCCGAGACCGCCACCGCGTCTTCATGACGGGGGCCTCCAGGACGGGAGCCCCATGACGGCCGTCCCGGCGATCCCCGGTGTGGTCACGGCCGAGCAGATGCGGGCCACCGGTGCCGCGATCGTCGGCATGCAGGAGGCCGACGGTGCGTTGCCGTGGTTCCCGGGCGGGCAGACCGACCCATGGGACCACATCGAATCGGCGATGGCGTTGTCCGTGACCGGGTTTCACTCCGAGGCAGAGGCGGCTTACGAGTGGTCGCGGCGTAAACAGCGCGACGACGGGTCGTGGCCGATCCGCACCGTCGTAGGAAAGGTGGAGGACGCCGGCACCGACAGCAACTTCTGCGCCTACATCGCGGTCGGGGTCTGGCATCACTATCTGATCACCGGTGACGACGCCTTCTTGCAGAAGATGTGGCCGGTGGTCTGGTCGGCGATCGACTGCGTGCTGCGCTTCCAGCGTGAGGACGGTGCGTTCCGCTGGGGCGGCGACCACCGGACCGGAGCGATGTTCGGTGAAGCGCTGATCACCGGGAACGCCAGCATCTTCCAAGCGCTGGACTGCGCAATCCGGATCGCCGGTGAGATGGATCAGCCCGACGCCGACTGGATCGCGGCGCACAGTGTGCTCGGCGACGCGATCCGTGCCGACGTCACGCGTGACGAGTGGCAGACCTTCACCCCGCCGTCCGAACACTCCATGGACTGGTACTACCCGATCCTCGGCGGCGCCGTCCGCGGACGCGACGGGCAGGAACTCATCGCGCGGCGGTGGGAACAGTTCGTGGTGCCCGGCAAGGGTGTTCGCTGCGTCGACCATCGTCCCTGGGTCACCGGCGCCGAGACCTGTGAGCTGGCACTGGCACTCGATGCCCTCGGTGACACCGCCGATGCCATCGAGCTCATCGCGTCGATTCAGCATCTGCGCGACCCGGACGGATCGTATTGGACCGGACTGGTTTTCGCCGACGGCAAACGCTGGCCGGTCGAGAAGAGCTGCTGGACCTCGGCGGCTGTGATCCTGGCGGCCGATGCGGTGAGCCGCACCAGCGTGGCCAACGGGATCTTCCGGGACGTCCGCCAGCGGCTCGTCGCACCGACTCCCTGAAATGCTGACCTAGCTGTTTTATATCAGGCAACCAAGCATCGAACGTTGAGAAAGTCCACAGTTCTGGCTCGACTTGCGTCAGAACAGCTCACAGACTGGAGCGACTCTGTGAGTGACTTCGCGACCTTAATAGCGAGCGGTGTAATCGGCCTATGCAGTTCTGGCTTGGTGGCTTTCGCAGTTTGGCTGGTGAACGTGCGCGCTTCTACGGACATAGAAGCCCGTGAACTCCATAAGGATTTGACAAGCGGGGCGGGCGGCGAGGCCCGAGAGAAACTGTCCGGCGCAGAGTACATGTGGTGGTCACACGGTGAACTCGCCTTCGATGGCACTGGCGAAGAATTTCGCTGCACCGACCCCGAGCTTTTTGAAGCCTTCTACAGAGTGAGCGCTTCAGTCGATCGGTTGAATCTAGTCATGGCGCAGTACCACCCCACGCGATCGTGCCGCGTTTACAGGCGGTGTCAACGGCCAGTTTGATGTCCCCGCTGGTGGCCAGGTGAAAGTCCCCACCCTGTGCGGGATGTTCTTAGGTTGGCGGTACCTCCGTTCGGTGTGTCATGCGGTAGGAGTCGCCGTCGGTGATGACGATGGTGGCGTGGTGCAGGAGCCGGTCGAGGATGCTGGCGGCGGTGGTGTGTTCGGGGAGGAATCGTCCCCATTGTTCGAAGGGCCAGTGGCTGGCGATCGCGAGTGATCGGCGTTCGTAGGCGCCTGCGACGAGTCGGAACAGCAGTTGGGTGCCGGTGTCGTCGAGTGGGGCGAATCCGATCTCGTCGAGGATGATCAGGTCTTGGCGCAGTAGGGTGTCGATGGTTTTACCGACGGTGTTGTCGGCCAGCCCGCGATACAGGGTTTCCACGAGGTCGGCGGCGGTGAAGTACCGCACTTTGTGCCCGGCGTGCACTGCGGCGATCCCCAGCCCGATCAGGGTGTGGCTCTTACCGGTCCCGGCCGGGCCAATCAAGGCCAGGTTATGTTGAGCCCGAACCCATTCCAGTGACGACAGGTAGTCGAAAGTGTTGGCCGGGATAGAGGATGCGGCCACGTCGAACGATTCCAAGGTTTTGGTGACTGGGAACCCGGCAGTTTTGAGTCGGTTGCGGATGTTGGAGGCATCACGGGCGGCGATCTCGGCCTCGACCAGTGTTCGCAGCACTTCTTCGGGTGTCCATCGCTGAGTTTTCGCGGTGAGTAGGACCTCGGGTGCGCTACGGCGGATCGAGGCCAGTTTCAATCGGCGTAGCGCCAGGTCAAGGTCGGCCGGTAGCGGTGGCACTGTCTGGGGTGCAACGGGTTTCGATGTTGTGGTGGTCATGACACCTCCTTGTCGCCGGCGCCGAGTTTGTAGGCATCCAGCGAGCGGGTGGGCGCGGTAGGCAGATGCCCGAGCAGTGCTGTGCCGGCCGGTCGCGGGTTGGGGATGCCGGCTCCGGCATCGAGGATCGAGCGCACATCGGCGGCCTTGAACCGTCGGAACGCCACCGCCCTGGTCAGGGCGGTGAGCACCTGTTCGTGGCCGTGGGAGGTGATGAGTCCGAGGATGTCATCGAGTTCACCGGC
>NZ_SCOC01000024.1:0-74591 GCF_005502615.1 Gordonia sp. ALPHA1B1 | reverse complement strand
ACACCAGCCCAATACAGCCAGGGGCGGTAACCAGCGGTAGAGCCAGATGCCTGATGGTCAGAACCCAACCACCACCGAAGTGGCTAGACAACCCTGACACTGAAACCAGCGGTAGGGCGCCAGACAGAAACGACAATCACCCCGGCAACCGCGTGGATGCTGCCGGGGTGATCGAGGTATGGAGAGGTGGCGACGGATCAACCGTCGGACCGACCCGGGGTCGGCGTCAGATCAGAGCTTGTTGACCGCGAGAGCGATGGCCGACTTCTTGTTGGCGGCCTGGTTGGCGTGGATGACGCCCTTGCTGGCAGCCTTGTCGAGCTTGCGGCTGGCGGTCTGGCCGAGCTCGGCGGCCTTCGCCTTGTCGCCGGACTCGACAGCCTCACGGAAGCTGCGGATCGCGGTACGAAGGGCCGACTTCACCGACTGGTTGCGCTGGCGGTTCGCTTCATTGGTGCGATTGCGCTTGATCTGAGACTTGATGTTTGCCACGCGTGTTACCTCTGTCGTTGCTGGTGGATATGTCTGTCTGTTCGGGTCGGGCGGTCGGCCCTGGGGGCTGAACTCGCACCGGGCGGTGTCGGCGCGTGAAGCATCTCCACGGCGTCACCGCAACAGCGCACAACATTACCAGCCGGGGTCAGCCCGCCAAAATCCGTGCGTCGGGAACGACGGGCCACCGCGTCGGCCAATAAGAATCATCGTGAACTTATGTCTACGGTGGAGCCATCATGTCCGTCGTTTACGTACACATCGGCCTTCCCAAAACCGGGACCACACACCTCCAGGATCGCCTCTGGCGAAACCGCGACCTGGCGTTGCAGTCCTCCGGGTTGCTGTACCCGGGCAACGTGATCTCGGATCACTTCCATGCCGCGGTGCATCTGCAGCCGGAGCGATACCTCGACTGGGTCGATCCCGCCTTCGCCGGCACCTGGCCGACGCTCCTCGGTCAGATCCGGGCCTGGCCGCAGATCTCGTTGCTGTCGCACGAGCTGTACAGCACCGCGACCGTCGACCAGATCGAACGGTTGATGGCCGACCTGTCCTTCGCCGACGAGGTCCACGTGATAGCGACCGTCCGCGACCTCGGCCGCCAGCTCCCGTCCGTGTGGCAGGAGAACGTGAAGAACCAGCGCCGGGCGTCGTTCGACGAGTTCGTGGATTCGGTGGCCTTCGCTTCCGAGGGGCGCCGGACCGGCGGTCCCGTCGTCGTCAGTACCCCCGCTGACGATGCCCCGGCCGACGAGGTCGACGAGGAGCCGTTCTGGGAGTTCCAGGACTACGTCGGCATCCTGGAACGCTGGTCGCGTGTCGTCGGACCCGAGCGCGTCCACATCGTCACGGTGCCGCCCCGCGGGGCAGCGTCGGGCGACACGCTCTGGGATCGGTTCCTGCGCGTGATGAACATCGATCCGGTCCCGCTGCGGATCCCGGTCCCCAGCCTGAACAGCTCGCTGTCCGCGCCGCAGGCCGAGTTCCTGCGCGGCCTCAACCGCCGCCTGCAGCCGGACGCCATTGAGTGGCGCCGATACGAGCGGATCATCAAGGGGCAGGTGATCGGGGAGATCCTGTTCGAGGCACCGTCCGGCCCGCCGCAGGGACTCTCGGACAAGAGCCGGGAGTGGGCGGCGGGGGAGTCCCGGCGGATGGTCGCGGCGGTCCGCGACGCCGGCTACGACGTCGTCGGTGACCTCGACGATCTGGTGGTGTCGCCCGAACACGACGCCGGCGACGTGCCGCCGCCGTCGGACGGCGAGGTGCTCGACGTCGCGCTCGACACGATCGCGGCGATGGTGCTCGCGGCGCCCTTGCCCAAGGTCGGACCCCGTGCGCGGACGCGGGCGGCGAATGTGGTGCGCCGGGTCAAGCGGCGGGTGATCGCCGCGCGCCGATCATCCTGATCGGTGGCCCCGGAACGGCGGTGCGGCTTCGTCGATGACACGGCCGGTCGACGTCCTGCCAATTTCGGCATTCTGTAGCACCATGGCAGTTTATGACCCCCGCATCGACAAGTGCGCCAGCCAAGAAGGCGGCGCGTAAGTCCGCAGCCGCGAAAGCGGCGTCGTCCACCTCGTCGGGACGGACGGCCTCCGCCAAGTCCGGTTCGACCAAGGGTTCCGGTTCCGGCAGCCGGTCGGCGAAGGGCGCGGGCGACGCAACCACCGGGGAGAATTTCACCGGCAACTTCGGCGGGTACGCAAAAGGCCCGTACGGCAAGGCCTATGACGAGATGTTCGATGCCGCCGGCGAGGTGCGGACACCGTACCGCGGTATCTACAAGGCCATGGCCGACGAGGATCAGTCCGACCTCGTGGAGGCCCGTGTGGAGGCCCTCGGGCGTGCCTATCTCGACCAGGGTGTGACGTTCTCGCTGTCCGGCAAGGAACGCCCCTTCCCGTTGGATGTTGTGCCACGGGTGATCTCGGCGGCGGAGTGGAACAAGCTCGAGGCGGGTATCACCCAGCGCGTACAGGCGCTGGAACTCTTCCTCGACGACATCTACGGCGAGCAGGAGATCCTGCGCGACGGGGTACTGCCCAAGCGACTCGTCCACTCCTGTGAGCACTTTCATCGACAGGCGGCAAACATTCGGCCGCCCAACGGTGTTCGCATCCACGTCGCGGGTATCGACCTGATCCGCGACGAGAACGGCGACTTCCGGGTCCTCGAGGACAATCTGCGGTCGCCGTCGGGCGTCTCCTATGTGCTCGAGAACCGGCGCGCGATGGCCCGCGTCTTCCCGGACCTGTTCTCCAAACACAAGGTGCGTGCGGTCGCCGACTACCCGAGCCACCTCCTGCGCGCGCTACGCGCGTCGGCGGCGTTCAACGAGGCCGACCCGAACATCGTCGTGCTGACCCCGGGCGTGGCCAACTCGGCCTACTTCGAGCACTCGCTCCTCGCACGCCTGATGGGCGTCGAGCTGGTCGAGGGCCGTGACCTGTTCTGCCGCGACAACGTCGTGTACATGCGCACGACCGAGGGGGAGCAGCGGGTCGACGTCATCTACCGCCGCATCGACGACGACTTCCTGGATCCCATGCAGTTCCGGCCGGATTCGATGCTCGGCGTGGCGGGGCTGCTGAACGCCGCGCGCGCGGGCAACGTGGTGATCTCCAGTGCGGTCGGCAACGGCGTCGGCGACGACAAGCTGATCTACACCTACGTGCCGGAGATCATCCAGTACTACCTCGGCGAGAAGCCGAGTCTCCAGAACGTGGACACCCTACGCTGCTGGCTGCCCGACGAATGCGAGGAGGTGCTCGACCGCATCGACGAACTCGTCGTGAAACCCGTTGAGGGATCGGGCGGTTACGGCATCGTCTTCGGCCCCGACGCGACCGGCGCCGAATTGGACGCACTGGCACGCAAGGTCCGCAACGATCCGCGCGGGTGGATCGCACAGCCGGTCGTGCAGCTGTCGACGGTGCCGACGAAGATCGGTGACGCCATCCGGCCGCGCCATGTTGACCTGCGTCCGTTCGCGGTCAACGACGGTGAGTCCGTGTGGGTCCTGCCCGGCGGCCTGACCCGGGTGGCGCTGCCGGAGGGATCGCTCGTCGTCAACTCGAGCCAGGGCGGCGGTTCCAAGGACACCTGGGTGCTGGCCTCGCGCACATCCGAGGGGGACCGGGAGTTGTCGGGTGCGAAGGTCGTGACGACGAGCGGTGTCGCCGCCGCCCGGCCGGCGGAGAGCGCCCCCGACCCGGTGCACACGCAGACTCAACAGCAACAGCAGGGTTCGATGATGCAGCAGTTGGGTGGGACGCAGCAGATGGGCTCCATGATGCAGCAGTTGGGTGGGACGCAGCAGATGGGTGGCATGACGCCGCAACCGAATCCGACCACAGCGTCCGGCGGCATGACCCGACAGCAGGAGGGTGATATCCGATGATGTTGGCGCGTAACGCCGAATCGCTCTACTGGATCGGCAGGTACGTCGAGCGCGCCGACGACATGGCGCGCATCCTCGATGTCGCGATCCACCAGATCCTCGAGGACACCACGGTCGACGTCGACCGGCAGGCACGCCTGATCATCCAGGTACTCGGGCTCACCGCGCCGGAGGACGACGACGAGCTCGACGTCTGGTCGTTGACCGAACGCGTCGCCTACGACGCCGACGCGGTGGGATCGATCGTCGACCTGATCCGGGCGGCGCGGGAAAACGCCCGGGGCGCACGCGAAGTCACGTCCAGCGAGTTGTGGGAATGCCTCAACACCACCTACAACGGACTCGACGGCGCCGAACGGCGCTCGCGTCGCCTCGGTCCCCACGAGTTCCTGTCGTACGTGAAGAACCGGGCGGCGATGTTCGCGGGCCTCGCCGACGCCACCCTCAGCCACGACGACGGCTACCGATATCTGCTGCTGGGTCGGTCGGTGGAGCGGGTCGACATGACCATCCGGATGTTGCTGTCCCGCGCCGGGGATCGGACGACGTCGCCGGCCTGGGTGAACGTCCTCGTGTCCGCCGGCGGGCACGACACCTTCCTGCGGACCTACCGCGGTGTGTTGGACGCCGAGAACATCGTCGAGTTCATGCTTCTCGACCGGCTGTTCCCACGGTCCATCTTCCACGCCCTCAGCGTCGCCGAGCGCAATCTGGGTCAGCTCGAGAGTGGGCCGAGCCGGGTCGGGGCCCAGGCCGAGGCGCAGTTGCTGCTGGGCCGCGCACGCAGTTCGCTCGAGTTCCTCGAGCCCGGGAAGTTGCTCGACGATCTGCAGGACCGGCTCGTCGACCTGCAGGACACCTGCCGCGCGGTCAACGAGGCGGTCACGAAGCAGTATTTCCATGTGTCGCCCTATGTCTCGTGGGCCGACGCCCGCGTCAGCGACGGGCATGTCATCGAGGAGAGTGAGCTGTGAGCTGGCGTCTGCGTGTTGTCCATTCCACGGGCTTCGCCTACCACAGTCCGGTCACCTCGTCGTATAACGAAGCCCGGCTCACCCCGCGCAGCGACGCCCGCCAGAACGTGATCGTCAACCGGGTCGAGACCGTCCCGGCGACGAGGTCCTACCGGTACACCGACTACTGGGGTACCGCGGTCACCGCCTTCGATCTGCACGCGCCGCACAACGAACTCGAGGTCTCGGGGCTGTCGGTCGTCGAAACCGAGGCCGGACAACGCCCCGACGTGGAGGATCAGGTCTCGTGGGACGACATGAACAGCGATCACGTCATCGACCGGTATGACGAGATGCTGTCTTACACACCGTATGTCGCCCGCAACCGGTCACTGCTGTCGACCGCGAAGAAGGTGACCAAGGGGCTCACCCCCGAGGAGGCGGTCGAGGCGGTGTGTCGCTTCATCCACACCGAGATGGAGTACGTCCCCGGCACGACGGGCGTGCACACCACCGCGGTCGACGCGTGGACCGACCGCAAGGGCGTGTGTCAGGACTACGCGCACCTCACCCTGCTGATGCTCCGCGGGCTGGGCATTCCCGCCCGGTACGTGTCGGGGTATCTCCATCCCGAACCCGACGCCGAGATCGACAAGACGGTGCAGGGTCAGAGTCACGCCTGGATCGAGGCGTGGACGGGCGGCTGGTGGGGCTACGACCCGACCAACGACACCCCGATCACCGAGCAGCATGTGTCGGTGGGCGTGGGTCGTGACTACGCCGATGTGTCGCCGCTGAAGGGTATCTACACCGGCGGCGGCGCGACCGACCTCGACGTCATCGTCGAGATCACCCGGCTCGCCTAGGGTTTCGTCCTTCGGGTCACCGCCAGCCGTAGTGCCCGCGGAGTTCCTGGGCGACGGCGTCGAACGTCGTGCGGTCGAGGATCGCGCCTTCCCGGCGGATGCCGTCGTCGTCGACGACGAGTACACGGTCGAGGCGCACGAAGCTCGGCCGGCCCTGGGAATCCCATGCGCCCGACCCGAGGGGAAGCCAGTTGCCGTCGTCCCGGTGGTCCTTGCTCGACAGCATGAGCCCGAGCACGGTGTCGGACCGGTCGGCCCGGGCGTCCCGGCCGACGACCAGGACCGGCCGGTCCTTTCCCTGGTTCGGGTCGTCCTCGTAGGCGACCCAGGTCCACACGATCTCGCCGGGGTCGGCGTCGCCGTCGAGGTCGGGGGAATAGCTGATGGTGCGGGCGAGATCGGTTGTCGGCCGAAGTGCGGGCCGGGCGTTGCGACTGGTCACCGTCAGAAGTCCTCTCCGGAGATGTGGGGTAGCAGGAAGTCCTCGACCGCGTCCGAGGTGAGGGCTGCGGTGGGTTTTCTCTTCGGGTTGAGGTCGTGTCCGACCTTCTCGAGTTCGACGATGTGTGTCGGCGCATCGATGAGGCCGATCGCGCGGGTCATCTCGTCGGTGGTGCCGAACGGGTCGGTGCTCCCGTGGACCACGAGGGTCGGGACGGTGATCGACGGCAGGTGTTCGGTGCGCAGTCGGTCGGGCTTGCCCGGTGGATGCAGCGGATACGACGTCAGCAACAGGCCGTCGGCCAGAGCTGTTCCGTTCTCGGCGACGGCCATCGAGGACTGTCGCCCGCCATAGGAGTGGCCACCGACGATCAGCGGCCCGTCGGACTCGGCGCGCAGCGTTGCACACGCGGCACGGATGCCGTCTCGGTCGGCGTCGGCGGTGGACGGGCTGGGCGGACCCTTGGGTCGGCGCCGTCGATACGGCAGGTCGATCCGGGCGACGACGAACCCGCGGTCGCACAGTTCCTCGGCCAGGGCACGCAGGATCACGGCGTCGCGGTTGCCGCCTGCGCCGTGGGCGAGGACGAGCGTGGCACGTGCCGGGATCCCCGGGCGGTGTACCTCGGCGGCGACGTCGTCGGACTCGATGGTGGTGACGGTGGACGCGGACACGGCTGCCACCGTAGCGCCTTCGGAGGTGCTCGCGGACTTCTCCGATCCCTGAGGAGGCCCGGAGCCTGCGGAGGGCCGTCTCGAAGGGTGCGACGTGGCCGGACGCGCCACGCGGGGTGCTCATGAGAAACTGGAGGACAACCCGTATCCGTACCCGTTCTCTACCGAAGTTCTCGTTCGAGGAGTAGTTCCATTCCCACCTTCGCCGACACCACCTTCACCGATCCGGCACGTATCCGGAACTTCTGCATCATCGCCCACATCGACCACGGCAAGTCGACGCTGGCAGACCGGATGCTGCAGCTCACTGGCGTCGTCGAAGAGCGGCAGATGCGGGCGCAGTACCTCGATCGAATGGACATCGAGCGCGAGCGCGGCATCACCATCAAGGCGCAGAACGTCCGTCTGCCCTGGACGGTGAAGTCGGCGGAGGGCGACGAGGACTACGTCCTGCACCTCATCGACACCCCCGGGCACGTCGACTTCACCTACGAGGTGTCCCGCGCTCTGGAGGCGTGCGAGGGAGCTGTCCTGCTCGTCGACGCCGCGCAGGGCATCGAGGCCCAGACCCTCGCCAACCTGTATCTGGCGATGGAGAACGATCTCACCATCATCCCGGTGCTGAACAAGATCGACCTGCCCGCGGCCGACCCCGAGCGCTACGCTGCCGAACTCGCGCACATCGTGGGTTGCGAGCCGGAAGACGTTCTGCGTGTGTCGGGCAAGACCGGCGTCGGGGTCACCGAGCTGCTCGACGAGGTCATCCGGAAGGTGCCGGCTCCGGTGGGCGACTCCGACGCCCCGGCGCGGGCGATGATCTTCGACTCGGTGTACGACACCTATCGCGGCGTGGTCACCTACGTCCGGGTCGTCGACGGCAAGATCGTGCCGCGGGAGAAGATCCTGATGATGTCGACCGGCACGACGCACGAGCTGCTCGAGGTGGGCATCGTGTCCCCGGAACCGAAGCCGACCACGGGGCTGGGTGTCGGCGAGGTCGGTTACCTGATCACGGGTGTGAAGGACGTTCGCCAGTCGAAGGTCGGTGACACCGTCACCACTGCCCGCCGGGGTGCCGAGCAGGCGCTGACGGGGTACCGCGAGCCGCGCCCGATGGTCTACTCGGGGCTGTACCCGCTCGACGGCTCCGACTACCCGGTGCTGCGTGAGGCGCTCGAGAAGCTGCAACTCAACGACGCCGCCCTGACCTTCGAGCCGGAGACCTCGGTCGCGCTCGGCTTCGGCTTCCGCTGCGGCTTCCTCGGTCTGCTGCACATGGAGATCACCCGCGAGCGTCTCGAGCGCGAGTTCAACCTCGACCTGATCTCGACGGCCCCGAACGTCGTCTACCGGGTGGTCATGGAAGACGGTTCGGAGCATGTGGTGACCAACCCGTCGGACTGGCCGGAAGGCAAGACCCGGCACATCTACGAACCCATCGTCAAGACCACCGTGATCGCGCCGAGCGAGTTCATCGGCGCGATCATGGAGCTGTGTCAGTCGCGTCGAGGTGAGCTCGGCGGGATGGACTACCTGTCGGAGACGCGCGTGGAACTGCGGTACACGCTGCCCATGGCCGAGATCATCTTCGACTTCTTCGACGCCTTGAAGTCGCGGACGCGTGGCTATGCCAGCCTCGACTACGAGGAGGCGGGCGAGCAGGAAGCCGATCTGGTGAAGGTCGACATCCTGCTCCAGGGCGAGGCCGTCGACGCGTTCAGTGCGATCGTCCACAAGGACGCCGCCTATGCCTACGGCAACCGGATGGCGATCAAGCTCAAGGAGCTCATCCCGCGCCAGCAGTTCGAGGTTCCGGTGCAGGCCGCCGTCGGCTCGAAGATCATTGCGCGCGAGAACATCCGAGCCATCCGCAAGGATGTGCTCGCGAAGTGCTACGGCGGCGACATCAGCCGTAAGCGCAAACTGCTCGAGAAGCAGAAAGAGGGCAAGAAGCGGATGAAGACCATCGGCCGCGTCGAGGTCCCGCAAGAGGCCTTCGTGGCCGCGCTCTCCACCGACGCGGTGGGTGACAAGCCGAAGGGGAAGTGATGGGCGACGGGCAGACCGGGAGTGGGGAGACGATGACCGCAGCGCAGGGCACCAATCCGGTACTGGCGCAAAGCGGCCTGCCCTACGACCTCCCCGACTTCGCGTCGATCTCCGACGACGACTTCCTGCCGGCGTTCACCGAAGCGATGGCGTCGCATGTGGCCG
Organism: Gordonia sp. ALPHA1B1; assembly: GCF_005502615.1. NCBI lineage: Bacteria > Bacillati > Actinomycetota > Actinomycetes > Mycobacteriales > Gordoniaceae > Gordonia > Gordonia sp. ALPHA1B1. The sequence goes on along the minus strand of NZ_SCOC01000024.1, from coordinate 65,544 downwards.
AGGTGGAGGCGATCGCGGCCGACCCCGCGGCACCGACCTTCGCCAACACGATCGAGGCCCTGGAGTTGTCGGGGCGCGACCTGGCCCGGGCGTCGGGGATCTTCTTCAACCTCGTCGGGCCCGACACGAACCCCAGACGCAACGCGATCTCCCAGGAGCTGTCGACGCTCCTGACCGATCATGCGAACACGATCGCGATGAATCCGGTTCTCTTCGAACGGATCTCCGACCTCCATTCGCGCGCCGACGAACTCGATCTCACCGAAGCCCAGCGCCGGTTGCTCGACAAGCGGTACCGGGAATCGGTCCGCGCCGGAGCCGGACTGGACCCCGACGCACAGGGTGAGATGCGGGAGATCGCTTCTCGCCTGGCCTATCTCACGACGACGTTCTCCCAGAAGATCCTCGACGACACCAACGATTCGGCGGTGCTCGTCGACGATGCCGCCGAACTCGACGGTCTGTCGGCCGGACAGATCGCCGCCGCCCGCCGTGCCGCCGGCGAGGCCGGGCACGACAGCGGATACCTCGTCACACTCGAACTTCCGACGAGCCAGTCGGTGCTCACCGAATTGACGAATGCCGATGTGCGCCGGCGGGTGTTCGATGCGTCGGTGGGGCGGTGCGCCCGAGGCAACGAACACGACACCCGGGAACTGGTCCTTGAGATCGTCCGCCTGCGGGCACGCCGAGCAGAGATGCTCGGCTACCGGGACCACGCCGAATACGTGATCGCCGAGCAGACGGCGCCGGACCCGGGGGCCGTCGACGACATGCTGCGCGAGCTCAACTCCTCGGCCATGCGTGCCGGTGGCCGAGAACTCACCCGGCTCACCGAGTTCGCGGGTGACGCGCCGATCGGCCCCGCCGATCTCACCTTCTGGCTCGATCGGGAGAAGCGGTCGCACTCGGCGGTGCCGCTCGACGACTTCGCGAAATACTGCGAACTGGACGCGGTGCTGACCCGGGGTGTCTTCTTCGCCGCGAACAAGCTGTACGGCCTGACCTTTCGGGAGATCACCGATCTCCCGCTGTACCACCCGGATGTGCGCGCCTGGGAGGTACGCGACGACGCGGGCGTCGGTATCGGGCTCTTCCTCGGCGACTTCTTCGCCCGGCCGTCGAAACGCGGCGGGGCGTGGATGAACAACATCGTCGACCAGTCGTCGGTCCTGCACACCCAGCCGATCATCGTGAACGTGCTGAACCTGACCAAACCCGATGCCGGACAACCGTGTCTGCTCACGATGGATCAGCTCACCACGCTCTTCCACGAGTTCGGGCACGCCCTGCACGGGTTGCTGTCGTCGGTCGACTACCCGTCGCAATCCGGGACGTCGGTACCGCGGGACTTCGTCGAGTTCCCGTCGCAGGTGAACGAGATGTGGGCGCTGCACCCGGACGTGCTGGCGAATTACGCCCGGCATCACGAGACCGGAGAGCCGATCCCGGCCGAGCTCGCCGATGCGGCGCGGGAGTCGGCGGGAGCCGAGTCCGCGCACGGCACCATCGAATACCTCGCCGCATCCTCGCTGGACCTGGCCTGGCACCGGTTGTCGGTGGCGGAGGCCGAGGCGGTGGCCGATGTCGAGGCCTTCGAGGCGCGGGCGCTCACCGACGCGGGCCTGCACACCGAGCTGATCCCGCCGCGCTACCGGAGCTCGTACTTCAACCACATCTTCGGTGGCGGCTACTCCGCCGGCTACTACAGCTACATCTGGTCGGAGGTACTCGACGCCGAGACCGAGCAATGGTTCCTTGCCGAGGGCGGGTTGCGTCGCGAGAACGGCCGCCGGTTCGCCGACGCCACTCTCTCCCGCGGCGACAGCGTGGATCCGCTTGTCGCACATGAGGGCCTGATCGGTCGCCGGCCGCGTATCGAACCGCTGCTGCGGCGCCGGGGGCTCGCGGCCTGATCGGGTCCCGGTCATGACGACGACGCGCACCCCGCGCCGGGACCTGTCGGCGTTCGCGGTGCTGAGCATCGTGACCGCGATCGTCGTGATCGGTCTCAAACTGATCGCCTGGCGGGTCACCGGCTCGGTCGGTCTGCTCTCCGACGCGCTGGAGTCCACCGTCAACCTCGTTGCGGCGATCGGTGCGTTCGTCGCGCTGCGGGTGGCGGCGAAGCCACCGGACCGGAGCCACAACTTCGGGCACACCAAGGCGGAGTACCTCTCGGCGGTGTTCGAGGGGGTGATGATCGTCGTCGCGGCGGTCGTCATCGTCGCGACGGCCGTCGACCGCCTGCTCCACCCGGAGGAACTGGACGAAGTCGGCATGGGACTGGCGATCTCGGTGGGCGCGACGGTGGTCAACGCGGTCGTCGGCTGGGTGCTCATCCGCGCCGGTCGACGTCATCGGTCGCTGACCCTCGAAGCCGACGGCAAACATCTCATGACCGACGTGTGGACGACGGCCGGCGTCGTGGTCGGTGTGTTCCTGGTCGCCGCGACCGGCTGGCTGCCGCTCGACCCGCTGATCGCCATCGCGGTGGCTGCCAACATCCTCGTCGTGGGCGGACGGCTGGTCTGGCGATCCGGTGCGGGACTGATGGACTCGGCGCTGCCCGACGACCTGCGCGCCGCGATCGACGCCGTCCTCGCGCGTCACCGCGCCGACCGGATCGACTTCCACGACGTCCGCACGCGGGAGGCCGGCCATGAACGGTTCGTCCAGTTGCACGTGCTCGTCCCCGGTGACTGGTCGGTGCAGCGCGCGCACGACCTGGCAGAGACGATCGAGGACGAACTCCGCGCCGCGGTCGACGATCTCACCGTGACCCTGCATGTCGAACCGATCAACGACCCACGCGCCTACGAGGACTGGCGGTTGGACTGAGCGCGTTTCGGCTCGTCGCGCTCAGTGATTCGCGGGCTGGAACGTGGCCTGATGGGCGGCTTCCTCGGCCCGGATCACGTGCATCACCGCGTTGATGAGGGCGAGGTGGGTGAACGCCTGCGGGAAGTTGCCGAGGTGCTGTCCGGTCTTGGCGTCGATCTCCTCGGCGTACAGCTTGAGCGGGCTCGAGTAGGACAGCAGTCGTTCACACAGCGTCTTCGCCCGCGGCAGTTCGCCGATCTCGACGAGGGCCGACACCAGCCAGAACGAGCAGATGGTGAACGTACCCTCTTCGCCGCTGAGACCGTCGTCGGTCTCCTCGACCCGGTAGCGGAGCACCAGTTCGTTCTCGGTGAGTTCGTCGGCGATCGCGAGAACCGTTGCGCGCACCCGGTGGTCGTCCGGCGGCAGGAACCGCAGCAGCGGGACGAGTAGTAACGAGGCATCGAGCGCGTCGTCGCCGTAACGCTGGGTGAACACCCCGCGCTCGTTGACCCCGTGCGCCAGGACGTCGGCCCTGATCTCCTCCGCGGTCGCCGCCCATTCGCGCGCGTGCGCCTGCTCGCCGTGCATCGTCGCGAGGCGTGATCCGCGGTCGAGCGCGACCCAGCACATCACCTTCGACGACGTGAAATGCTGCGGCTCCCCACGCACCTCCCAGATGCCGCGGTCGGGGTCCTTCCAGTGCTTGATCGCTTCTTCGACCTGGGCCTTCAACACGGGCCACAGCGTCTCCGGCACCGCCTCGTGCGATTTGATGTTGAGGTACACCGAGTCGAGCATCGTGCCCCAGATGTCGTGCTGTGCCTGGTTGTACGCGCCGTTGCCGATACGGACCGGCCGGGCGCCGTCGTAGCCGGAGAGATGGGTCAGCTCTTCCTCTTCCAGGGTGCGTTCGCCGCCGACGCCGTACATCACCTGCAGCGGATGACGTTCCCCGTTGGTGATGCCCGAGACATCGGCGATGAAGGAGAAGAAGTCGTCGGCCTCGCGGTCGAGACCGAGCGTGTACAGACCCCACAGGGCGAAGGTCGAGTCCCGCACCCACGCATAGCGGTAGTCCCAGTTGCGTTCGCCCTGAGGTGTTTCCGGCAGCGACGTGGTCGCGGCGGCGAGCAGCGCACCGGTCGGGGAGTAGGTGAGTCCCTTCAGCGTGAGGGCCGAACGCTGCAGATGTGAGCGCCACGGATGATCGGGGAAGCTGCCGATGTTGATCCATTGCCGCCACGACTCGCTTGTCGCCCACATCTTCTGGGCGGCTTCCTCGAAGTTCTGCGGCGCCGGCTGCCGGGACCAGCTGAGTGCGACGAAGCGGTTGTCGCCTTCGACGAGCCGGGTACGTGCCCGCGCTTCGCGACCTTCCAGACCCAGCCGGAGGTCCGTGGTGAGTTTCAGGGTGGGCGTGTCGGCATCGGTGTCCCTGGCGGTCGCGATCGCCTCGCCGTAGGCCGGGCCCGAGTACTCCCACTTCGTCGTCCCGCGGTGGTAGTCGAAGGCGGGTTCGCAACTCATGTGCAGTTCGACGGTGCCGGACACGCAGCGCACGGTGCGCAGCAGGATGTGTTCGGCGTCCCAGTCGGTGGGTGTCCGGCGGTGCGTCTTCGAACGACGTTCGTTGTCGTGCCACGGACCCATGACCAGTGCGTCACGGACGATGATCCAACCGGTGTCGGTCTGCCAGGTGGTCTCGACCATCAGGCTGCCGGGCAGGTAGCGCCGATCCACCGGGACGTTCACGCCGTAGGGCGCCAGTCGGAAGTGGCCGGCGCTACGGTCGAGGATGGCGCCGAAGACGCTCGGGGAATCGGGCCGGGGTATGCACATCCACTCGACGGAGCCGTTGCGCGCGATGAGACAGTTGGTCTCGGTGTCGGACAGGAACGCGTAGTCGCCGATCGGCGGGAAGGCGCTCGTGTGCGACGGTGCCGGGGGAGCCGCCGGGGAGACGTCGGCGTCGGCCGCGGTCCCGGATGCCCGCGGCGGCACGGTCGGCAGGGACGTTACGGTGGAGTCATCTGCGACAGACATGAGTTCCATCATTGCGACGGGTTCTCGCCGACGCCACTCGGCTCCCGTGAGCGAGACGGTGGCGGTGATCACGGACTCGGAGTGACGCAGATGCCGCGGACGGGTATACGGCTCCCCGCGGGAACGGATGCACGGATGACGGGGTGATGAGGTGTCGGCGTTCTTCGACTGGTGGGACAGCGTGGAGGAGTGGCTCACGGGCCTGTCCTTCGTGCCCCAGTTGCTGGTGACCGTCGCCGTCGTGATCCCGGTGGCGATCCTCATCGCCTACGTGCTCAGTCTGCTGGTCGACGCCGCCGCCACGCTGGTCGACCGACGCCGCTTCGCCGACGACGACGGGACCGGATTGTGAAGAAGATACTGCGTTCGCCGGTCACCTTCGCGCTGCTCGCGCTGCTGGTCCTGGTCATCATTGCCTGGCTTGTCACGGGCTGAGCGTCCCGAGCTGGTCGTCGCCGGTTGATCGGTGGGTTCGGCGCCCCTTCGTGACGGCCCTCCGCAGGCTCCGGGCCTCCTCAGGGAGCGGGTGGTGTTCCGGCCCCTGCGCAGTATGACGAACTCGCTGCGCCTTAGGGTGCGCCCACTTTACTGCTCCCTGAGGAGCGAGCTTGCGAGCGTCACGAAGGGTCTTCGCAACCCCGGTCGCCCAGACCCTTCGTGGCTTCGTCGCTATCGCTCCTCGCACCTCAGGGAGCAATGGGGGTCGCTTCTTTCCGCATTAGGGAGCAGGGGTTGTGGGTTTCCCTAGGGACCCACAGCGCGGCGAACTGACGGTTCAATGTCCGGCGGGGACAGCTCGCTGATCCGCCGCCGTGCGGTAGAGCGACCCGATCGCCTCGATGACGTCCGGATGGGTGCCGAGGGGACCGGCGACGAGGGTGTCGTCGACCAGGGCGTCGAGAGCCGACTCGACCCGCTCGGTGAGCAGTCCGGCCGACAGGAAGTACGGACTCACCGCGATACGTCGGGCACCGCCGGCGCGGAGTCGGCGCACGGCCGAGACGACGGCGCGATCGTGCGGCCCCAGCTTGGTCGCGAAGACCACCTCGACCGGACGGTGGAGCCGTGTCGACAGTTCGATCGCCCGTAGGCGCACCGAACGATCGGCGGCCGGGTCGGAGGACCCGACCGCGGACAGGATCACACCGTCGTGCGGGCCGAGGCCGGCCTCGATCAGACGGTCCGCCAGTGCCCCGGCCAACGACCGGGTCCCCATGACGTCGGTCTGCCGGGCGGTCGGTCGTCGCGACGCGATGATCGACGGTAGGTCGATCTTGTGGTGGTACCCCGCCGACAGCAGCATCGGTACGACGACCGGACCGTGGTGCGTCGAATGCGCCCCGTCGAGCTGTCCGAGAACGTCGCCCACGAGTGGCTCGTCGAGGTCGAGATAGGAGAGCACCACCTCGACACCGGGCAGGCTCGACGCGACGGCGTTCCGCACACGGCGCGCGGTCGCGCCGAAGCGCGGATCGCGACTGCCGTGTGCGGCGAGGACGAGAGTCGGTGTCACACCAACTCTTTGAGATGGAGCGGCGCCAAGGCGTCGCCCACGAGGCCTGCGGCCAGCGTGTTCCCGCCCTGCGGGTCGATGAGCAGGAAGCTGCCCGACTCCCGGTTGACCTGGTAGTCGTCGGCCGGGATCGGCTCGGCGGTCTGCACCGAGATACGCACGATCTGGTTGAGTTCCACCGATTCCGGAGCCTCCATCAGGGCGAGGTTCTGCTCGTCGAACAGCGCGTCGAGGGCGCCGACGATCGCCTGGGTGGTCTTGGTGCCGTGCTTGAGGAGCAGGCGAGCGCCCGGGCGCAGGGGCTTCTCGGCGAGCCAGCAGACCGTTGCGCTGAACTGCTGCAACGGTTCCGGGGCGTCAGCGGCGGCGGCGATGAGGTCACCGCGCGAGATGTCGACGTCGTCTGCCAGCAGGATCGTGACACTGCGTCCGGTGTGCGCGGTGGGCAATTCGCCGTCGGCGGTGTCGATCTTGCTGACGGTGGTCCGCTGCCCCGACGGCAGGACGACCACCTCGTCGCCGACGGAGACCCGGCCGGCGGCGATCTGACCCGCGTAACCGCGGTAGTCGGGGTGTTCCGGCGTGCGGGGACGGATGACGTACTGGACCGGGAACCGCAGGCCGACGTCGTTGCGCTCCACCAGATTGGGCACGGTCTCGAGATGCTCGATGAGTGTCGGCCCGTCGTAGAAGGAGGTCGTCTCCGAGCGGTGGGCCACGTTGTCGCCGTGCAGCGCCGACACCGGGATCGCGGTGACCTGCTCGTCGGACCAGCCCAGCGATCGGGTGAGTTCGGCGAATTCAGCGGAGATCTCGGCGAACACCGACGCCTGATCGGTGACGAGGTCGATCTTGTTGACCGCGAGCACCAGCTGGGGCACGCCGAGCAGGGCCATCACCGCGGCATGGCGGCGGGTCTGGGCGACGACGCCGGTGCGGGCGTCGACGAGCAGGATCACCAGCTGCGCAGTCGACGCACCCGACACCGTGTTGCGGGTGTACTGGACGTGCCCGGGGGTGTCGGCGAGCACGAACGAGCGCGCGGGAGTGGCGAAGTAGCGGTAGGCGACATCGATGGTGATGCCCTGTTCGCGCTCGGCCCGCAGCCCGTCGACGAGCAGCGACAGGTCCGGGGTGTCGAGACCGCGGTCCACCGACGCCTTCGTGACCGCGACGATCTGGTCGGCCAGAACGGATTTCGTGTCGTACAGCAGGCGGCCCACGAGCGTGGACTTACCGTCGTCGACGCTGCCCGCGGTCGCGATGCGGAGGAGATCAGGAGCGTGCTTCATCAGAAATATCCTTCGCGCTTACGGTCTTCCATGGCGGCCTCGGAGACCCGGTCGTCGCCACGGGTGGCGCCACGCTCGGTCAGCCGCGACGCCGCGACCTCGGCGAGCACGGCCTCGTTGTCCGTGGCGTCGGACAGGACCGCGCCGGTCGAGGAGCCGTCGCCGACGGTGCGGTAGCGCACCGAGAGTCGCTGCACCTCTTCGCCTTCGCGGGGACCGCCCCAGACTCCCGAGGTCATCCACATGCCGTCGCGCTGGTAGACCTCGCGCTCGTGGGCGTAGTAGATCGACGGGAGGTGCACCTGCTCGCGAGCGATGTAGCGCCAGATGTCGAGCTCGGTCCAGTTCGACAGCGGGAACACCCGCACGTGCTCGCCTGGGGCGTGGCGGCCGTTGTAGAGGTTCCACAGCTCGGGGCGCTGTCGCTTCGGGTCCCACTGGCCGAAGGCGTTGCGCAGCGAGAAGATCCGCTCCTTGGCGCGCGACCGCTCCTCGTCGCGGCGACCGCCGCCGAACACCGCGTCGAAACGGTTCTCGGTGATCGCGTCGAGCAGGGGGATGGTCTGCAGCGGGTTGCGGACTCCGTCGGGGCGCTCGGTGAGCCGACCGTCGGCGAGGTAGTCCTCCACCTTGGCCACATGCAGCCGCAGGTTGTGCCGTTCCACGACCTGGTCACGGAACTCGAGGACCTCGGGCAGGTTGTGCCCGGTGTCGACGTGCAGCAGCGAGAAGGGCAGTGGCGCAGGCCAGAACGCCTTGAGCGCGACGTGCAAAAGCACGGTGGAGTCCTTGCCGCCGGAGAACAGGATCACCGGCCGCTCGAACTCGCCCGCGACCTCGCGGAAGATGTGGATCGCCTCGGACTCCAGGGCGTCGAGTGTGGTGAACTCGTCGGCCTCCGCGGCGGCGCCGCTCGTCTGGGCAGCGGCGACGCCGGGCGTCGCCGGAACGGACGGTGTTTCGGTCACGGTCATGCGTGCAGCCCACATTCTGTCTTGGCGCGACCGGCCCAGCGGCCGCTGCGCGGATCGGATCCGGGTTCGGGTTTGGCGGTGCACGGTGCGCACCCGATGGAGGGGTATCCCTCGTCGACGAGCGGATTCACCAGCACGCCGTTGGTGTCGATGTAGTCCTGCATCGTCTCGTCGGACCAGGCCGCGATCGGATTGATCTTGACCAGTCCGAAGCCCTCGTCGAAGGAGATGAGCGGGGCGTTGGCCCGAGTCGGTGCCTCCACACGACGGATGCCCGTGATCCACGCGTCGTACCCGGCGAGTCCGGCCTTGAGCGGCACGACCTTGCGCAGGCGGCAGCATTCGCCCGGGTCGCGCGCGAAGAGGTTGCGCCCCAACAGCTCGTCCTGCTCGGCGACGCTCTGCTCGGGGGTCAGGTTCACCATCTCCACGCCCGGTCGAGCGAAGCGAGGGGCAGAATGGTTATAGACCTGCTCGACGGCGTCGCGGGTGCCGATGGTCTCGGCGAAGTGGTACCCGGTGTCGAGGAAGAGCACCTTGACGGGGTCGCCGTCGAGGAGCTCACGGTCGATGTTCTTCACCGCGAGGTCGACCAGGGCCGCGTCCTGCATGTTCGACGCGACGACGAAGTTGGTGCCGAAGGTCTGCGCGGTCCAGCGGATCAATTCCTCCGGGGTGGCGTCGGAACCGAGGTCTGCAGCACCCTTCTCGGCGATGTCCCGCAGCTGGTCCTCGCTGAAGCGCCGGCCCGTACGGGTGGTGGTCTCGATGGTCATCGCAGCGCCTCCTCATCGGCACGAACGGCCCACTGCGCGAACCGTTCACCCTCTTCGCGTTGGTCGACGAAGTTGCGGACCACGCGCTCGATGTAGTCACCCAGTTCGGTGCCCAGCACCTTGTGCTGGCGCAACTTGCGACCGAAACCCGAGTCCAGGCCCAGGCTGCCGCCGAGGTGGACCTGGAAGCCGTCGGTCTGGTTGCCGTCGGCGTCCTCGACGAGCTGTCCCTTGAAGCCGATGTCGGCGATCTGCGACCGTCCGCACGAGTTGGGGCAGCCGTTGATGTTCACCGTGATCGGCACGTCGAGCTGCGCGTTGATGTCGGCCAGCCGCTCGTCCAGTTCCGGGGCGAGGACCTGCGAGCGCTTGCGGGTCTCGGTGAACGACAGCTTGCAGAATTCGATGCCGCTGCACGCCAGCAGGTTCCGGCGCCACCGCGTGGGCCGGCCGTGCAGGCCGAGCGGCTTGAGCTCGTCGATCAGCCACTCGACCTTGTCGTCGGGGACGTCGAGGACGATCAGCTTCTGGTACGGGGTGAAGCGCACACGGTCGGAACCGGCCTCGGCGACCGCGTCGGCGGTCTTGGTCAGGATCGTGCCCGAGACGCGACCGGCGATGGGGGAGAAGCCGATCGCGTTGAGCCCGTTGCTCAGCTTCTGCACACCGATGTGGTCGATCGGGCGCTCGGGCTTCTCCGGCGCCGGGCCGTCGATCAGCTTGCGACCCAGGTACTCGTCCTCGAGCACCTGGCGGAACTTCTCGATGCCCCAGTCCTTGACGAGGAACTTCAGCCGCGCCTTGGCGCGCAGACGCCGGTACCCGTAGTCGCGGAAGATCGAGACCACGGCCTCCCAGACGTCGGGCACTTCGTCGAGCGGCACCCAGGCGCCGACGCGCTGGGCGAGCATCGGGTTGGTGGACAGTCCGCCGCCGACCCAGAGGTCGAGTCCGGGGCCGTGCTCGGGATGCACGACGCCGACGAACGCTACGTCGTTGATCTCGTGGACCACGTCCTGCTGGCCCGAGATCGCGGTCTTGAACTTGCGCGGCAGGTTCGAGTACTTCGGGTCGCCGATGTAGCGGCGCACGATCTCGTCGATGGCCGGGGTGGGGTCGAGGACCTCGTCGAGGGACTCGCCGGCGAGCGGCGAACCCAGCACGACGCGGGGGCAGTCGCCGCAGGCCTCGGTGGTCTGCAGCCCCACGCCCTCGAGGCGCTCCCAGATGGTCGGGACGTCCTCGATGCGGATCCAGTGGTACTGGACGTTCTCCCGGTCGGAGAGGTCGGCGGTGTCGCGGGCGAACTCGGTGGAGATCTCACCGAGGGTGCGCAGCTGAGCGACGTTGAGCGCACCGCCGTCGCAGCGCACCCGCATCATGAAGTGGCTGTCTTCGAGGATGTCGATGTTCTCGTCGCCGGTCCAGGTGCCGTCGTAACCCTCGGCGCGCTGGGTGTAGAGACCCCACCAGCGCATCCGGCCGCGCAGGTCCTGTTTGTCGATCGAGTCGAAACCCTGCTTGGAATAGATGTTCTCGATGCGCGCACGCACGTTGAGCGGGTTGTCGTCCTTCTTGACCTGCTCGTTCGGGTTCAGCGGCTCGCGATAACCGAGCTTCCACTGACCCTCGGCGCGGCGCTTGGTCGGACGGGCCTTGCGGGCCGGGCGCGCGGGCTTCGCGGCGGCCGGCTCTGCAGCGGCAGCGTCGTTCGGTGCACCCGGACCGGAAGCGGCGGGGGCGTCGGTGGTGGACGTCATGAACTCTCCTGTGCCGGCGCACAGGGCCGGCGTTCGTTGCACGAGTTACGGGCTGAAACGTGCCGGCATCCCCAGGGAATCGGGGACAAATCGGGGCCGAGACGTCGCTAGATGCGACAGAAAGCGCTGTTGACGCGCTTGAGATCAATGTGGCGGCGAGCTGCGAGCCACACCCCGGGGAAAATCACGCGGTCCATAGTGCCACGCTCCCTATCGGCTCGTCTACTTGGGGTTATTTTCCATCATGATGATGGAAACCAGGCCGGCCTCCACGCCTGCCTGCGCCGCACAACGCCGTCGAGTACTGCGCTGTTCCCGATCTGGGCGACGATTTCCTTCCACGTCGCCGCGATCGGCATCATGGAACGGTGAACGTCGACACCACCACCATCGCAGCCGACCTGGTCGCCGCTGCGTGCCGCGAGGTCGACACGGACGTACCACTCGCGCTGTACCTGCACGTCCCGTTCTGCGCGACCCGGTGTGGGTACTGCGACTTCAACACCTACACGGCGGGTGAACTCGGTTCGTCGTCGTCACCGGAATCGTGGCAGCACGCGGTCGCCCGCGAACTCGAGGCGGCATCGCGGATGCTGGCCCCCGGCCGGCCGGTCTCGACGATCTTCGTCGGCGGGGGCACGCCGTCGCTGCTCGGCGGCGACGGCCTCACACGACTCCTCGACGCCGTCCGGGTCCACTTCGACCTGTCCGACGACGTCGAGATCACCACCGAGTCGAATCCGGAGTCGACCTCGCCGGAGTTCTTCGACGACCTCCGGTCCGCCGGTTTCACCCGCATCTCGCTCGGCATGCAGTCGGCCGCCGCACACGTGCTCCGGCTGCTCGATCGCACGCACACCCCGGGTCGGGCGGTTGCGGCCGCCAGGGAGGCACGAGCCGCCGGGTTCGACCACGTCAACCTCGACCTGATCTACGGCACGCCCGGCGAGACCGACGCCGACCTGCACGCCACCGTCGACGCGGTGCTCGACGCCGGGGTCGACCATGTGTCGGCCTACGCGCTGATCGTCGAGGACGGCACCGCGCTCGCCCGTCGCATCCGGCGCGGGGAGATGCCCGCACCCGACGATGATGTCCTCGCCGACCGCTATCAGATCCTCGATCGTCGTCTGCGTGCGGACGGACTCGACTGGTACGAGGTGTCGAACTGGGCGCGCGGCAAGAAGTCGGTGTGTCGTCACAACATCGCCTACTGGCACAGCCACGACTGGTGGGGCATCGGTCCGGGGGCGCATTCCCACGTCGCCGGCGTGCGCTGGCTGAACGCCAAACATCCCGCGCGCTACGCGAAGTCGCTGGCGGACGGGGTCTTGCCGATCGCTTCGGCAGAACAGCTGACCCCCGAGGATCGGCACCTCGAGGCCGTCATGCTGACCACCCGATGCCGCAGCGGACTGCCGCGCGATCTCCTCGACGACGCCGAGACCGCGCATGCCGAACAGCTCCGGGCCGACGGACTGCTCACCGCGGCCGACGACGCCTACGTGCTCACCGACGCGGGTCGGTTGCTGGCCGACGGCGTGATCCGCCGCGTGCTCTGGGGCTGACGCGGGGCCGGTTGTCGGCCTACCAGCTCTGATCGGGGCGAGGCGGACTCGTCCAGCCCGTCGATCGCGCACCGCGCCGATGCGCACCGGGGCCGTCGGGCGTGGTCGGGGGACGGCGCGCCGGGATCTCGGCGGTGTCCTCGAGTTGCTCGTCGAGGGGTTTGGCCGCGTCGGACAGGTCCAGGGCGTCGAGGTCGAGGGTGCGCGCGTGGATGATGTGCCGGTTGCGCAGCGCCGACCGCACCGCGCGATGCAGTCCGTCCTCGAGGTAGAGCTCGCCCTCCCACCGCACGACGTGGGCGAACAGGTCGCCGTAGAAGGTGGAGTCCTCGCTGAGGAGCTTGTCCAAGGCGAGGACCTTGGTGATCGGCGTCAGCTGGTCGAGCCGGAGTTGCCGCGGCGGGATCTTGGCCCAGCCACGCGTCGACAGCCCGTGGTCGGGATAGGGCTTGCCCTCCCGCACCCCCTTGAAGATCATGCGAACTCCTCCGACGCCTCTGCCTCGACGATTGCTGCTCTGCGACGATGCGCCGACGGTCAGTGCGCGACACCACGCCGTGGCACGGTGATCGCGATCCCATTTCGTACTATGGAACGCACCCAACTGTATGGCAGGGGATCCGAGTCAGGAGGTGTGCCGCGTGTCTACCACCGATGATCGTCGCTTCGAGATCTTGCGGGCGATCGTGACCGACTACGTCGACACACAGGAACCGATCGGTTCGAAGGCGCTCGTGGAGCGACACCAGCTGGGGGTGTCGAGTGCCACCGTCCGCAACGACATGGCGGTCCTGGAGGCCGAGGGATACATCACCCAGCCGCACACCAGCTCCGGCCGGGTACCCACCGACAAGGGCTACCGGATGTTCGTCGACCGGATCAGCGAGATCAAGCCGCTGTCGGCCGCCGAGCGCCGGGCGATCCTCTCGGTGCTCGACTCCGGCGTCGACCTCGACGACGTGCTCCGGCGCTCGGTGCGGCTCCTCGCCCAGCTGACGAGACAGGTCGCGGTCATCCAGTACCCGGTGCTGTCGGCGGCGACCGTGCGTCACCTCGAGGTCGTCACCCTGTCTCCGTCGCGTCTGCTGCTGGTCGTCATCGTCGACAACGGCCGGGTCGAACAGCGCATGGTGGCGCTGAGCGAAGACCACGACGAGGACGAGATCGCCCGGTTGCGCGATCTGTTCTCGGCCGCACTGCACGGCAAACGGCTCGAAGCCGCGTCGGCCGCGGTCGCCGAGCTCGCCAACTCCGCGCCCGAGGATCTGCGCGGTGCGGTCCTCAACATCGCCACCGTGCTGGTGGAGACCCTCGTCGAACGCGGTGACGATCGGCTGGTGCTGGGCGGCACGTCGAACCTCGCGCGGTCGGCGGCCGACTTCACCCCCGTCGTCGGCGGGATGGACACCGTTCTCGAGGCGCTCGAGGAGCAGGTGGTGGTGCTCAAGATCTTGGCGACGACCCAGGACATGGGCCAGGTCACGGTGCAGATCGGCGAGGAGACCCGGACCGAGAACCTGCGTGGGACCTCGGTCGTGTCGACAGGGTACGGTGCTTCGGGAACCGTGTTCGGCGGCGTCGGTGTGCTCGGCCCCACACGGATGGACTATCCGGGAACCATCGCCTCGGTGGCGGCCGTTGCCAAGTACATCGGCGAGGTGCTCGCCGAACGATGATCGCTGTTTCTCCATGATCGCTGTCGGGCACACCGCAGCGTCGACGACGGCCGCTCGCGAAGAGGAGCCGGGACGACGGCGGGGACGGCCGGTCCCCGCGCGAGTCGCGCGATCGTGAGAGCACCCGCCGCCAGGCACCAACTGAGACCGAAGGATCACTACAACCGTGGCACGTGACTACTACGCAATCCTGGGAGTGGCGAAGGGCGCCAGTGATCAGGAGCTCAAGCGCGCCTACCGCAAGAAGGCGCGGGAGCTGCACCCCGACGTCAACCCGGGCAAAGAAGACGAGTTCAAAGAGGTCAGCACCGCCTACGAGGTGCTGACCGATCCGGAGAAGCGTCGCATCGTCGACGCCGGCGGCGATCCGCTGGCCGGCGCCGGTGCGGGCGGCTTCGGCGGTTTCGGTGGCGGCGGCGGGGGATTCGGCGACGTCTTCGAGGCGTTCTTCGGCAATGGCGGTGCCTTCGGCGGCGGTGGCGGGGGCTTCGGCTCGGGCCGCGGACCCAAGTCCCGTGTCCAGCCGGGTGAGCCGGCGCTGGTGAACGTGACCCTGGATCTCGCCGAGTGCGCCAAGGGGGTCGCCAAGGAGATCACCGTCGACACCGCGATCCTCTGCGACGTGTGTACCGGCTCGGGAACCAACGGCGACAGCAAGCCGGTCACCTGCGACATCTGCAAGGGCGCCGGGGAGATCCAGTCGGTGCAGCGCTCCTTCCTCGGGCAGGTCATGACCGTGCGCGAGTGCCCGACCTGCCACGGCGTCGGCGAGGTCATCCCCGACCCCTGCCACAAGTGCGGCGGCGACGGACGCTACCGCTCGCGACGCACGATGACCGTGCGCATCCCGGCCGGAATCGAGAACGGCATGCGGGTTCGCCTCACCGGTCAGGGTGAGGTGGGTCTCGGCGGCGGCCCCGCCGGCGATCTGTACGTCGAGGTCGCCGAACGGCCGCACGAGGTGTTCCTGCGCGACAAGGACGACCTGCACTGCACCGTCAAGGTCCCGATGGCCGACGCCGCGCTCGGTGCCGAGTTCGAGGTGGAGACGATTCTCGGCGATCCGGTCACCGTGACGGTCGCGCCCGGCACGCAGCCGGGCCAGATCGTGAAGCTGCGCGGGCAGGGCATGCCGCACGTCAGTTCCGGTGTGCGCGGCACCATGCACGTCCACCTCGACGTCGTCGTACCGACCAGACTCGATGCGGCGCAGACCGAAGCACTGAAGAAGTACCGCAAGATCGCCGCCGACGAGATCGAGGTCGTCAACACCTCGGCGGCCGCGGCGCCCGGCGGCCTCTTCTCGCGGCTGCGCAACGCGTTCGCCGGGAAGTAGGCACCTGGTGTCCGCGGCGGCGATCTCCGAGTGGATGTTCGCGTTCGGGACGGCGGGTACGCGGTGAGTCCACCGCTGTTCTGGGCGGACTCCGTGCCCGCGCCCGGCGCTGACCTGATCCTGAGCGGCGCCGAGGGTCGTCACGCGGTCACCGTCGCCCGGCTGGGCGTCGGCGAACGGATCCTCGTCGGCGACGGCGCCGGCTCGGTCGGCGGTTGCGAGATCCGGGAGATCACCGCCAAGGACACACTGGTGGCGACCGTCCACGACCTCGCGTTCGAGGCTCGCCCGACCCCGCAGGTGACCGTGGTGCAGGCGCTCCCGAAGTCGGAGCGGTCCGAGCTCGCGGTCGACCTCGCCACCGAGGCCGGCGCCGACGTCATCGTGCCGTGGCAGGCGCTGCGGTGCGTGTCGCGGTGGACGGGCAAGGCGGACAAGGGCGTTGCCAAATGGCGGGCCGCGGCCTCGGCAGCTGCCAAACAGAGCCGTCGACCATGGATTCCGGAGATCACCGACCTCGCGACCACCATCGACGTCCGGGCCCGCTGCGCGGACGTCGTGGCGCGGGGAGGGGTCGTCGCCGTCCTGCACGAGGAAGCCGCGCAACCCCTGGCCCGGCTACCCCTCGCCGACGCCACCGAGATCCTGCTCGTGGTCGGGCCCGAGGGCGGACTCGATGCCGGCGAGGTCGCCGACCTGACCGCGCTCGGTGCGCACTCGGTCGTGCTCGGCCCCGAGGTGTTGCGTACGTCGACGGCCGCCGCGGTGGCCCTCGGCGCGATCGGGGTGCTCACCCGCCGGTGGGCCCGATGAGTGTCGTCGGACGCCGTCCGGTGCGTCGGACCAAGATCGAATACGGCTCTGCGCCTTCCCAATTCGGGCACCTGTACGTGCCTTCCGAGGGGCTCGGCGCCGCGACGCCGACGCGGCTCGTGGTGCTCGTCCACGGCGGGTCCTGGTCTGTCGAGTTCGGGTCGACGACCCAGACCGCGATCGCCCGGATGCTCGCCGAACGCGGGGCGGCGGTGTGGAACATCGAGTACCGCCGGGTGGGCGAAGAGGGCGGCGGGTGGCCGAACACCGGCCGGGATGTCCTCGACGCGCTCGGTGCCCTGGACGGTCCCGTCCGTGACCTGCTCCCGCCCGGCGCTGTCGACTTCGCCTCGACCGCGGTCGTCGGGCATTCCGCGGGTGGTCAGCTCGCGGTCTGGGCCGTCGGTCAGCTCGGAGCCCGGACCGCCACGGCCACCATCACCACCGTGATCGCCCAGGCGGCCGTGCTCGACACCGTCGGTGCAGCGGACCGGGAGTCGGTGCGGGCGTTCATGGGTCGGCCGTTCAGCGAGTCGCCGCGCCGCTACTCCGACGCCTCACCACTGCTGGCACCGGTGGTCGACGCCCACGTCGTCGCGATCCACGGCGACGCCGATGACCTGATCCCGGTCGAGTCCAGCCGCCGGTACGTCGACGCCGCGATCGCACGCGGACAGTCCGCCGAACTCATCGTCGTCCCCGGTGAGGGGCACGACGCCTTCGTCGAACCGCGCAGCGTCGGCACGCGACAGACGATCCGCGTGCTCGGGATCTGACGGAAATATTGCCTGCTGATCGGCTGTTGCACCGCGATACACTGACCACACCCCTGCCGCCGCGACCGCGTCGGCCGGGGGCGCCGCATCCAGAACCGAACATCCATCCGGACCAGAACACCAGGAGTGATTTCATACGTGAGTGACGACAACCCCGACCAGAGCGGGCAATCCAGCCGTACGCAGCCGCGCCGGTCTGGGGTCACATCCACTGTCGAAGTCTCTCCCGGAGTCGTGTTCGGGCTGCTCGGCGCGAGTGACGTCAACCTGCGTACCCTCGAGCAGCTCCTGCCCGCCGACATCCACGTCCGCGGCAACCAGGTGACATTGACCGGTGAACCCGCCGAGGTAGCCGCGTCCGAGCGCGTCATCGCCGAACTCGTCGACCTCGTCGGGCGCGGAACCCCGCTGACACCAGATCTCGTCCGGCACAGCGTCTCGATGCTGTCCGATGGCACCGAGGAATCGCCCGCCGATGTGCTGTCACTGGACATCCTGTCGCGCCGCGGCAAGACGATTCGGCCCAAGACACTCAACCAGAAGCACTATGTCGACGCGATCGACGAGCACACCATCGTGTTCGGACTGGGCCCGGCCGGCACCGGCAAGACCTATCTGGCGATGGCCAAGGCCGTGCAGGCGCTGCAGTCGAAGTCGGTCAACCGCATCATCCTGACGCGGCCGGCGGTCGAGGCCGGCGAACGTCTCGGCTTCCTGCCGGGCACGCTGAGCGAGAAGATCGACCCGTACCTGCGCCCGCTGTACGACGCGCTGCACGACATGATGGACCCCGACGCGATCCCGAAGCTGATGGCGGCCGGGGTCATCGAGGTCGCGCCGCTGGCCTATATGCGCGGCCGCACCCTGAACGACGCGTTCATCATCCTCGACGAGGCGCAGAACACCACGAGCGAGCAGATGAAGATGTTCCTCACGCGCCTCGGTTTCGGTTCCAAGGTCGTCGTGACCGGTGACGTAACGCAGGTGGACCTGCCCGGCGGCGCCCGCAGCGGTCTCCTCGCCGCGTCGGAGATCCTCGAGGGCATCGACGACATCCACTTCGCCCGCCTCACCAGCCAGGACGTGGTCCGGCACCGCCTGGTCGCCGACATCGTCGACGCCTACGGGCGGGCCGAGGAGGCACAGCGGGGTCTGCCCAACACGGCCATCGGCGGCAATCGCGCCGCACGCCGGGCGGCGGCGCAGGGTCGTCGCTCATGAGCATCGAACTGGCCAACGAATCCGGGGTCGAGGTCCCGGCCGAGTTGATCATCGACGCCGCGCGTTTCGCGGTCACCGCGATGGACGTGAACCCGGCCGCATTGCTGTCGGTGCTGTGTGTCGACGAGGACACCATGGCCGACATGCACGTCCAGTGGATGGACCTGCCGGGCCCGACCGATGTCATGAGTTTCCCGATGGACGAACTGGTGCCCGGCGGCCGGCCGGATGCGACCGACCCGGGCCCGGCGATCCTAGGGGACATCGTGCTGTGCCCGGACTTCGCCCGGAAACAGGCGCGCGAGGCCAAGCGGTCCTTCGAGCACGAGCTCGCCATGCTGACCATCCACGGAGTGCTCCACCTCCTCGGCTACGACCATGCCGAGCCGGAGGAGGAGCGCGAGATGTTCGGACTGCAGAACCGCATCCTCGACGCGTTCTACGCCGACCGTCACCGTCGCGCCCAGGAGCAACGACAGACCGACCGCGATTCCCGGCTGCTGTCCAACATCGGGTTCACCGGAGCCGAGGGAGATTCACCGACCCCCGGTGCCCAGTCGGTGCCCGAGCAGTCGCGGTCCGAGGAGGACCGAGGGTGACCTCCGACTACTGGTTCATCGTGGCGGCAGTCGTGTTGATCGTGGTGGGCGGCGTCTTCGCGGCCGTCGACACCGCGGTGTCGACGGTGTCGAACGCCCGGGTCGACGACATGGTCCGGGAAGGGCGCGCCGGTGCGCGCCGCCTGGCGGGCATCCTCGAGGCACGTGCGACCTATGTCGGCCTCGTGGTGCTGCTCCGAGTCGTGTGCGAGGCCGCGGCGGTCGCGCTCGTCGCGGTCGCCGCGACGCAGCTGATCGGCGTCGGCGGGGGACTGGCGGTGGCCATCGCCGCCATGACGGTCGTCTCGTACGTCGCCGTCGGCGTCGGCCCCCGCACCCTCGGCCGGCAGCACGCGTACACGATCGCGCTGTCGTCGTCGTACCTGTTGTTCGCGCTCGGCGTGCTGCTCAAACCGCTGACCCGGCTGTTGATCCTGATCGGCAACGCCCTCACCCCGGGTCGCGGGTTCCGCAACGGTCCGTTCGCCACCGAGGTCGAGTTGCGCGAGGTCGTCGACCTCGCCGAGGCCTCGGGCGTCGTCGCGGCCGACGAGCGCCGGATGATCCAGTCGGTCTTCGACCTCGGCGACACCAGTGCCCGCGAGGTGATGGTCCCGCGCCCGGAGATGGTGTGGATCGAGGCCGACAAGACCGCGCTGCAGGCCACGAATCTCGCGACGCGGTCCGGACATTCGCGGATCCCGGTGATCGGGGAGAACACCGACGACGTCCTGGGCATCGTGTACCTCAAGGATCTGGTGGCGCGCACGGTCGCCCAGCGGATCGATCCCACGACCCTCCGCGTGGTCGACGTGATGCGCGAGGCCGAGTTCATCCCCGACTCCAAGCCACTGGACCGGGTCCTCGCCGACATGCAGCGAGAGCGCAACCACATGGCGATGCTCGTCGACGAGTACGGCGGCATCGCCGGGCTGGTGACCATCGAGGACGTGCTGGAGGAGATCGTCGGCGAGATCACCGACGAGTACGACATCGACGAGCTCGCACCGGTCGAAGACCTGGGCGACGGGTCGTACCGGGTGTCGGCACGACTGCCGGTGGAGGATCTCGGCGAGCTGTTCGGCGTCGAGATCGCCGAGGAAGAGGTCGAGACGGTCGGCGGACTCGTCGGTCTGGAACTGGGGCGGGTGCCACTGCCCGGCGCCCGGGTGGAGTCGCACGGGCTGCAGCTGGTGGCCGAGGGTGGGCCCAATCGCCAAGGGCGCCAACGCATCATCACGGTGCTGGTCACCCGGGTCCCCGACGCGGACGAGGATTCCCGACGCGACGAGCACGGCGGGCAGTCGAGTCGATCGCAGGGACGTGGCGAGCGCACCACGGGCAGCGCCCACGACGACCAGGACACGGACACCGCCGGCCAGGAGCGCGCAGGCGAGTCGAGAGCAAGGATGAACCAGTGACCGAGACCCTCTCCGACGAGGATCGCAAGCTCGTGGTGCTCGCCCGAGGTGCGCTGGCGCGCGCCGAGTCGCCCTCGGGCGCGGCGGTCCGGGACGGCGACGGTCGCACCTACGCCGGGGCCGACGTGCGGACCCGCTCGCTGACCCTCACCGGACTCCAGGTCGCGGTGGCGTCGGCGATCTCGAGCGGCGCCCGCTCCTTCGAGGCGGCGGTCGTCGTCAACGGTGACGCCGACGACCCGGGCCTGGACACCCTGCACGAGCTCAGCCCGGAGGCGTACGCGGTTCTCACCGACACCGCGGGGCGTCCTCAGCATCGGGTGGGGCGCGCGGATGCCTGAGTTCCGTTCGGGCTTCGTCTGTTTCGTGGGCCGGCCCAACACCGGTAAGTCCACGCTCACCAATGCCCTGGTCGGCGAGAAGATCGCGATCACCTCGAATCGTCCGCAGACCACCCGCCACACCATCCGCGGGATCGTCAACCGGCCCGACGCCCAGCTGATCCTCGTCGACACCCCGGGCCTGCACCGACCGCGCACCCTGCTGGGTCAGCGCCTGAACGACCTCGTCCGCGACACCTACTCCGAGGTCGACGTGATCGGAGTCTGCATACCGGCCGACGAGGCCATCGGTCCGGGTGACCGGTGGATCATCTCGCAGGTCCGCGAGATGGCGCCGCGCACGACGATCGTCGGGGTGGTCACCAAGATCGACCGGGTCGGGCCGGAGCAGGTCGCCAAACAGCTGCTCGCGCTGTCGCAGGTACTCGGGCCGGACTCGGAAGTGGTTCCGGTGTCGGCGAAGTCGGGCAAGCAGCTCGACGTGCTGTCCGACGTGCTCGTGAGCCTCATGGAGGAAGGCCCCGCGTTCTACCCGGACGGCGAACTCACCGACGAACCCGAACAGGTGCTGATGGCGGAGTTCATCCGCGAGGCCGCGCTCGAGGGGGTGCACGACGAGCTGCCGCACTCGCTGGCCGTCGTCATCGAGGAGGTCATCGATCGTGAGGACCGCGACCCCGACCTACCGCCGATGGTCGATGTCCACGCCGTGTTGTTCGTCGAACGCGACAGCCAGAAGGGCATCATCATCGGCCGCAAGGGCGCGCGTCTGAAAGAGGTCGGTACAGTGGCCCGCGCACAGATCGAGCGGCTGCTGGGCACCAAGGTGTACCTGGATCTGCACGTGAAGGTCGCCAAGGACTGGCAACGCGACCCCAAGCAGTTGCGTCGATTGGGTTTCTAGCAGCGTGTTCCTGACGGCCCGGCGCCGGCAGGGGCGGCCTGCGGGGAGGTACGCCGATGGGAACGCACGAATCGCCACAACAACCGGGAGACGATTCCGGTAGGGGAGCGCACGAGGCGCCGGACACCGACCAGCCGACCGGACGCACGATCGCCGGCGTCCTCGGATCGCCGCGTTTCTGGCTGGCACCGTTGGCTCTCGTCGCGGTGATGTTCTCGCTGATGGCCGGGCTGTACATGGCCGCGGTCGTCGACCCGCAGCGCCACCTCCACGACTTCCCCGTCGCCCTGGTGCAGGAGGACGCCGGCGGTGAGGTGCAGAACGCCGACGGACAGTCCACGCCACAGAACTTCGGTGACCAGGTCGCCGAGGGCATCATCTCCTCGGCGGCGCAAAATGGGATCGTCGTGACCCGCACCGACCGCTCGACCGCGCTGTCCGAACTGAACAGCGGCAAGGTGTACGGCGTCATCGTCGTCGGGTCCAATTTCACGAATCGGGCGGTCGCACTGGGCCGGTCGACGGTTCTCACCGCCGAACCGGCGAAACCGGCCATCGACATCTTCATCAACCGGGGCTCCGGGGCGTTCGCGTCGTCGATCACCACCACCCTCGCCGACCAGGTGCGTACGCGCGTCAACGAGCAGGTGGGCGCGCAGCTGACCGAACAGGTCCGCACCCAGCTCGATCGCAACGACATCACCTTCACCGGGGCGGCGCAGCTCGCGCTCGCGACCCCGGTGGCCGTCGAGGTGTCCGAACCGACCCCGCTTCCCGAGGGTGCGGGCAACGGATTGTCGGCGTTCTACCTGACCCTGCTGCTCGTCCTCGCCGGCTTCACCGGGGCGATGATGGTCAGCATCGTGGTCGACGGCATGCTCGGCCAGACCCCCATCGAATACGGGCCGTTCTATCAGCTGCGCGAGCGGCTCGCGATCAGCCGGTGGGCGACGCTCGCGGCGAAGTGGACGATCATGTTCCTGGTCGCGGTGGTGCTCTCGACCCTGTTCATCGCCGTCGGCGCGATGGTCGGGACGTCGATCCCGAACGGCTTCGTCCTGTGGATGCTCTCGGTGCTGGGCATCTTCGCCGTCGGCGTGAGCGCGAGCGCGATGATGGCGGTGTTCGGCAACCCCGGTCTGCTGTTCAATCTGCTCTTCTTCGTGGTGTTCGGCCTGCCGTCGTCGGGCGGGACGCTACCGCTGGAGGCGAGTCCCCGCCTCTTCGAGTGGATCGCCGCGATCGAGCCGATGCACGTGATCTACCTCGGTGTGCGTGCGGTCCTGTACTTCGACGCCGACCTGTCGGCGGGGTTGGGCCGATCGATCATCCAGTGCTTCATCGGCTTGCTCGTCGGCGTGCTCCTCGGTCTGCTCGGCACCAAGTTCTACGACCGCAAGGGCTGGCACCGATACCCGGGTGGAATGACGCTGCCGCCGAAGCTGGACAAGATCGTCAACGCCGGCTGACACGCGCGGCGCCGCCTCGCCCCGACCGTTCACCTGGGTCTGACACGGTGGCCGAATGGGTAACCCCGTCGTCATGTCGATCCCCGAATTGTCCTCGGCCCTGCACGAACTGCGCGACGACCTCGACCGCGCCGAGGTGCAGGCCAAATCGCTCATCGCCGCCGTCGCCGACCAGCACCGGGACAGCGCCCGCAACCTCGTGCACTACGTCGCGGTGCGACGCCGCGATCTGCGTCCGCTGCAGGAGTCGATGTCCGCGCACGGACTGTCGAGTCTCGGCCGGATGGAGTCGATCGTCTATTCGTGGATCGAGACGGTCATCGAGACGGTGGACGCCCTGGTCGAGGGTCGCACCCGGCATCCGATCTGGGGTGACCTCGCGGGCGGGGTGCGGACCCTGACGCGTAATCGCGACCGGCTCCTCGGGCGCGTGCATCCCGGTGGCGGCGATGACGCCATCGTCGACGGACCCGGTGACGAGCACGGCGAGCGGGCCACCCGTGTGATGGTCACGATGCCGACCCAGGCCGCCGACGACCCCGACCTCGTCCGCGCCATGGGTGCCGCCGGAATGGACGTCGCGCGGGTGAACTGCGCACACGACGGCCCGGCCGAGTGGGCGCGGATGATCGAGTCGGTGCGTGCTCTACCCGGCCGGGTGCGGGTGGCGATGGATCTCGCCGGTCCGAAGTTGCGCACCGGCCCGCTCGAACCGGGACCGAAGGTGACCAAGGTCAAACCGGTCCGCGCCGACGACGGCACCGTCGAACGGCGGTCGCGGGTGCGGCTCAGTGCCGCACCGTTCGATCCCGGCGCACGCCTGCCCGACGGCATCGACGCGGTCATCCCGGTACGCGCACTCGCCGACGTCGTGCAGGGAGACCGGTTGCGCCTACGGGACGCTCGTGGTCGCCGACGGCGACTCGAGGTGGTCGCGGTGTCCGAGGCGGGGATCGACGTCGAATGCGATCGCACCGTCTACTACGAGACGGGTACGCCGATCGGGTTGTCGGGCTCTGCCGACGCCGCCCCGATCGTCGTCGACGATCTGCCCGAGAAGCGTCAGCATCTGCTCGTGCGCACCGGTGACGAGATCCGGCTACAGCGCGACCTCACGCCGACACCGGCGACCCGGACCGGGCCGCATCGGATCGGATG
This sequence comes from Gordonia sp. ALPHA1B1, assembly GCF_005502615.1. Lineage (NCBI taxonomy): Bacteria > Bacillati > Actinomycetota > Actinomycetes > Mycobacteriales > Gordoniaceae > Gordonia > Gordonia sp. ALPHA1B1. The sequence goes on along the minus strand of NZ_SCOC01000024.1, from coordinate 41,078 downwards.
CGAGCTCGGGGACGCATTCGACGACGTCGAGGCGGGCCATCGGGTGTTGTTCGACGACGGCAAGATCGCCGGGCGAGTGCGGGAGAAGCTCGACGACGAGATCGTGGTCGACGTCGAGCGTGCCGCGCCGGGCGGGACGAAACTCCGCGCCGAGAAGGGCATCAACCTCCCGGACACGACGCTGCACATCCCGGCGCTCACCGCGTCGGACCGCGATGACCTCGAGTTCGTCGCGGCACATGCCGACATGGTGAACTGCTCGTTCGTCCGGTCGCCGGAGGACGTGGCCGACCTCATCGACGAACTGAACCGTCGAGGTGCGTCCGATGTGGGCATCGTGCTGAAGATCGAGACCCGGGCGGCCTTCGAGTCGCTCCCGCAGATGCTGCTCGAGGCGATGCGCTGGGACGCGGTCGGGGTCATGATCGCTCGCGGCGACCTGGCCGTCGAGGTCGGGTTCGGCCGGCTCGCCGAAGTGCAGGAGGAGATCCTCTGGCTGTGCGAGGCCGCGCATGTCCCCGTCATCTGGGCGACACAGGTGCTCGACGGACTGGCCAAGAAGGGCGTGCCGTCCCGGGCCGAGGTCACCGACGCCGCGATGAGCCGGCGCGCGGAGGGCGTGATGCTGAACAAGGGGCCTTATATCGTCGAGGCCATCGAGGCGCTGACGTCGATCCTCGACCGGATGGGTGGTCATGTCGAGAAGAAGCGCTCGCTGCTGCGGCCGCTGACCTCGTTCGACATCGATCCGGGGTAGGCCGGCGGGCATGTCGGGGCACGTCGTGTCGGTACCCGGTGGGAGAATGTCCCGGTGAGGTTCTACCGGGATGAGGCCGTCGTGCTGCGCCAGCACAAGCTGGGCGAAGCCGACCGCATCATCACGCTGCTCACCGCCGAGCACGGTCTCGTGCGCGCGGTCGCCAAGGGCGTGCGGCGGACGCGGTCCAAGTTCGGCGCCCGGCTCGAACCCTTCGCTCACATCGACGTACATCTGTACCCCGGCCGCAGCCTCGACGTGGTCACCCAGGTCCACAGCCTGCACGCCTTCGCCGACGCCATCGTCGCCGACTACGGGCGCTACACCACGGCCTGCGCGGTCCTCGAGACCGCGGAGCGGCTCGCGGGTGAGGAACGAGCGCCCACCCGTCAGCTGCACCGGCTGACGGTCGGGGCGTTGGCCGCGCTGGCCGACGACCGCCGGCCGCGAGAACTGATCCTCGACGCCTACCTGCTGCGCGCGATGTACAGCGCGGGCTGGATGCCGGCGCTCGAGGAGTGCGCGCGGTGCGCGACACCCGGCCCCCACCGCGCTTTCCACGTCGCCGCCGGCGGCGCCGTCTGTCTGCCGTGCCGGCCACCCGGATCGGCGACCCCCTCGCCCGGCGTGCTCGACCTCATGGAGGCCCTGTTCCGCGGTCGGTGGGATGAGGTCGTCGACGCCACGCCGTCGCTGCGTCGACAGGCCAGCGGACTCACCGCCGCGCATCTGCAGTGGCATCTGGAACGCCAGCTCCGAACCCTGCCGCTGATCGAACGCACCGCCCCTCATAGGCTGATGGAGACGGGTGTGGACACGGGCGTGAGGAGGGTCGACGATGGCGTTGCGGCCGGGTAGTTCGGCGAAGGGACGCAAGGCCGCGAGCCTCCGGACGGATGTCCGTCCCCCCGATCCGCATCCGAGCGGTGCCCGGCCCCCGGCGATCCCCGCGGAGTTCGTGCCCAAGCACGTGGCGCTGGTGATGGACGGGAACGGGCGCTGGGCCACCGACCGCGGGTTCCCGCGCACCGAGGGGCACAAGCGCGGCGAGGCCGTGTTGATGGACACCGTCTGCGGCTGTATCGAATTGGGGGTCGGCTGGCTCTCCGCCTACGCGTTCTCCACCGAGAACTGGTCGCGCAGCCCCGACGAGGTGAAGTTCCTCATGGGCTTCAACCGCGACGTCATCCGCCGTCGACGCGATGAGATGCACGAGATGGGCGTCCGGGTGCGCTGGGCCGGACGCCGACCCCGGTTGTGGCGCAGCGTGATCCGGGAACTCGAGATCGCCGAGGAGATGACCCGCGACAACACCGTCATGACGCTCACGATGTGCGTCAACTACGGCGGTCGTGCCGAGATCGCCGACGCCGCACGGGAGATCGCGCGACGCGCGGCGCGCGGCGAGATCGACCCGGAGCGCATCTCGGAGTCGACCTTCGCGCGGTACCTGGACGAGCCGGACATGCCCGACGTCGACCTGTTCCTGCGTCCGTCGGGGGAGCAGCGGATCTCGAACTTCCTGCTGTGGCAGTCGGCGTACGCCGAGATGGTCTACCAGGAGAAGCTCTTCCCGGACTTCGACCGGCGTGACCTGTGGGCGGCCTGCCTCGAATACGCATCGCGCGACCGGCGATTCGGCGGGGTGAAGCCGTCGTGACCGACGCCGCCGCGCTCCTCGACCGGACCGCGCAGATCGTCGCCGAACTCGGTCCCGTCGACCGACCCGACGCCGACTCCCTCGTCGTGCAGGTCGGTCCGACGCGTGCCTCCATCCGCGTGCTCACGCTGGCCGACGGGCTCGACGTGCTGGCCCTGACGCAGATGGTCGCGATGGACCTGCCCAACACGCCGACGCTCCGGGACGACGTCGAGGCGTGCGCCGCCCAGCTCAGCTTCGGCAGCCTCCGACGCTCCGACCGTGCGGGGGTCACCACAGATGTGTTGCAGTACTACACGTTTCCGGCGAGCCAGCTCGACGACGTGCCGCTGCTGACGGTCCTGCACATCGTCCTCGCCGCCGGTGTCGACGCCGCCGAACGGCTGGTGGGCCCGGCTTCTGCTTGAGTCTGGCGACATCGGATCCCGCCCCCTGAGGACTGAGAAGCGTTGAGCACGACCAATGCTCCCTGAGGCGTTGAGCGCGACCTATGCTCCCTGAGGTGCGCGCGAAGCGAGCCACGAAGGGCCGCAACGTGTCTCGCCAGGACCCTTCGTGGCTCGTCGCTTTCGCTCCTCGCACCTCAGGGAGCAGAGGGAGGGGCATCGCTCGCACGCCACAGACCAGCGGTGTGTGGTTCTTTCGGATCAGGGACCAGTGGGGTGTGGTCTTTCGGATCAGGGGGCGCTGAAAGCTCAGTCCTTCTCGGCGGTCCGGCAGTCCCCGCAGCGCCCGAAGACCTCGACGGTGTGGTTGATGTCGGTGAAGCCGTGCTGGGCGGCGATCTTTGCGGCCCAGCGTTCGACCGGTTCGGCCTGGACCTCGACGGTGGTGCCGCACTCCCGGCACACGAGATGGTGGTGGTGTCCCGACGAACAATGGCGGTATCGGGTCTCACCGGAACCGTCCCACAGGACATCGATCTGGCCGGCCTGACTCAGCGCCTGCAGATTGCGGTACACCGTCGTCAGGCCGATGGATTCGCCCCGGGCCTTGAGGATCTCGTGCAGTTCCTGCGCGGAGCAGAAGTCCTCGGTGCCGGCCAGGGCGTCGGCGATCGCGGCGCGTTGGCGCGTCGACCGGATGCCGGTGACCGGCTGCGGGCCCGAGGCGACGCCACTCATTCGTTCACCGCCCGGGACGCATCGGACGGCACGGCGCGGCCGTCGGTGGTCTCGTTCGCGTGGATCAGCGCATCGCCGACGATGTGCGCGACGTGGTCGTCGAGGAGTTCGTAGGTGATCTCACGACCGTTGCGCTGGCCTCGCACCACACCGGCGTCCTTGAGCACGCGCAGGTGCTGGCTGACCAGTGGCTGACTCAAGCCCAGGTGCCCGACGAGTTCGTGGACGCACTGCACCCGCTCCCGCAGGGACAGCACGATCGCGACGCGGGTGGGGGAGGCGAGGGCGCGCAGGAGGTCGGCGGCGGCTTCCCGCGCTGCGGCATCGGCCGCTTCGATCGGTCCGGGCCCGTCCAACGGTTGCGTCGACATCGCGCTCCTCTCGCCTGGCTCGCGCCACTGATCCGGCCATTCTATCGGAAATGGTTTTCAATCCATGCCACCGGTGTCGCCGCTGGTCAGCCCTCGTCTGCACGTCGGCGCTCGGCCGGCGGCGGGACCCCGTCCGCTCCTGCGGTCGACACCGCGTAGGTTGCGACCGCGGACGCGACCGCAGCCGAGTTGACGCCCAGCAGGTCGGTGTTCAGGTTGTCGAGGGTGTCGCGCGCGGTGTGATAGTCGGGGTCGAAGGGTTCGCCGGCCCGGCCGCCCCACATCTTCGCCTGCGCTTCGTCCTTCTCTGTTTCCGCGCCGGTGAACACCCCGCCGGAGGGGATGCCCACCGCGATGAACGGGCCGTAATCGGAACGGCCGTCGAAGTCGTCGGGGGCGAGGGGGATGCTGCGATCGGCGTAGAACTTCTCGAAGGTCCGCTCGATGCCCCCGGAGCCGTCCGGGCCGGGGCCGGCTCCCTGACGCTCGGAGTCGTCGCCGTCGTAGGTGAAGTACCCGCCGTTGGGTGAGGCGAGCATGTCGAAGTTCAGGTAGAGGGCCACCGCCGTACGTGCGGCCGGGTCGAGTCCCCGGACGTACTCGGTGGAGCCCACGAGCCCGTCCTCCTCCGCGCCCCAGAACGCGAATCGCACGCGGTGCGGGACCCGCGGCGACGACCCGAGTCGCAGGGCCGTCTCGAGCACGGCCGCGGAGCCGCTGGCGTTGTCGTTCATGCCGGGTCCCTCGGCGACGCTGTCGAGGTGTGCGCCGGCCATGACGACGTCGTCGCCGGTGCCCGTCCGGGTCTCGGCGATCAGGTTGCGCGTGGTGATGCCGGTGGTCTTCGCCTCGACCGCAAGCGCGACCGATCGCGCCGACCGCACCCGTTCGGCGTCGTCGCCCGCGATGCCGAGGACCGGGATCCCCGGGCGGTCGTCCGGCCCCAGGGTGGCGCCGGTGAGCGGGCCGGGTTCGTTGTTGACCATGACGACCCCGACCGCGCCGGCCGACTCCGCGTTCCGTGCCTTGTCGGCGAAGGTGCAGGTTCCTCGGGTGATGACGGCGATCGCACCACGCGTCGTGGCCGGAAAGTCGGTGCTTGCGCATCCGAGGCCGTTGACGGCGACCGGGGCCCCGGTGACCGGGGTGTCGCCGGTTCCGGCCGAATACTCGACGACGCGGGTGGCGACCTTCAGGCCGTCGGCGGTGAGGCTGACCGGACCGGCGTCGAAGCGCTCGTACTCGACGGGCGGCGTCGTCACGTCGAAGCCCGCCGTGCGGAGGAGCCCGGCGACGTAGTCCAGCGAGTCGTCGTACCCGGGTGTGCCGGCCGCGCGGTTGCCGCCGTTGTTGTCGGCGATCTGGGCCAGTGCGCGAACGTGCGCCATCACGTTGTCGAGGGTGACGGCGTCGGCCAGCGCGGCCGGGGTGACCTCGTCGATCGGCGGTTCGGGAGAGGGCGTCGACACCGGCGCCGACGAGGGTCGCTCGGGCTCGGCGGGCTGCTCGGACGAACACCCCACGGCCAGTGCCATTGTCAGTGCGAGGCCGGCCGAGGCGAGGACCGGCCGACGCCCGCGGGCCGATGGGGGGACGCCGACGCGTCGTCGTATGCGAACGATCACCCTGCCACTCTGGCAGTTCCCGTCCGTGCATGTGGGTCCGACGGGTGCACCGTTGCCGGTGGTTTCGGGAAACGGCACACGTGCTCGGTAGTCTGTACGGGTTGCCGCCCGCATCTGGTGGATGCACGTCGAGCACCGAGCGTCAGCACGACCGTCCCAGCCGAACACCTCAACCCGTGGAGAGCAGTTAACCGTGGCCGCCCAGTCCAATGTGGAATCCGTCGTCAACCTCGCCAAGCGCCGGGGCCTGGTGTACCAGTGCGGTGAGATCTACGGCGGTACCAAATCGGCGTGGGACTACGGCCCGCTCGGCGTCGAACTCAAGGAGAACATCAAGCGGCAGTGGTGGCGCACGATGGTCATCAGCCGCGAGGACGTCGTCGGCCTCGACTCGTCGGTTATCCTGCCGCGTCAGGTGTGGGAGGCCTCCGGCCACGTCGAGGTGTTCACCGACCCGCTGGTCGAGTCGCTGCACACCCACAAGCGCTACCGCGCCGACCATCTCATCGAGGCCTACGAGGCGAAGCACGGGCACCCGCCGGCCAACGGTCTGGCCGACATCAACGACCCGGAGACCGGGCAGCCCGGCAACTGGACCGAACCCAAGGCGTTCAGCGGTCTGATGAAGACGTTCCTCGGGCCCGTCGACGACGAAGAGGGTCTGCACTACCTGCGTCCCGAGACCGCACAGGGCATCTTCGTGAACTTCAAGAACGTGATGACCACCGCGCGCAAGAAGCCGCCGTTCGGCATCGCGCAGATCGGCAAGAGCTTCCGCAACGAGATCACACCGGGCAACTTCATCTTCCGCACCCGCGAGTTCGAGCAGATGGAGATGGAGTTCTTCGTCAAGCCGGGCGAGGACGAGGAATGGCACCAGTACTGGATCGACCAGCGCTTCGACTGGTACGTCAACCTGGGCATCGACCCGGAGAACCTGCGGCTCTACGACCACCCGAAGGAGAAGCTGTCGCACTACTCCAAGCGGACTGTGGACGTGGAGTACAAGTTCGGCTTCACCGGCAACCCGTGGGGTGAGCTCGAGGGTGTCGCCAACCGGACCGACTACGACCTGTCCACCCACAGCAAGCACTCGGGGGAGGACCTGTCGTTCTTCGACCAGGCGTCGGGTGAGCGCTACACCCCGTTCGTGATCGAGCCGGCGGCCGGCCTGACCCGCTCGCTGATGGCCTTCCTGTGCGACGCCTACACCGAGGAGGAGGTGCCGAACGCGAAGGGCGGCACCGACACTCGGACGGTGCTGCGGCTCGACCGCCGGCTGGCCCCGATCAAGGTCGCCGTGCTGCCGCTCTCGCGCAACGAGAAGCTCTCGCCGAAGGCCCGCGACCTCGCCGCCGAGCTCCGCAAGCACTGGAATGTCGAGTTCGACGACGCACAGGGCATCGGCAAGCGGTACCGCCGGCAGGACGAGATCGGCACGCCGTTCTGCGTGACGGTCGACTTCGACACCCTCGACGACCAGGCCGTCACGGTGCGCGAACGGGACACCATGAGCCAGGAGCGGGTCGCGCTCGACAAGGTCGCCGAGTATCTCGGCGGCAAGCTGCTCGGCGCCTGATCCTGCTCCCGGCCGCGCGGGCCGGGTGTTCACGATTCCGCCTGACCTGCGGATGTCTGTCACAATCGATGACGAGTTGTCGCGTGGAGTAGGGCATGGGGTCCGTCGTGCGCGCGACGAGAGAGTGAGTGGAGTCGTGTCTGTCAGCGGGAAAGTCGTTCATTACGACGCGAATCGGGGATTCGGGTTCTTGGCGCCGGAATCGGGCGGCGCCGATGTGTTCCTCCACATCAACGACATCGACATCGACGAGAACTCGTTGAAACCGGGTGCCAAGGTGTCCTTCGACATCGAGGAGACCGACCGCGGTTCCAAGGCCGTCAACGTCGCGGTGACCGAGGCCGCGCCGGCCGACGACACCGCCGGCGCACGGGCGCACCGCCGCGACGAGCACCACGGCCGCGACCGTGATCGTGGGGACCGGGGCGACCGCGGACGTCACGACGACCGCGGCAGTCGTCGTCCGCGCGGCGGGGGTGGCTCGCTGGATGCCGCCGCGTTCACCGAAGAGCTCACCGAGCTGCTCCTCGACGCCGACGGCGCCCTCACGGCTCGTCAGATCGTGGCGATCAGGCAGCGGGTCACCGACTTCGCCGTCGCCCGGGGCTGGGTGCTTGACTAGCACCCGACAGGTTCCCGAGACGGTCGGGCATGTGCTCCCGACGGTGGCAACCTACGGCGACGAGGCCGTCGAGCGGTTCGTGCCCGAGGGCGCCAAGGTCGCGAGCCTGCCCGGCACCCGGACCGACCATCGAAGCGACTTCGCGCGGGACCGTGCGCGGGTCCTGCACTCGGCCGCCCTGCGCAGGCTGGCCGACAAGACGCAGGTCGTCGGTCCGCGCGAGGGCGACACGCCCCGTACCCGGCTCACGCATTCGCTCGAGGTCGGGCAGATCGGCCGGGGGATCGCCATCGGTCTCGGCGCCGAACCCGACCTCGTCGAACTCGCCGGACTCGCCCACGACATCGGGCATCCGCCCTACGGACACAACGGCGAACGCGCGCTCGACGAGGTGGCGGCGGACCACGGTGGTTTCGAGGGCAACGCCCAGAACCTGCGCATCCTGACGCGGCTCGAACCCAAGCTGCTCGATGCCGACGGGCGCAGCGCCGGCCTCAACCTCACCCGCGCGTCGTTGGACGCGACCCTGAAGTATCCGTGGACCCGACGCACGCCCGGAGGCAAGTTCGGCGCCTACGACGACGATGTCGCCATGCTGGCGTGGATTCGTCGTGACGCGCCCGGTACCCGACAGTGCGTCGAGGCGCAGATCATGGACTGGTCCGACGACGTGGCGTACTCCGTGCACGACCTCGAGGACGGCGTCATCGGTGGCCGGATCGACCTGCGGACCCTCGGCGATCCGCAGGACCAACGCGCGCTCGCCGACATCGGCGCCAAGGAATTCCCGGGTCTCGACCCCGAGGCCCTCGTCGACGCCGCCGCCCGCCTGCACCGCATGGACATCGTGCGGTCGGTGGGTGTCTTCGACGGCACGCTCGACTCCTACGTCGCGCTCAAGAGGTTGACGAGTGAGTTCATCGGCCGCTTCGCGTCGGCCGCGATCACCGGCACCCGCGAGGTGGTCGGCGACCGGCCGGTCTCGCGCTACGACGCCGACCTCGAGGTGCCGGAACTCATCGCCGCCGAGGTGTCGATGCTCAAGACCCTGGCACTGCGCTTCATCTTCTCCAACGAGCGGCACAAGGCGACGCAGCGTCGCCAGCGGGAACGCATCCACCGGGTCGCGAACTGGTTCGCCGAGGCGGCGCCAGGGGGCCTGGACCCGATCTTCGTGCCGTGGTGGAACGCCGCGTCCGACGATGCCGCCCGCATGCGCGTCATCGTCGACCAGATCGCGTCCATGACCGAAGGCCGGCTCGAGCGCACCGACAAGCACAATTCGGGGGCCCAGGCGCATCTGGGGTAGGCCGGGCGTGGTCGACGAAGCACCCGGCCGGGCGGCCTCACCGGCGTCACTACACTGGTCGCGTGGCAGGCCGAATTCCCGATCGCGACATCACGGCGATCCGTGAGCAGACGAGGATCGAGGACATCGTCGGCGACTACGTCGCCCTCCGGCGCGCCGGTGCCGACAGCCTCAAGGGCCTGTGCCCCTTCCACGACGAGAAGTCGCCGTCGTTCCACGTCCGTCCCAACCACGGCCACTTCCACTGCTTCGGCTGCGGCGAGGGCGGCGACGTGTACAGCTTCCTGCAGAAGCAGGAGCACATCAGCTTCGTCGAGGCGGTCGAGCAGCTCGCCGACCGGATCGGCTACCAGATCAACTACGAGGGCGGCGGTACCGCCATCAAGCGGGACCGCGGCACCCGCGCCCGACTGGTGGCCGCCAACGCCGCCGCGGCCAAGTTCTACGCGGCCGCGCTGCAGTCACCCGAGGCGCAGCCGGCGCGCGACTACCTCAAGGAACGCGACTTCGACGCGGTGGCGGCCGTCCAATTCGGTTGCGGTTACGCACCTGCCGGCTGGGACACGATGACCAAGGCGCTGTTGTCGCAGGGCTTCGAGTTCAGCGAACTCGAGGCCGCCGGTCTGTCCAAACAAGGACGCAAGGGGCCGATCGACCGCTTCCATCGCCGTCTCCTGTGGCCGATCCGCAACCTCGGCGGGGACATCATCGGCTTCGGCGCCCGCAAACTGTTCGACGACGACAACCTCGGCAAGTACATGAACACGCCGGAGACCATGCTGTACAAGAAGTCTCAGGTGCTGTTCGGTCTCGATCACGCGAAGAAGAGCATCGCCAAGGGGCATCAGGTGGTGGTCGTCGAGGGCTACACCGACGTCATGGCGATGCATCTGGCCGGCGTCACCACCGCGGTCGCCTCGTGTGGCACCGCATTCGGTGAGGACCACCTCGCCCTCATCCGGCGGCTGATGATGGACGACTCGTACTTCCGCGGCGAGGTGATCTACACCTTCGACGGGGACGATGCCGGAAAAGCAGCCGCGCTCAAGGCCTTCGAGGGCGAACAGTCCATCTCGGGGCAGACGTTCGTGGCGATCGCGCCCGACGGCATGGACCCCTGCGAACTCCGGCAGGAGAAGGGCGACGCCGCCGTCCGCGACCTGGTCGCGCGTCGGGTGCCGATGTTCGAGTTCGCGATCAAGACCCTCCTCGCCGGCCACGACCTCGACACCGCCGAGGGCCGCGTCCACGCGTTGCGCGACACCGTCCCGGTGGTCGCCCGGATCAAGGACATCGCGCTGCGTGACGAGTACGCCCGCCAGCTGGCGGGTTGGGTCGGTTGGGAGGAGGTCTCCCAGGTTCTCGGCAGAGTCCGCGAAGAAGGCGCGAGAATTCGAAAGGCGCAGGGCGTCAGTAACTCCGGCAGTCGGGGGAGCGGTCGCGGTGCTCGTAATCGGCCGGAGGCGGAGGCCGCGCCGACGTCGGCCCGCCCCCAGCCCAACGACCCGCGCCTGTGGCCGCAGCGGGAAGCGCTGAAGGCGGCGCTGCAGTATCCGGCGATCGCCGGCACGGTCTTCGACTCGCTGCCCGTCGAGTGCTTCAACGAGCCGGCCTACGCGATCATCCGCCAGGCGATGACCGGGCTCGGCGGGACGTCGTCCGGTCTGGGTGGCGCGGCCTGGGTCGACGCGGTGCGCAATGCCGTCGACGACCCGATCATCGATCCGCTCGTGACCGAACTCGCCGTCGAATCGATGCCGGTCGACGAGGACAACATCGCCCGCTACATCTCCAGCGTGCTCGCACGGTTGCAGGAGGTGTGGGTGGGCTCGCAGATCGCCGACATCAAGTCGCGTCTGCGCCGGATGGCACCCAGCGACGACCCCGACGGCTACAACGCGGTCTTCGGTGATCTCGTGGCGCTCGAGGCCTATCGTCGTAGCCTGCTGGAACAGGCTGTCGACCCGATCGTCGACGCGGGCTGACACACCCGCGTAGGTCTTCGCGCCGACGGTCGCGGGGCCGGCGGCCGATGAGTATCCGTCTCCGGCCCGGTCTACCCCGTCGATACCCCCACGCCACCGACGGAGGCAGGAATCCATGGCGACAACGATCTTCTCGGCGACGGCATCACTCGACGGGTTCATCGCCGGACCCGGTGGCGACATGTCGTGGCTGACCCGATTCTTCGACGTGCCCGCCGACGGGCAGCCGGCGTCCACTGCAGCGGACGATGCCGCCGCACGGTTGATGCGCGGCACCGGCGCACTGCTGGTCGGCAACCGGTCGTTCCGCGGCGATGACCCCAACAAGGGCACCGACCGCGAGGGTGCGTTCGGCGGCGAATACGACGGTCCCGCCGTCGTTCTCACACACAACCCGCCGGCGGACCCCGTCGACGGCTTCACGTTCGTCTCGGATCTGCACGAGGCGGTCGACCTCGCCGCCCGGACGGCCGGCGACGGCTACGTCACCGTCATCGGCGCCGACGTCGCGCGACAGATGTTCGATCACGGGCTGCTCGCCGAGGTGCTCGTGTTCTTCGTCCCGGTGTTCCTGGGGGCGGGGGTCCGGCTGTCGACCGTCCCGAGGGCGGCGAGGTCAGACTCACGCCCATTCCCGGTGAGACCGAGTACTGGTGTCGCGTCGAACGATGAGCCGGCGCCACCCGGCGACGAACTCGAGCTGAACAGTCGACGACGGTTCGTTCTCCCACTCTGCGAGGGCGACCGGCGGCTGCCTAGCGTGGGACCGTGGACGCGTATGACGAGCGCCGGCAGGTCACCGAGGTGCAGCACCGCCTGATCGGGATGTACGGCGACAGAAAACCCGAGGAAGTGGCCGATGCGGTCGAAGCCGCGTACCGACACTTCGACGGCACCGACGAGCGCGACTTCGTGCCGCTGCTGGTCGAGTGCCGCGCCAACGAGACACTCAGTGGCTCTGAGGTGATGGCCGACTCGACCGATGTGCCACCCACAGTGGGTGAGTGAGCGCTGCGGGCCCGGCCGGGGGATTGTTTGCTCTCGCTCTGTGCTACAACGCTTTTCGTGCGTGGGGCGGGCGGGGCTCGAACCCGCGACCTACGGATTATGAGTCCGCGGCTCTAACCGACTGAGCTACCGCCCCGTGGGCCCGAGAGCCCGATGCTGGACATTACCGCACGGTCGACGGTCATATGAATGCGGACCGGCACGACTGCCGAAGACGAGAAACCCGTCACCTGCCGACGCGGGTGACGGGCCTCTTGCTCCCCCAACTGGACTCGAACCAGTAACCGTTCGATTAACAGTCGAATGCTCTGCCAATTGAGCTATGGGGGACTGCCTCGGACCTGCTCGGCGCTCGTGGAGCGCGTCATCAGGACCGAGGACAGACTTTAGCGCATGGTCATGTCGGACGACAAAACGGGCGGTCAGCCGCATGCGGCGGCCAGGCCGCCCGCTGCGCTAGTCCCGGGGGTAGTCCTCGGGATCGATCTCGACCTCGGCGGCCTGTTCGGCGGCGTCGGCGTCGTCGGCTTCGAACGGCACGCTGGGGTTGACACCTTCAGCGGGGTCGGGCGCTGCCGTCTGGGCTTGCTCGAGTGCATCGGCCTCGTTGGCCTCGACCGGCAGGTCGGCTTCCGGTGACGTCATCGGGACGCTCCTCTCGTCGTCGGACTCCTACGTCTCCACGTGTACCCGACGAGAGTGGTTTCAGTCTCCGCCGCGTCGCTCGTCGTAGTCGGCCTGGGCGTCGCGGACGGCCGGCATGTTGTCCTGCACGAGTTCGATCAGGCCGCTCAACTGGTCGGCGACCTGCCTGCCGAGCGGGGTGAGGTGGTACTCGACCTTCGGCGGGATGGCTTCGAGGACGGTGCGCACGATCATGCCGTCGCGTTCGAGGCTCTGCAGGGTCTGCGAGAGCATCCGTTCGCTCACGCCGTCGACGCGTCGCCGCAGCGCGCTGAATCGATAGTTGCTCTCCCCCAACGCGATCAGCACGAGGCTGCCCCAGCGTCCGGTGACGGTCTGCAGTGTGGTCCGGGACGAGCAGTCTCGGGCGAAGACGTCCGCCTCGAGGGACTCGTCGCTGATCTCGGTCACGTGCTCAACGGTAGCCGAATCGACGAGACCTTGCTAACAGTTCGTATTGCACTTACGAAAAGTAAGTGCATACTGGGAGTCGTCCAACCGACAGCGATGAGGAATCAGATGACCACAGCAGTGACCGGCGCGACGGGACAGCTCGGCGGACTCGTGATCGACGAACTACTCGCCCGGGGCGTCGCCGCCGCCGACGTGGTGGCGATCGTCCGCGACGAGTCGAAGGCCTCGACGCTTGTGTCGCACGGCGTTTCGGTCCGTGTCGCCGACTATGACGATCCGGCATCACTTGTCGACGCCCTCGTCGGCGTCGACAAGTTGCTGCTGGTCTCGGGTTCGGCGGTCGGGCAACGTGTTGCCCAGCACACCAACGTGATCGAGGCGGCGGAGGCCAACTCCGTCGAACTGATCGCCTACACCAGCCTGCTGCACGCCGACACGAGCGGTCTGAGTCTGGCTCCCGAGCACGTCGCCACCGAAGCCCGACTGAACGAGTCGTCGGTGCCCGCCGTGATCTTGCGCAACGGCTGGTACTGGGAGAACTACCTGGCCGCCATCCCGCAGGCGGCGGCGACCGGAACGCTCCTGGGTGCCGCGGGTGAGGGAAAACTCGCTGCCGCCGCTCGCGCCGACTACGCGGCTGCGGCCGCAGCGGTCCTCACCGCCGACACAGACCAGGCCGGCAAGGTCTACGAGTTGGGTGGCGACGAGCGGCTGACCTACGGCGAATTCGCTCGAGCGATCGGTGAGGCCTCGGGTGCGTCCGTCCAGTACCGCGACCTCTCCGAAGCCGACTACCAGGCCGCTCTCGTCAGCGCGGGTCTGCCGGAACCGGTCGCCGCGATGCTGGCCGGCGCAGATGCCGGGATCAGCCGCGGTGAGCTGGACACCGACTCCGGCGACCTCCAGTCGCTCATCGGCCGGTCGTCGACCCCTGTCGCGGAGGTCATCGCGCAGGCGCTCGCCTGACCCGGCGTCGCACGATCGGCGTCCGGCGTGCTCCGCGCCGAGTCGCATCGATGAGTTTGGCTGCGACACCGAGTCTGTCCGCATAGATTGCTCGTGCCGGCCGACAAGGAAGCCGAACCATGCCACAGCTACTCAGAGTCCAGAACTTCTCGATCTCACAAGATAGGGTGGGGGCGGGGGAGAACCAGACGTTCGAGCGGCCCTTCGGTGACCGCGTCGAACCGTGGGAACTGATGTCGTGGGCGGGTGCCACCGCCGGTTGGCCCAACCGGACCGACCCGGGTGGCACCCGCGGCCTCGACGACTACTTCACTCGCGACTTCGCCCACAACATCGGTGCGGAGATCATGGGCCGCAACAAGTTCGGTTATCAACGCGGCCCGTGGACCGACCACGAGTGGCAGGGTTGGTGGGGTGACGAACCGCCGTTCCACACTCCCGTCTTCGTGCTGACGCACCATGTTCGGCCGTCGTTCACGCTGAGCGACACCACGTTTCACTTCCTCGACGCCACCCCGGCCGAGGCCGCCGAGCAGGCGAAGGCCGCGGCGGACGGCAAGGACGTACGTATCGGCGGCGGCGTGAGCACCGTGCGGGAGTTCCTCGACGCCGACCTCATCGACACCCTCCACATCGCCGTCGCACCCGTCACGATCGGCGCCGGACTCAAACTCTGGGAGTCACCCGAGGAGCTCGAGGGCCGGTATCACCACGAATCCGTCCCGAGCACCAGTGGCGTGACGCACCATTTGTTCTGGCGCAAGTAGCGCAATGGCGGTGGAATGAGACCGGGAACTCGCGTAGTTGTAGGGACCATGACGGAACTCGCCGGCAAGGCCACGACTCTGCTCGAACTCCACCAACCGGGAAACCCGGTCATCCTGCCCACGGTGTGGGACGCCTGGTCGGCGAACCTCGCGATCTCCGCCGGGTTCACCGCGCTCACCGTCGGCAGTCACCCGGTGTCGGACTCGATCGGCAAGCCCGACAACGAGGGCATCACGTTCGAGGAACTGACCACCCGCATCCGGCAGATCACCGCGGCGGTCGACGTCCCGATCTCCGTCGACATCGAGTCCGGCTACGGGGAGGACCCGAAGACGCTCATCGAGGGCCTGATCGCCGCGGGTGCCGTCGGTCTGAACATCGAGGACACCGTGCACAGCGAGGGCGGACGCCTTCGCGACGCACAGGAGCACGCCGACTTCGTGGGTGCGCTCCGGGCGGCGTCCGACGCCACCGATGTCCACGTGGTGATCAACGCGCGCACCGACCTGTTCGTCAAGCAGGTCGGCGACGAATCCGACCGCCTCGACCGGGCAATCGACCGAATGAAATTGGCTGCCGATGCCGGCGCAGACGTGCTGTACCCGGTCGGTTTCCACGACGACGCCGCGCAGAGGCGGCTCACCAGCGAACTGCCGTTGCCGGTCAACGCGATCGGCCATCCGACCAAGAACACCAAAGCGGCACTGGCCGAACTCGGTGTCGCCCGGGTCAGTTTCGGACCGATCTTCCAGATGGTGCTCGCCGAGCGCGCCGCCGAGGTTCTCGAACCCTGGAAGTAGTCACACCGCTCTCCTCCGGGTAGTCGGACCCGGAGGAGAATGTCGGTGGTCCGAACTACCGTCGGATCATGGCACTCACGAAATCCGAACGAGAAGCGTTCCTGTCCGAACCCCATGTCGCGGCGCTGTCGGTCGAAGCCGAGCCCGGCCGGGCGCCGCTCACGGTCCCGGTGTGGTACCAGTACGAGCCGGGCGGTCGCCCTTGGCTGCTCACCGGAACCGAATCGCGCAAGTTGCAGCTCATCCGTACCGCCGGGCGGTTCACGTTCATGGTCGACGAGGTGTCGCCGCGGCTGATGTACGTGGCCGTGTCGGGGGATGCGGTCGACATGGTGCCGGGCACCCGCGGCGACCTGCAGGAGATGGCGGCGCGCTACCTCCCGCCCCAGGCCGTCGACCCCTACGTGGAGATGGCCGAGAAGGATCACGGTCCCCAGACCAAGCTGATCCTCGAACCGAAACAGTGGGTGTCCCTGGACCTCGGTGCGCTCTGACCGACGGGCCGTGATCCGGCAGCGAGACGAACCCGTCGGGAACGTCTCGCTACATTGAACGCATGCCGAAGTCGCGTTCCACGTCCGACCAGCCCGAACAGTCCGTCGACGCGGAGTCTCACCAGGCGACAACGCCGACGGGCGAGCAGGTCACCCCGCTGGACGGCAACGAGTTCCTGCAGGCCAATCGCAGTAACCGCGACAAGTACCGCGCCGAGGCCGAGGCGAAGGCGGCGAAAGCAGCCCGCAAGGCCGAGCGCCGACACCCGGCTGACGAGCCCACGGGTGCCGACGAGCCGGCCGATACGGACGACGCCGACGGGTCCGACGACGCCACGACCGTGGTCGCGGACCCACGCCCTGGCTCGGACCGCACCCCCCGCAAGCTCGATCCCGCCACGGCGCGTAGGAGTGGTTCCCGCCGGTGGACCGGTTGGACTTCGACGGTCGGCAGCCGACCGTGGGCGGTGATCGCGCTGATCGTGGCGGTCGTCGTCCTCGCGGCGTCGACGGCGGTGCTCGCCGTGGCGTACGTGGATGCCGATGAACGCGCCGAGTCGAGCGCGTCGGCCGGTACGACGACGTCCCTCCTCGAGACCGCCCGGCGGTACGCGGCCGAGATCTCGACCTACAACTCAGCCGACTACGCTGACCTCGACCGACGCATCCGGGAGATCTCCACGCCCGCGTTTACCCAGACCTACATCGAGTCCTCGCAGGACGCCCGCCGCGGATCCGCCGAGGCCGAATCGGTGTCCACGGCGACGGCCGACAATGCGGGCCTCATGTCCGTCGACGACGGCAAGGCCGTTGTGCTGGTCACCCTGGACCAGACCCTGAAGTCGCCGCAGACCGCCCAGGAGTTCCCGGAGGGATTCCCGTATCAGTCGCGGGTCAAGGTCACCCTCGTGGAGCAGGACGGTCGCTGGCTGATGGACGACTTCGCGGTGCTGTGAGGCCTCGGCTCCCTGATCCGAAAGAAGCGAGTCCTATCGCTCCCTGAGGAGCGGCCGGAGCTTGCGGAGGGCGCGGCCAACCATCGCCTTCCGAATCCGAAGAACGACATAACCATTGCCCCCTGAGGTGCGAGGAGCGTTAGCGACGAGCCACGAAGGGCCTGGTGAGACACGTTGCGAAGCCCTTCGTGGCTCGCTTCGCTCGCACCTCAGGGAGCAGTGGCTCAGCACGTCTCTCGGGTTCTGTAGTTCTTTCGGATCAGGGAGCGGGGTCCGGCGTGCTTGCCGGTCATCAGATAGTCAGCCGTGCAACAGAATCCGCATCGCCAGTGCGTCGATCCGGTCGGGGGAGGGCGGTAGGGACTGACGCGACAGGTCGGTGACCACGTTCAGGGAAGCGTGTACGAGGAACCGCGCCTGCGAGAGCGACAGCTCGTCGCGGACGCGGGTGAGCCAGGTGGCGAACTCGTCCACGGTGATCCGCTGCTGGTTGCGTAGTTCCTCGCGTGCCTGTGGAGTCGTGTGCCCGATCTCGGTCTCGTAGATCGCGATGAGATCGGTTGCGCTGGATGATAACCGGATGTACGAGGCGACCATCGCGGCGATCGCCTCGCGGGGCGTGGTCGACGCCGCCAGCGCGTCGGAGATGGCCGACGTGACCCGGTCTGTGGCGCGCCAGAACGAGGCCTCGAGAATGGCGACCTTGCTGGGGAAGTGGCGGTACACGCCTGATGCCGGCAGGTCTGCCGCGTGTGCGATGTCCTCGATCGTCACGTCCCGGAACCCGCGGGCGGCGAACAGCTCGATCGCCTCGGTCAGGATGACCTCGCGCTTGGCGGCCGGGGCGAGTCCGATCACCGACGGCGGCTCGAGGTCGGTCGGCTCGGGCAGCTCGACTTCGAGCAGGCCGATCGCGGCGGCCGACATCAACGCCGTCGCCTCGCGGGCCGGCAACGAGGCGCGATGCGTTGTCGGACTTGCCGCGACGCTGATCATTGCGGCAGCAACGAGATTGGCGTCGAGATCGGTCAGCAACGGGCGCAGCCGGCGGGCGGCGGCACGCACACGACGATGCTGGTGGACGACGACATCGCGGACGATCGCGGCGTCGGCGGGCTCGAGGTAGCGCGACTCCCACCGGTACAGCCCACCGCGGCGGCGATTGTCGAACGAGGTGGCGGTGATCGCCTCGAGGAGTGCGGGCAACTCCTCGGGCGACCCCTCCGGGACGGTGTCGAGAACGTCGCGCAGGCCGGTCGCGAGGTCGGCGGTGGTCTCGGCGAACAGTGCGTACTTGTTCGGGAAATGCCGGTACAGCGCCGGGGTGGAGATGCCGACGGCGTCGGCGATGTCGTCGAGCCGCACCGCGTGGTACCCGCCGTCGCTGAAGGCCTTCGCCGCGGCGTCGACGATCATGCGTCGCCGGTCGGCGGGACGGCGACGCCGGGCGCCGGTGTCCGGGCGCGACGTCTGCGGACGTGCGGTCATGACGACAGAGCCTATCCGGAGACCACGTTCTCGTGACAGATTTCGGCATCGACCGGCAAAACTGCAGGAGAGACCGGCTTGCGGGTCTGATAAGTTAACCGAGATTCTCGTGATCTGCGTCGCATTGTGGTAGTAATCTAGGCGATGGCACAGATGCGGGGGGCTGTGTCTACCGAGAAGCCGGCCTGGAGTGGGGAGAGCAGTGAGCGAAGAGATCACGCGCGGCGGAGTCATCACATCGGTGGACGACTCCGGGATCGGGCGCCTGACGATTTCTCGTCCGGAACGGATGAACGCCCTCGACGGCGGGGCCCATCAGGCGATCGAGGACACGTTGGCGGAGTGGTCGACTCGCGACGACGTCCGCGTGATCGTGCTCGACGGCGCGGGCGGCAGTTTCAGTGCGGGCGCCGATGTCCGGGGCTTCGCCGAACAGTCGACCGCGGGCGGCGCCTCCGGGTTCACTCCGACGCAGGCGCGTCAGATCATCTCCGGAGGTTCTGATCTCATCCGGGCCGTGCGTTCGGTCCCGGTCCCGGTGATCGCCTCGGTCGACGGTGCGGCCGCCGGGATCGGTGCGTCGCTCGCACTCGGTGCCGACCTCATCTACACGACGGCCAGGTCGTATTTCCTGCTCGCGTTCGTCAACATCGGTCTGATGCCCGACGGCGCGGCCTCGATGTCGTTCGCCACGGCCGTCGGCCGCGTGCGAGCCAACGAGCTGGCGCTGCTCGGTGAGAAGCTGCGTGCCGCAGAGGCTCTCGACGCCGGACTCGTCAACGGCGTCGTCGAGGACCGTGCCGCGCTCGACGAGGTGGTCGGCAAGGTCGCCCGCAAGCTCGCCTGCAAGAGCGCCGCGGCGCTCCGGCTCACGAAGGCCGCGCTCGACGCGCACACGATGTCCGGTTTCGAGGCCGCGATCGAACGAGAACTCGACGGCCAGACCGAACTGCTCCAGTCCCCGGAGTTCCAGGCGGCCATCACCGCGTTCGCCGGCGCCTCCAAGTGAGCACTGCGACACGTCGGAATCGCTGTACCACAACCGTTCCCGACCCCATCACCACCAGAGAGACAACGAGGAGACCGATCGTATGACCGCGACCGTCGACACCTTCAGCGACCTGGCCACCGAGCCGCTGCGTTCGCGCCGCAACCACTGGAACAACCAGATCCGCCGCCACGCCTTCATGACCCCGGACAAGGCGGCGCTGAAGTTCCTGGGCAACGTCACCACCTGGAAGGAACTCGACGAGCGCAGCCGCGCCTTCGCGGCCGCGCTGAGCCGCCGCGGCGTGCAGTTCGGCGATCGTGTGCTGATCGTCCTGCTCAACCGCTCGGAGTACGTCGAAGCGGTTCTGGGCGCGAACCTGATCGGGGCCATCCCCGTGCCGGTGAACATCCGGATGAGCCCGGCCGAGGTCGCGTTCCTCGTCAACGACAGCGGCGCGAAGGTGATCGTCACCGAGACCCTGCTCGCCCCGCTGGCCGACGCCGCGGCCGCCTCCACCGGAGCGATCGAGCGCACCATCGTGGTCGGCGGTTCGGACAAGGACAACCACCTCGACTACGAGGCGCTCGTCGCCGAGGATTCGTCGGATCTCGAGGAGATCGACGTTCCCGAGGAGACCGTCGCGCTGATCATGTACACCTCGGGCACGACCGGAAAGCCCAAGGGCGCCATGCTCACTCACACGAACATGCAGGCGCAGGCGGTCACCTGTCTGCAGGCCCTGCAGACCCGTTCCGACGACATCGGCTCGTGTGTTGCCCCGATGTTCCACATCGCCGGCCTCGGCGCCATGGCGCCCCTGTTCTACATGGGCGCCCTCTCGGTGATCCATCCGCTCGGCGCGTTCGACCCCGACGACATGCTGGACACCATCGAGCGCGAGGGCACCACCTCGATCTTCCTGGTGCCCGCACAGTGGCAGGCCGTCTGTGCCGCGCAGCAGGCCAAGCCGCGTGATCTCAAGCTACGTGTGATCAGCTGGGGTGCGGCCCCGGCGTCGGACACCGTCCTGAACGCGATGAACGAGACCTTCCCGGAGGCGCTCAACGTCGCCGTCTTCGGACAGAGCGAGATGTCGCCGATCACCTGCGTACTCGAGGGCAAGGACGCCCTGCGCAAGATCGGCTCCATCGGCAAGGTCGTCCCGGCCGTGACCGCGCGCATCGTCGACCCCGAGGGCAACGACGTCGCGCAGGGTGAGGTCGGCGAGATGGTCTACCGCGGCCCGAACATGATGAAGGGGTACTGGCAGAACGAGCAGGGCACCGCCGACGCCTTCGCCGGCGGCTGGTTCCACTCCGGTGACCTGGTCCGTGCCGATGAGGAGGGCTTCCTCTACGTCGTCGACCGCGCCAAGGACATGATCATCTCCGGTGGCGAGAACATCTACTGCGCCGAGGTCGAGAACGTCCTCTTCGGTCATCCGAGCATCACCGAGGCGGCGATCATCGGTCGCGCACACGAGAAGTGGGGTGAGGTGCCGGTCGCAGTGGTCGTGCTCGCCGAAGGCGTCGAGGACCTGACGCTCGCCGACCTCGAGCCGTACCTCAACGAGAACCTCGCGCGGTTCAAGCATCCGAAGGACATCGTCATCGTCGACGAGTTGCCGCGCAACGCCGGTGGCAAGGTCGTCAAGCCGACCCTGCGCCAGAGCTACGGCAGCAAGGACGCCGGCCTGGCCGACTGACGCCGTCGTATCCACTGTCGTCGGACGCCTCGGCGACGTCGACACCCTCCGACCTGGGCGCGAGCACTCGCGTCCAGGTCGTCGTGGTCTCATCAGTCCAGACCACCGCCGGCGTCGACGCGGCCAAGAAACGCGCACTAGAACACGTTCCAATTTTGTGGTTGAGTGACTACTGTCACGTCATGGCGGCAACCGTCGGAGTGAGTAGATCCTCCCGGTGCGAGACGTCGCCGGGTTCGAACGGAGGAGTTCAGTGAAGACAAAGGGTGCATTGCTGCGGGAGCACAACAAGCCGTGGGCGATCGAGGACATCGAGATCGGCGATCCCAAGGCCCACGAGATCAAGATCAAGATGGAAGCCGCCGGCATGTGCCACTCCGATCATCACCTGATGACCGGTGGCATCCCGATGGCCGGGTTCCCGATCCTCGGTGGTCACGAGGGTGCGGGCGTCGTGGCCGAGGTCGGTGAGGGAGTCACCGACTTCGAGGTCGGCGACCACGTCGTGCTGTCGTTCATCCCGTCGTGCGGCAAGTGTCCGTCGTGTCAGTCGGGAATGGCCAACCTGTGCGACTTCGGCGCCATGCTGCTGCAGGGTGAGGCGGTGTCGGACAACACCTTCCGGATCCAGACCGCCGCCGGCGAGAACGTCTACCCGATGACGCTGCTGGGCACCTTCGCGCCGTACATGGTCGTGCACGAGGCCTCGGCGGTGAAGATCGACAAGGACATCCCGTTCGAGGTCGCGGCGCTCTGCGGCTGTGGCATCCCCACCGGTTACGGCTCGTCGACCCGCAGCGGCGACGTACGACCGGGGGAGGACGTCGCGATCGTGGGTGTCGGCGGCGTGGGTACCGCGGCCCTACAGGGCGCGGTCATCTCCGGCGCCCGCAACCTGTTCGCCATCGACCCGGTGGAGTGGAAGCGGGAGCAGGCGCTCAAGTTCGGGGCCACCGCGGCCTTCGCCACGGTCGAAGAGGCGGCCATGGCGATCGCGGAGACCACTCACGGCGGCATGTGCCAGAAGGTGATCGTCACGGTCGGCGAGGTCCACGGCAAGGACGTCGACCTGTGGATGGGTATCACCGCCAAGGGTGGCACCTGCGTCCTGACCGGTATGGGCAACATGCTCGAGAGCGATGTCAACCTCAATCTCGCCATGCTGACCCTGCTCCAGAAGAATCTGCAGGGTTCGATCTTCGGCGGTGCCAACCCGAAGCTCGACATCCCACAGCTGCTGTCGATGTACAAGATCGGCAAGCTCAACATCGCCGACATGATCACCCGGCAGTACCGTCTGGACCAGATCAATGAGGGCTACCAGGACATGTTGGACGGCAAGAACATCCGCGGAGTCATCCGCTACACCGAAGAGGACTGGTGAGCACCCGGGTAACGTGACCCGATGTGTCTGTCCTTGATTCTCTGACGGAATGGCCCGTCGACCACGTGTCGGCGGCGATCATCACCCGCGACGGGGTCGCCGACCAGTTCGGCGACCCCGCTCGCGTCTACGAGCTCGCCTCGGTCACGAAGCCGCTGGTGGCCTACGCGGTGCTCGTCGCCGTCGAGGAGGGAGCCGTCGAGCTGGACGACCCGGCCGGGCCGTCGGGGTCGACCCTTGCCCACCTGCTTTCGCACGCGTCCGGCCTGGCCTACGACACCCGCGAGGTCGAGGCCCCGCCGGGGGAGCGGCGGATCTACTCGAGCGCGGGCTTCGAGGTGGCCTCCGAGGTCGTGGCCGAGGCGACCGGTATCGAGTTCGGCCGCTATCTCTCCGAAGCCGTGTGCGCGCCGCTGGAGATGTCGTCGACGACGCTCTACGGGCCGGCCGGGCATGCCGCCCGCTCGAGCGTGGCGGATTTGGCGGCCTTTGCCCGCGAGTTGCTGGATCCGCGCCTGCTGGCGCCGGAGACCTTCGGGACGCTGACGTCGGTGCGGTTCCCCGGACTCGACGGATTCGTCCCCGGGTACGGCAAGCACCGTCCCAACGACTGGGGGATCGGCTTCGAGATCAGGTCCGAGAAGTCGCCGCACTGGACCGGGACGAGGAACTCCCCGCGGACGTTCGGGCACTTCGGTCAGGCCGGGACGTTTCTCTGGGTGGATCCGGCGCTCGACGCGGCCTGCGTCGTGCTGACGGATCGGCTCTTCGGACCATGGGCGAAGCCGCTGTGGAGCGAGTTCAACGATCGTGTCGTTGATGAACTCTCGTCACAGAACTGAATTTTTCTCGCAGGAGAAACTAGCGCAACACGTGCATCATGGGGCACAATTGACCCTACGAATGTGATATCCGCTGTCGCGAGGTGTGTTGGGGAAGACGTTCCTCGTCGACAACGGAGGTGAACAAGGTGCGCAATCTGAATCAGTTTGCGGACATGACAACAGGAGTGGTCTACATCCACTCGGCGCCGGTGGCGCTGTGCCCGCATGTGGAGTGGGCTCTGTCGTCGACCCTGAATGCGCGCGCCAACCTGAAATGGTCGGCACAGGATGCCGAACCCGGCATGCAGCGTGCCACTGTCGACTGGGCGGGTCCGGTCGGTACCGCGGCTCGTCTGGTGACGGCGCTGCGGGAGTGGTCGGCGCTGCGTTTCGAGGTGACCGAGAACCCCAGCGAGGGTGTCGACGGTGAACGGTTCTGCTACGTCCCGGGACTCGGCCTCTGGCGCGGCTCCACGAGCGCCAACGGCGACGTCATCATCGGCGAGAACCAGTTGCGTTCGATGATCGAATCGCAGCCCGACAGCGCCGGTCTCGCCGGTGAACTCGAAGGCGCGCTCGGAACCGCGTGGGACAACGCGCTCGAGCAGTACCGCATGGGCGGTGCCGGCGCCGAGGTCACCTGGTTGCAGCAGCGGGTGGGTTAGCAGGGGGACGAACTACAACGAGACGTGCCCCGGTCCTCGTGGACCGGGGCACTTTCGTCGTCTGTGCGATGCGTCAGAGCGGGATGTTCTTGTGGCGACCGCGGCGCGCGGGTGCCGCGGCGAGCGCCTCGGCGATGATGCTGCGAGTGTGCGCCGGGTCGATGATCTCGTCGACCACGCCGATGGACTGTGCGCGGCCGACACCGCCGGCGATCGCCTCGTGCTCGGCGGCGAGACGGTCGTGCAGGGCCTCACGCTCGTCGTCGGGCGCTGCGGCGAGAGCTTTCTTGTGCAGGATGCCCACCGCGGACTTCGCGCCCATCACGGCGACCTCGGAGCCCGGCCAGGCGAACACCGCGGTGGCGCCGAGCGCACGCGAGTTCATCGCGATGTAGGCGCCGCCGTAGATCTTCCGGGTCACCAGCGTGACCCGGGGGACCGAGGCCTCGGCGAACGCGTGCAAGAGCTTCGCGCCGCGGCGGACGACGCCGTTCCACTCCTGGCCGACGCCGGGCAAGTAACCCGGCACATCGGTGATGACGATGAGCGGGATGCCGAAGGCATCGCAGAGGCGGACGAAACGCGATGCCTTCTCCGCGCTCTCGGAGTTGAGGCAGCCGCCCATCCGCAGCGGGTTGTTCGCGATGATCCCCACGCTGCGTCCGGACAACCGGCCGAAGCCGACGACGATGTTCGGTGCCCATTTGGCTTGCAGCTCTTCGAAACTCGAGATCTGGGTCTCGCCGTCGGCCGCGACACCGGAGTCGAGCAACTGCTCGACGACCGGGTGGACGTCGTAGGCGCGCCGATTCGACTCCGGCAGCAGGGCCTTGAGGTCGGTGTCGCCGGCCCGCGCGTGTTCGCGGTCGAAATGTCCCTGCTGGGTGAACGTCGACACCAGACGCCGTGCGCGCCACAGCGCGTCGGGCTCGGAGTCGGCGACGATGTGACAGACACCGGACTTCTTGCCGTGGGTGGTCGGGCCGCCCAGCGACTCCATGTCCACTTCTTCGCCGGTGACGCTCTTGACGACGTCCGGGCCGGTCACGAAGACCCGGCCGGCCGGCGCCATGATCACGACGTCGGTGAGCGCCGGGCCGTAGGCGGCGCCGCCGGCGGCGAAGCCGACGACCACCGAGATCTGCGGGATGTAGCCCGAGGCACGCACCATCGCCTCGAAGACCTGACCCACCGCGTGCAACGCCTCGACACCCTCGGCGAGGCGGGCGCCACCCGAGTGCCAGATGCCGATGACCGGCGCCTGTTCGGTGATGGCGGTGTCGATGGCGTTGACGATGTGCGCACACCCCACGACACCCATGGCGCCGCCCATGACGGTGCCGTCGGTGCAGTAGGAGACCGTACGGACCCCGTGCACCAGTCCGACGGCGGCCTGGACGCCCGACTTGTCGCGCGGATGGAGCAGCGACATCGTGCCTTCGTCGAAGAAGTTGGTCAGCCGCAACAGCGGGTCGCGGGGATCGGCGGCTTCTTCGCGGCCGGCAACGGGAGCCAAGGTCGTCATCGATGTCTCCTGGGTGTCGGGGGGTGTGGCGGTGATGCTCAGTAGCGACCGAAGGCGAGCGCCACGTTGTGCCCACCGAAACCGAACGAGTTGTTGATCGCGTAATCGATCTGCCCGTACCGGGGTTCACCGTGCACGACGTCGATGTCGCATTCCGGGTCCAGGTTCTCGAGGTTGAGGGTCGGCGGGATGACGCCTTCCTCGACGCTCTTGATCGTCAGGACCGACTCGAGCGCCCCGACCGCACCGATGGAGTGTCCGAGCGCGGACTTCGGCGCGTACACCGCAGCGTGCTGTCCGATGGCGGCGAGGATGCCGGCGGCCTCGGCGGTGTCGCCGATGGGGGTCGACGTCGCGTGCGCGTTGATGTGGGTGATGTCGGAGCGCTGCAGACCAGCGGTCTGCAGGGCCCGCGTCATGGCCCGCGCGTTGCCCTGACCACTCGGGTCGGGGGCGACGAGGTGGAATCCGTCGGAGGTGATGCCGGTACCGAGCAGGCGGGCGTGGATATGTGCACCGCGTGCGCGGGCGTGTTCCTCGCGTTCGAGGATCAGCATCGCCGAACCCTCGCCGAACACGAAACCGTCGCGATCTTTGTCGAACGGTCGCGACGCCGCTGCGGGGTCCTCGTTACGGGTGCTCATCGCCCGCATCATCGAGAACGCGGCGATCGGCACCGCGTCGATGTGACCCTCGACGCCGCCGGTGACGACCATGTCGGCGTCACCCATGACGATGTGCCGCCAGGCGTGCGCGATGGCCTCGGCGCCCGACGAACAGGCCGAGACGGGGGTGATCACGCCGGCGCGTGCGCCGACGTTGAGTCCCGCGACGGCCGCCGGTCCGTTCGGCATCGCCATCGAGACGGCGAGCGGGGACACCTTGCGGTAGTTGCCGGTGCCCTCCATGGCCTGGACTGCGTCGACCATCGCGTCGGCGCCACCCTGACCGGTGCCGATGACGACCGCGAGGCGGTCCTTGTCGACGTCGGGTTCGCCGGCCTGCGCCCAGAGGCGCTTGCTCATCACGTGGGAGATGCGCTCGACGTAGGCCATCCGCCGGGATTCGATGCGCGTGACCTCCTCGGCGGGATCCTGGAGGAGACGACCACCGATGCGCACCGGGAGGTTGTACTTGGTGATGAAGTCGTCGGTCAGCTCACGGATGCCCGATTCGCCGGCCAGCAGGTTCTTCCAGGTCGAGTCGAGATCCCCACCCAACGAGGTGGTGGCCACCATGGAGGTGACCACCACACTCGGGAAGTTCCCACCCAGCGTGGAGTACTCGCGGAGGGAAGAGGGGGTCATCAGGCCTCGTCTGCCTCGACCTGCGCCTTGATGGCAGCTGCGGCCTCGGGGTTCTCGCTCTCGAGCTTCTGGATGTAGGCGACCGCGTCGCCGACCGTGCGCAGGCCGGCCAGATCCTCGTCGGGGATCTTGACGCCGTACTTGTCCTCGGTCTGGACCGCGATCTCGACCATGGACAGCGAGTCGATGTCGAGGTCGTCGACGAACGACTTCTCGAGGGTCACCTCGGACGGCTCGATGCCGGTGACTTCCTCGATGATCTCGGCGATGCCGGCAATGAGTTGTTCCTGGGTGGCAGCCACTGTGTGGTTCCCTTTCGTCTTCCTACGTGGATGTGAGATTTCCGGAGCGCAGCACGGACGGAGAAGTCCGCGCGCTTGGACACGCCGACATCGAAGCCGACGTTCCGGGGGTCGCGGACCAGCCGCGACCGCTATCCAAGTTCGGTGATCTTCGCGATGTCGCCGGGCTCCTTGAGCGCCAGCGCGGGGGTGCCCTTGAGCTCGCGCTTCGCGATGCCCACCAGCGTCCCCGCCGGGGGAAGTTCCACCAGGGCGTGGGCCGAGTGGTCGCGCAGGTACGCCGAGCACAGATCCCAGCGGACCGGCCTGGTCACCTGTCCCACCAGCTTGGCGAGCGCGTCGGCTCCGTTCGTCACCGGCTGTCCGTCGGAGTTCGACAGCAGGGTCCGGGTGGGATCGGCGGGGGTGATGCGGGCGGCGGCAGCGGCGACCGCGTCCTGCGCCGGGGCCATGAAGTGCGTGTGGAACGCGCCGGCGACCGCGAGCTTGCGGATCCGGGCCTTCTCCGGCGGCGAGGCGATGAGCTCGTCGATCTGCGCGACGGCGCCGGCGGCGACGATCTGCCCGGCGGCGTTGCGGTTGGCGGGGACCAGATCGAGTTCGTCGAGGCGTGCGAGGACGGCCGCCTCGTCGCCCCCGAGGACCGCGGCCATGGTCGTGGGCTGCAGGGCACACGCCTTCGCCATCTCCGAGCCGCGCAGCGCGGCCAGCGTGACGGCCTCGTCGGCCGAGATGACACCGGTGATCGCGGCGGCGGCGAGTTCGCCGACCGAGTGGCCGGCGACCACGGCGTCGGCGGGCAGTTCACCGTGCTTGCGCACCTCGTCGTAGGCCAGCAGTGCGGCGACGACGACGAGTGGCTGGGTCACGGCGGTGTCGGTGATCTCCTCCGCCGTGGCGGTGGTGCCGAGGCGTTCGAGGTCCAGACGGGTCTGTTTGGACCAGGTGGCGATCTGGTCACGCGCGCCCGGCAATTCGAGCCACGGCGTGAGCATGCCGGGTGTCTGAGAACCCTGTCCGGGAGCAAGCATCGAAAGCACGTGACCAGAGAACACCCTTTACCCGCGGGATGTGGGTGTGGAGAAGCATGAAGCTTGTCGCGGGCTTTTGTGGGGTTCCCACAAAGGAGACCTAGAGATCACCTGGTTCGTCACCAGTCTGAGATTTGTTACCGAACTGTGTTCTTAAAGCTCCTATCAGCGGAAACGGTGAATCGGACATGAAACCCGTGTGACTCATGTGGCAGATGATGGCGATTTGTGCCGGAAGTGTGTCAGTCGACCCACCGTCGACGCGACCCTCAGAACGTAGGCGTCGCGCGGGTTAGTTGGGTCACGTCCTGTGATTTCCGAAATTTTCTTCAGTCGGTAGCGAACCGTATTTGGATGGATGTACAGAATTCGGGCGCAGGACTCGACCGAGCCGCCGGAGTCGAGGTAGGCCTCGAGAGTGGTGGTCAGCGTCGCACCGCCCTCGGCGAGCGGCTGGACGAGGGATTCGATCAAAGCGGTCATCGCTGACTCATCGCCATTGAGCGCGCGCTCGGGTAGCAGTTCGAGACTGTGGACCGGCCGCGGTGCGCTCGGCCAGCCGGCCACCGCCTCGATCCCGGCCATCGCCTCGGTGGCACTCGAGTGCGCGCTGCCGAGGTTCGGCATGGTCGGACCGATCACCACCGGACCGTCGGCGAAGTGGGAGAGCAGTGCGCCGACGAACTTCTCGGTCGGACGGGCGGGACCGCTCACGATGGCCACCAGCACCGAACCCTGCACCACCGACAGGGCCGACCGGTCGAAGGACTTGGCCGTGTTGTGGATCGCCAGTGGCACCGACACGTTCTGTTCCGGCGGCGGCGTCCCGACTATCACGGTGGCCGGGGCATCCGAGTCCCAATTGAGCGCCGCTGCGCGAGAGAGCAATTGCGGCCCGGTGTCGCCGCGGACCACCGCGTCGACGACGAGGGCCTCGAGCCGGGAGTCCCACGCCCCGCGCGATTCCGCGGCCGAGGCGTAGATCGCCGCCGCGGCGAAACCGATCTCGCGTCCGTAGCGCAGCACCGACTCGGTCAGCGCACGGAGCTGGGCATCGTTGCGGGCGAGGAGCGGCAGCCACTTCTCGAAGAACTCCATGGCCACGCGGACCATTTCGACGGTCTGCAGCAGCGTGATGCGGCGGGCGAGATCCTGCGGGACCACCTGGAAGGCCTGGACCGTGAACTTCACGTTGCCCTCGGGGTCCTGGATCCACTCGACGAAGTTGACCACCGCGGTCTGCACGACGAGTTGCACACTCGCGCGTTGCGCGGCGTCGAGGTCGGAGAAATAGGGCAGCTGGTCCTGCATCGAATGGACCGCCTCGGTGGCGAGTCGGCCGCTGTACTGCTTGACCCGCCGGAGAAGAGTGTCCGGCAGCGCGTCGTGCACGGTGGCGGGGGCCGGTACGTGCGCGCCCCGCTCACCGAACACGTCAGCCGGTGGCTGCTTCCTGTTCACGCGCGCATCGGACACGACCTCAATCTAGCCCCTCGGCCGGGGTGGGTTCCCCGGCCGAGGGCGAGTGGAGGCCGTGTCCGTCGGCGCGACCGGTCAGGCGACTCCCGGATCGCTGGTCTGCTCGGGTGCGGCCGAGACGTCGTCGATCTGGTACTTGTCGGCGGCCTGCTTGGCCACCGACATCTCGATGTTGCCGTCCCGGGCGAGCGCGACGAGCACCGCGACGACGATGGACTCAGCGTCGACGTTGAAGAACCGTCGCGCCGCCGGGCGCGTGTCGGAGAACCCGAACCCGTCCGTCCCCAGCGTGAGGTAGGTGCCCGGGAGGTATGCCCGGATCTGCTCCTGCACTCCGCGCATGTAGTCGCTGACACCGACGAACGGGCCGGCGGCGTCGGCGAGCAGCTTGGTCAGGTACGCCGGTGCCGGCTCGGCGGCCGGATCACGCAGTACCTCGCGGTCGGCGCGGATCCCGTCCCGGGCGAGCTCGCTCCACGACGTGACCGAGTAGACGTCGGCGCCGACGTTCCATTCCTCCGCGAGCATGTCGGCGGCGCGCAGTGCGTCGGGCATGGTCACACCGGACACGAGGATGTTGGCCGGGTGTTCCTTGCCCTCCGGCGCCTTCTGGAACCGGTACGCACCCTTGACGATGCCGGTCGGGTCGAGTCCCTCAGGTTTCGCCGGCTGACTGATCGGCTCGTTGTAGACGGTCAGGTAGTAGAAGACGTTCTCCGGGTCCTCGCCGAACATGCGCTCCATACCGCTCTCGACGATGTGGCCGAGTTCGTAGGCGAAGGCCGGATCGTAGGAGACGACGGCGGGGTTGGTCGCGGCGAGCAGCGGC
Source organism: Gordonia sp. ALPHA1B1 (assembly GCF_005502615.1). NCBI lineage: Bacteria > Bacillati > Actinomycetota > Actinomycetes > Mycobacteriales > Gordoniaceae > Gordonia > Gordonia sp. ALPHA1B1. The sequence goes on along the minus strand of NZ_SCOC01000024.1, from coordinate 10,426 downwards.
GAATGCCCGTCGGCGTGCTGCAGGCCCTCGCCGGTCAGCGTGGTGCGGCCCGCGGTCGCGCCGATGATGAAACCGCGCGCCATCTGGTCGGCGGCGGCCCAGAAGCTGTCACCGGTGCGCTGGAAGCCGAACATCGAATAGAAGATGTACAGCGGGATCATCGGCTCGTCGTGGGTCGAGTACGACGTGCCGACCGCGGCGAAGCTGGCTGCCGACCCGGCCTCGTTGATGCCCTCGTGCAGGATCTGACCCTCCGGGCTCTCCTTGTAGGCGAGCATCAGTTCGGCGTCGACCGAGGTGTAGAGCTGTCCGTTGCGGTTGTAGATCTTGAGGGTCGGGAACCAGGAGTCCATACCGAAGGTCCGCGCCTCGTCCGGGATGATCGGCACGATCCGCTTGCCGACCTCCTTGTCGCGCAACAGATCCTTGAAGACGCGCACGAGCGCCATGGTGGTCGCGACCTGCTGCTTGCCCGAGCCCTTCGCGGTGGCCTTCAGTGCCGAACTCATGTCGGCCTTCAGCACCTTCGCCTTGGTGCGGCGGCTCGGCAGGAAGCCGCCGAGGGTCTTGCGCCGGTCGAGCATGTACTGCAGCTCCGGCGAGTCCTTGCCGGGGTGGTAGTACGGCGGCAGGTACGGGTCCTTCTCGAGCTGCTCGTCGGAGATCGGGATGCGAGTGCTGTCGCGGAAGGCCTTCAGGTCGTCGAGCGTCAGCTTCTTCATCTGGTGCGTCGCGTTGCGGCCCTCGAAGTGCTTGCCGAGCGTATAGCCCTTGATGGTGTGGGCCAGGATGACCGTCGGCTGTCCCTTGTGGGTCATCGCCGCGGCGTAGGCGGCGTGGATCTTGCGGTAGTCGTGGCCGCCGCGCTTGAGGTTCCAGATGTCGGCGTCGGAGAGGTCCTTGACGAGTTCCTTCGTGCGCGGGTCGCGGTTGAAGAAGTGCTCGCGGACGAACGCGCCGTCGTTGGCCTTGTAGGTCTGGAAGTCGCCGTCGGGGGTGGTGTTCATCAGGTTGACCAGCGCGCCGTCACGGTCGGCGTGCAGCAACGAGTCCCACTCGCGGCCCCAGATGACCTTGATGACGTTCCAGCCCGCACCGCGGAAGAACGACTCGAGCTCCTGGATGATCTTGCCGTTGCCGCGCACGGGGCCGTCGAGACGCTGCAGGTTGCAGTTGATGACGAAGGTCAGGTTGTCGAGGCCCTCGGTGGCCGCGAAGCTGGCGAAACCGCGCGATTCCGGCTCGTCCATCTCGCCGTCGCCGAGGAAGGCCCACACGTGCTGGTCGGAGGTGTCCTTGATGCCTCGGTCGTGCAGGTAGTGGTTGAACCGCGCCTGGTAGACGGCATTCATGGGGCCGATGCCCATCGACACCGTCGGGAACTCCCAGAAGTCCGGCATCAGTCGCGGGTGCGGGTACGACGGCAGACCGCCGCCCTCGCCGGCGTGGCTGTGCTCCTGCCGGAACCCGTCCATGCGGGCCTCGTCGATGCGGCCCTCGAGGTAGGCGCGGGCATAGATGCCCGGGGAGGCGTGGCCCTGGATGAAGATGTGGTCGCCGCCGCCGGAATGGTCCTTGCCGCGGAAGAAGTGGTTGAAGCCGACCTCGTACAGCGACGCCGACGAGGCGTAGGTGGAGATGTGGCCGCCCACGCCGACGCCCGGGCGCTGTGCGCGGTGCACCATGATCGCGGCGTTCCACCGGATCATCTGGCGGAATCGGCGTTCGACGTCCTCGTCACCGGGGAACCAGGGTTCGGCCTCGGTGGGGATGGTGTTGACGTAGTCGGTGGAGGTGAGCGCGGGGATCGACACCCGCTTCTCGCCGGCGCGTTCGAGCAGACGCAACATCAGGTACCGGGCGCGACCAGGGCCCGCGGCGTCGAGGAGGGCGTCGAACGAGTCGAGCCACTCGTCGGTCTCGTCGGGGTCGATGTCTGGCAGATAGGACGCGACTCCTTCACGGATGACCCGGACTCGTTGTCCGGCGGCACGTCCGTTCGAGCTGGGGCCGGTGTTCCCGGCGGCGCTCGGCGAGACGTCCTGTGTCGCTTGGTCCATCTGGTTGGTCACGGTGATGCCTACTCCCTCTGACAGGCCGAACTCGGGGTGGTGGTCCGACCGCATGGCGTCGGCACCGCACTCCGATGTGGTGCGGCGCCTACCCTCATCGTGCCCCATGTGGGGTGGCTTGGCACCGGGTGGATCCGTGTCGCGTGTCCCGATCGGCGTGATGCGGTAGCGTCCAGAAACGGTTACTGACCAGTAGGGGGAGTGGATGCCGGATCGAGGAGGCGCGGCCGACGGGCGGCGCCGGGGTCGTGCCGTCCGGTCGGCGACCGCGGCCACGATCGCACTCGGCGCGGCCCTGTCGGGGGCGTGCGCGTCGACCGTCGATGGCGCGGGGGCGCCGGCGCCCGGCGAGGTGGCGGTGTACCGCTCCGAACTGTCCGCCTCGGCGGCCGCGGAGGTGCGTGCCGAGGGTGTCGAGCTCTGCCGCGAGTCGATGGCGTCGATGGTCGTGATGGTCCGCGGGTTCAACGCCTTCGTCGCCCGGCTGAACGCGGCGCAGACCTACGCCGGGGTAGGGGATCTCGACGAGAAGGCACGTGCCAGTCTCATCGCCGGTGCCGACGGGATCCGCCCCAAGATCACCGAGACGTCGCCGGCGGCCGTCTCCACGCCGGCGCGGGCGTTCCTCGCGTCGACCGCGCGCCTCGAGAACGCGATCAGTCGCGAACTGCGTGCCGGCCTGAACCCGGTGTCGAGCGAGTGGTCTCGCACCAAACAGCGCCTGCTCGATGTGTGCGGTACCTACACGCCGCTCCCGGCCACGTCCTCGGCCACACCTCGACCGTCGGTTCCCGCCACGACGTCGGCCGAGCGACCCGGGGGTTGACGCCGCCGTCCGCCTCGCGCCGCTGGGTACGGTTTGTTCCGCCCCGCTGTGGGTAACGATCGGGCGGGTCGGTCACGGAACCGGTGCGAAACGCCCGAAATCCCTGACGGCGTTCGGCTTGCAATGTGAGGCTCTAGGCTGTTGCCTATGCTGACAGGCGAACGGCGTGCGGGAGCGCACGCGGATTCGCCACAGACGACGCACAGAACGATCCACGAATCTTCAGGAGGTCACGCGCGGTGGTAGCCGCCACAGACGGTAGCAACGCCCAGAAACTGGGCTTGACCGCAGGCTTGGTCGTGCAGGAACTCGGCTGGGACGAGGACACCGACGACGAACTGCGCGCTGACATCGAGGACGCGATCGACGCCGAGATGGTCGACGAGGATGCCGATGACGTCGTCGACGTCGTGGTCCTCTGGTGGCGCGACGGCGACGGCGACCTCGTCGACGCCCTCATGGATGCGATCGGCCCGCTCGCCGAAGACGGTTTCGTGTGGGTGTTGTCGCCGAAGACCGGCAAGTCCGGCTACGTCGATCCGAGTGAGATCGCCGAGGCGGCCCCGACCGCGGGACTCACCCAGACGTCGGCCATCAGCCTCGGTGACTGGTCGGCGGCCCGACTGGTCCAGCCCAAGGCCCGCGCGGGCAAGAAAGCATGAGCGGTGCTCTGCCTTCTGCGCCCCTGACCGTCGGTGACCGGGCCCCGGATTTCGCCCTGCGCGACCAGAACAACCAGCTCGTGTCGCTGTCGACCCTGCGAGCCGACCGCAACGTGCTCGTCGTGTTCTTCCCGCTCGCGTTCACCGGTACCTGCCAGGGCGAGCTCGGCTACATCCGCGACCAGCAGCCCCGTTTCGACAACGACGACGTGACCACGGTGACCATCTCGGTCGGACCCTCTCCCACGCACAAGGTGTGGTCCGCCGCGCAGGGTTTCCTGTTCCCGCTGCTGTCCGACTTCTGGCCGCACGGCGACACCGCGCGCGCCTACGGGGTGTTCAACGAGGACCGCGGCTACGCGAACCGCGGGACCTTTCTCGTCGATCGGGACGGCACGATCGTCTTCGCCGACATGGTCGGTCCCGGTGAGGTGCGCGAGAACGCGGTCTGGGACAAGGCACTCGGCGTCATCGGCTGACCATCTGCTGTCGACTCGGGTCGGTACATGACGGGTCGCCTGGTGTGTCTGTGTCGCCCGTGAGTCAGTGCTGCGCGCCGTCGTGTCGCCGCGACGGGTGGCGGCGAGAGTTCCGGGTGGCATCGGGAAGAAGAAATACGGTTGCCGCACCGGGGATTCGACGGTGTGATGTGTGGGCCCGCTGACCCGGGCGCACACGAGAGGATGAACTCCATGCCGACCAAGGTGTCGCCCAAGGTGCTGAACTATGCATCGCACGTGGACGACAACACCCTGACCCAAGCGGCCGAGACCGCCCGGTTGCCGTTCGTGCACCCGCACATCGCCCTCATGCCCGACGCACACTTCGGGAAGGGCTCCGCGGTGGGCACCGTCATCCCGACGACCGGCGCGGTGATTCCCGCGGCCGTCGGCGTCGACATCGGCTGCGGCATGATCGCGGTGCAGACGCGCCTGCGCGCCGCGGACATCGACGGAATGGACCTCGGGCGACTGCGGAGGACGATCGAGGACGCGATCCCGCTGTCGCCCGGCAACTACAACCGCGGTGTGGACCGGTTCGAGTTCACCCGGCCACGCATTGATGCCCTCGCCGAACAGGCGACGAAAGACGGTGTCGACCTGTCACATTCGCCGAAGTGGCGGGAGCAGCTGGGCTCGCTCGGCGGTGGCAACCACTTCATCGAGCTGTGCCTCGACGAGGGCGACGTGGTGTGGCTGTTCCTGCACTCGGGTTCGCGGGGCGTCGGCAACAAGATCGCGCAGAAGCACATCAAGATCGCTCAGCGGTTGTGCCGCCAGTGGTGGATCAAGCTGCCGAACGCCGACCTCGCATACCTGCCGCAGGGGACCCCGGAACTGACCGCCTATCTGGGGGATCTGTCCTGGGCGCAGCGGTTCGCGTTCGAGAACCGCGCCGAGATGATGGACCGCTTCGTCGAGGTGTTCGGAAAGTGGTTCGCAGACAACGCCTCCGGTGGCGTCGTCGAGGAAACGGAATCCCTGGAGGTGGACCGGATCAATTGCCACCACAACTACACCGTGCGGGAGACGCACGCGGGCCAGGACGTCTGGCTCACCCGGAAGGGTGCGATCGACGCCCATGAGGGCGTACGGGGCGTCATCCCGGGTTCGATGGGTACACGGTCGTATGTGGTGCTGGCAAGGGGAATCCCGCGGGCCTGTGCTCGGCGCCGCACGGTGCCGGCCGGCGGTTCTCTCGGAGCGAGGCGCGGAGGCGGTTCACCGCCGACGATCTCGCCGCCCGGATGGCGGGGATCGAGTACCGTCACGGCGAGCAGTGGGTCGATGAGATCCCGGATGCGTACAAGGACATCGATCAGGTCATGGCCGACGCCGTCGATCTGGTGGACATCGAGTACACCCTGCGACAGATCCTCAACGTCAAGGGGACGTGACCGACCGTTCCTGGCCGACAACAGGACGAATCCCGAAGGTGCTGGGCGCCCTCGGGATTCGCCCTGTCACCGCTGGCGGGGAGGTTCGGCTGCCGGCGGCGATGATCACTTGCCGGTCAGCTTGTCCTTGATGTTCGACGCGGCATCCTTCACGTTCTCCGCGCCGTCTTTGACGGCCGCGGAGAGCTGATCGTCCTTGCCCTCGCTCTTTAGCTGGTCGTCACCGGTCACATCGCCGGCGGCCTCCTTCGCCTTGCCGGAGAGGTCCTCGGCCTTGTTGCCGACCTTGTCGCTGAATCCCATCGTGTCTTTCCCTTCATTTCTTCTTCGGACGACCGCCCCGGACGAGGCGGTCTGTCGGTCTGTGTGGAGCCATCGGGTCGAGGTCACCTGTCGAGGTGGATCAGAGCCTGGACATGGACTCCGGACTCTCCGAGCGCGGTACGGATGGCGGCGACGGTCTCCGCGACGGGCGCGGTGACCTCGTCGAAGCTCCGATTCGGCGTCGCCGACACCTCGAGCCGGATGATGCTGCGCGACCGGTCGTCGATCGCTCTCGCGGTCACCTTCTGGAACAGCGGGTTCCCGGCCAGTTCCGTCGCTGCCGCGTCCGCGATCAGTTTCGGTGCGACGGTGAGCGCTCCGGTCTGATTGGAACCGACGAGCAGAGCGTCGTCCACTGCGCGGGGCCGTACGTTGGTGGCCAGCAACAACAGGCCCCAGCCGATCGCGATCACGGTGACGCCGGCCAATACCCAGACCCACCGGGACGCCTGCGCGGCGTCGAGAGCGGCACGCTCGTCGAGACGGTCGACCCACCCGGCCACCGGTTGGGCGTCGACCTTCCATGCCACGGCTCCGACGCCGACGATGATGAGCAGCAGCGCCACGAGTCCGACCGACAGCCGATGTGCGGTTGCGGGAAGACGATTCATCGGACGCTCCTCGGTCCTCGATCGCGCACGCGCACCACAACCCGCGGTGACGAGGCGAGATCGGCCGCCACGGCGGCGACCGTGCTGTCGATGAGGGCGCGGTCGGCGACCTGTCTCCGCACCCCGACGGTGCAGGTGACCTTCCGTCGCGTCACCACGGTGGCGGCGTCGAGTACGCCGGGCAGGTCGGACACGGCAGCGCTGCAGCGTCGGGCGACGTCTCCGGGGCGGGTCCACATCCCCTCGCCAGCGGCGAGTTCGAGGTGGGTCCGGCGACGAGGCTTGATCGCGATCCACAGCAGGACGAGGCCTACGAAGATCGACCCGATCGCGGCCGGCCACATCCAATTCTGCCACTGCAGTTCTGCGACCCACTCGGCGGCGGTGACCGACCACGGACGACCATTGAGCCAGCTCGCGTCGACGGCGATGTCGCGTACGGCTGCCGCGCCGAGAGCGAGGAGAGCGAGCCCCAACGCTGCGCCGGCGTTCGCAGCGCCCGGGAGAGCTGCAGGTGGGAAGACGTTCTGGGCGTCGGTGTTCCGTAGGGTCGCGACAGGAGCGGTACCCGATTCGGGTGCGGTCTGCGTCATCGTCGTACCCCCGTGTCGATGCTGATGGTCGGAGTGAATGCGTCGGTGTTGTCCGGGTCGTCGGGGCGCGGGTCGTTGTCGCGAATGTGGGCGTCAACGTCGTCGTATTCGGGCTCGTCGGAGACCGGCGGCAGGTCCACGTAACCCTTCTGCAGGCGCCGGATCGCCTGTCGTGACTCGAACTTGGACACCGTCACGTCGACGCGAAGCGGAACGATCCCGGCGAGTCGCTCGACCTCGGCGGCGACGTGATCGCGTGTGGTGCGGGACACCTCGGCGACCGCGCACGGCCATTCGAGGGCGAGGGACAGGGTGATCCTGGCGCCGCCCGCACGAACGGCCGCGTCGGGAAAGTTCCGCTCACCGACTCCCAGTACCGACCCGACGCCACCGCGATGGCGGACGACCCCCGGGATGTCGAGAGCCGCTCGGGCCGCGATCTTCTCGATCACGCGATCGGCGACGGTGAGCGTGCCGGGCGGCGAGTCACCCGCGGTCGGGTGAGCATCCCGGGCGGGCCCGCCGGATTCGTGCTCAGCCACGACCCCGGCTCCGCAGGAGTGCGCCCAGATCGATGGTGCCGTCCCGGTTGAGTCCCAGCACGAGTCCCGCGGCGCCGAGCACGATGGCCAGCAGGAAACCGGCCAGCCCGCCGGCGACGGCGGCCAGAGCGAGGAGCAGGCCGGCGAACAGGCCCACGATCGCGTTGTTTATTGCGCTTCACCATCTTTCGGAGTCGGCTTCGAGCTGACGCTGATGTCTGCCACGGTCACCGTGACGGGTCTCGCGGCGAGCTCCTCGGTGACATCGCGTACCCGCGCGGCAGTGCCGTGGAGGTCGTACGCTGCGTCGACGACGATGTGGACCTCGCCGTGGTCGTCGGCGAGGGACACGCCCGGGACCCGACGCCCGGGGAGATACGTGGCGATTTCCCCGAACAGGCCGTTGTGCAGGTCACGGACGCCCGGTACGGCGAGGACGGCGGTGGCGAGGCGTTCCGCCAGTGGGCCCCCGTCGCCGGTCCGCGCCGCCGGGAGGTCCGACGTCATCACTGGACCCGCGGGGTGGTGTTCGACTCCTGCTCGTCGTCGCCGAACGCGATGTCGTGCACGGTGATGTTGACCTCGGTGACCTCGAGACCCGTCATCTGCTCGATCGCCGAGACCACATTCCGTCGAATGGCCGCTGCGAGTTGATGAATCGCGACGCCGTACTCGGCCACGATCGAGACGTCCACGGCGGCCTGACGCTCGCCGACCTCGACCTCGATACCCTGGGTGGTGCTCACCGTCGTGCCCGGCAGGACGTCGCGGACCCGGCCGACCACGCGCTCGGTGGTGCCGCCCAGGTCGTGGACACCGTCGATCTCGCGTGCGGCGATCCCGGCGACCTTGGCGACCACGATGTCGGCAATGGAGGTGCGTCCCCGGTCGCCCGACGGATCACGGCGGGCGAGGGCACGGCCCGCGGCGCCGTCGGTGCGCGTGGCGTCGACGGTGGTGGCTTCGTCCTTGGTGGCGTCCTTGCTGGTGGTGGCGCTTGCGGACATGTCGAACTCCTTCGGTCGTCGTGTCTTCTTCGTAGACGGACCGTGTTCGGATGATGCGCGATCGCAAAGGCTGTTCACGATCCGTCTGTAAGGTCAGTCGGGACGGACGGGGGGAGTTGCACGCATGAATACCGGTGATTCAGCTCACAGGGAGCCGCCCGACCTAGTTGGACTCGACCTCTCCCAGCTCGGTGATGACGAACTCGCCGGCGCGGCGGCCGTCGGCGACACCGAGGCGTTCGACGTGCTCGTCCGGCGCGTGACCCCGGGTCTGCTGCGATTCATGCTGCGGATGGTCGACAGTCAGCAGACCGGCGAGGACCTCACGCAGGAGACCTTGCTCGATGCGTGGAAGGGGCTGCCCGACTTCGCTTTCCGGAGCAGCTTCCGTACCTGGATGTTCGCCATCGCGCACCGCAAGGCGGTGGACCACCACCGCCGCCGACGCGACGTCCCGTTCGACGACGAGCGGTTCGCCGAACTCGAGGCCGCCGGACCGCTGCCCTCCGACATGGCCGAACGGAGTCTGCTCATGGATGCGCTGCGCGCCGAATTGGGCAACCTCCCCGCCAATTCGCGCGCCGCGTGGTGGCTGAAGGAAGTCGAGGGGCTTACGCTCGAGGAAATCGGACAGGTGTTGCGCATCACCACGGGATCGGTGCGCGGTCATCTCCAACGGAGCCGGAAGTTCCTGTTGACCCGTTTGGCGCCGTGGAACCCTGGTAAACCGAGAATCACACCGACGGAGACCGTCGACGACGCGGAGGGAGGCGAGGTCGGTGCCTGACAAGCACGGACGCGACTTCGAGGCCACCGACGTTGCCGACGCCTGGCTCGTCGAGGCGACACAGCAGATCGCCGCCGACGAACCCATCGGTGACGTCGATCGGCTGATCACCTCGATCTCGGGCAGCCTGCAACGGATTCGGCGGCCGGCTCGGACCCTGGCGACCGACGAACTGCGCGTCAACACGAGCGACCGCGTCGTCAAACAACTCATCGCCGTGCGTACCCGCCGCGAACTCGGCCGCCTGACGGTCTTCGCGTCGGTCGACGGCACCGGTGACACCGTCGACGGTGTGCGCGTCGGCCTGATCGCTCGGTACGCCGACGACCTGACCGCGCTCTCCGACGAGGTGCGCGACATCGTCGACGACGTGCTGATCGACACCCTCGGGACCGAGAGCAGTGCTGCCGCCCGACGCAACATCTCGGTGCGCTGGCAGGACGTCTACACGCGGGAGTGGTTGAGCCGGTAGCGATTTCACGGATAGGAGTCGCGCTGGGCGCGGGTCTGAGCTACGAAATCGGGGGAGTGCGCGCAAAGGGATTCGAACCCCTGACCGCTGGTGTGTAAGACCTCTGGTCTCGGCGTTTGCAACCAAGTGACTCCAATACCCAACAAGTACCCTCAACACCGCACATAGGCAACGCGCACAACGGATTAGCCCGCCGAGACCAGTGAGAACAAGCAACACCAACAACCACCCAAACACACCCGAATAACTGGGTACTGCGGTCTCACTGCGGTCTCTGCGGTCTCCGCCGCCGTGCTGCCCCGGTCACGACTGCCGCGCGCGCCGCGCGCAAGCTCCGGGCGCCCGCGAAAATGTGGGAGCAAACCAATTCACTTGTGTCAGAGCAAGACACAACAACAACCCACACCCCACACCACCAGCGATTATCTGAGGTTGCTCAAGCTCAGGACACGAAACCGACACGCCGACAACAGAACTCACACTCGCGCGCGCGTACGCGAGGACGTATGGTCAGCCCATGACTCGACGTCACCGCGAACCGCAACCAACGGCCCTCCTGGCCGACTGGGACCCCTTCCCCCGCGACGTCCTGCCTGGCCCGCACCCTTATACCCCTCTGACCCTGCCGACGAA
>NZ_SCOC01000023.1:0-79986 GCF_005502615.1 Gordonia sp. ALPHA1B1 | reverse complement strand
GACCGGAGTTCCGGGCCGACACATCTCGCCCATGACAGCACCGTCAGCCACGAAGTAAGTCAGACCCAAACCCGGTCAACCACCCACACCCATTCTCACTGCCACGAAGGGCTTCGCAACGTGTCTCACCAGACCCTAATGGGGGTGGATCGGCGTCCTGCAGGGGATGCTGGTTTGTGTGAGCCTTCCCGGCCGGTGACCACTCCGAGACCCTGAAACGGTGTCGGATTTCTACACGAAGACCGTGGCCCGGCCGGGTAAGGATCACCCGCTAGAACGCTTCTGGGATGTCGTGCCCCCTGAACCATGTGGGGTGAGCACTGATCCATTAGGCCGCGTCAAGGGTGATCACCCCAAGGTTCACACCGACGATCGATCGAGACGACCGAAGACGAGGTGAACGACCGACATGATCTGTGTGGGCAACGACTGGGCGTCGGATCATCACGACGTGTGCGTGATGGATGAACACGGCACCACCCTGGCCACCCGCCGACTACCCGAGAACGCGGCCGGCGTGACGGCGATGCATGACCTGCTCGCCCGGTTCGCCCACGACCCCTCTGAGGTGGTGGTGGGGATCGAAACCGATCACGGCATGTGGGTCGCCGCCCTGGTCGCCGCGGGCTATCAGGTGTATGCGATCAACCCGTTGTCGGTGTCGCGGTACCGCGACCGCCACCATGTCGGGGGCACCAAATCCGATAAGGCTGACGCGAAAACGCTGGCTGATCTGGTGCGGACCGACCGGCACAATCATCGATTGGTCGCCGCCGACACCGTCGAGGTCAAGGCGATCACGGTGATGGCCCGTACGCATCAGAATCTGGTGTGGGCGCGCTCAGCACAACAGAACGTGTTGCGCGCTCAACTGGGCGCCTACTATCCGGCCGCGGTCGATGCCTTCGGCGGCGACCTCGCCCACAAAGACTGCCTGGCGGTGTTGCGTCGCGCTCCCACCCCACGACAGGGAGCGGCACTGACGGTCGCGGCGATCCGATCAGCTCTGAAACAGGGTGGCCGCCAACGCAATACCGATACCCGTGCCCGCGAGATCCAGCAGGCCCTGCGTGGGGGCGGTCATCTGAGCGCACCGGAGGCACTTACCGCAGCGTATGCGGCGACCGTGACCGTGACGGTGAACATGCTGACGACGCTCAACACCCAAATTGATCAACTGGAAACCAGTATGGCCCAGTCTTTTAGAGCGCATCGCCGACGCCGAGATCTACCTGTCCATGCCCGGAGTCGGTGACATCACCGGCGCCCGGATGCTTGGCGAGTTCGGGGACGACCCCGAACGCTATGCCACCGCCAAGTCTCGCAGAAACTATGCCGGCACCTCACCACGGACCATCGCCTCAGGCAAAGGGCACGTCGTGCTGGCCCGCCATATCCGCAACACCCGCCTCAACGCCGCCGCCATGGCGATGGCGCAAAGCGCGCTGACCGGCAGTCCCGGCGCCCGCGTCTACTACGACAGCCTGCGAGATCAGAAGAAGTCCCACCCCCAAGCCTTGCGTGCGCTCGCCAACCGGCTCATCGGCATCCTCCACGGCTGCCTCAAACACCGCACCCTCTACAACGAACACACCGCCTGGAACCACCGCGCCAACCTCGCCGCTTGACACCTTGCACCCCTGGGATGTCTTCGTGGCTCGTCGCTATCGCTCCTCACACCTCAGGGAGCAATGGGTCGCTTCTTTCGATCAGGGAGCAGGCGGCGGCGTACCCGGAGCCGCGGCCGTCGTCTTGTCTCCCGGCGCACCGGCCACCAGACTCGTGGGGTCGGTGGGCTTGCCCGCGATGAGGTCGCCGATGCTCAGACCCCAACGGCCCCAACGGTCGTCGAATCTCTTCGCGCGGGCCCGCGCTTTCTCCGTCTTCGCCGGTGCGTACCGCCGGCGCGCCCACGCCGAGTGCGGTCGGGCCAGCCGGATGGCACCGGCCCAGGCGAACACCGGGATGAAGACGCCGACGATGGCGGTGGAGAACTTGCCCTTGAGCACGCACAGGATCGCGCAGGCGACATTGATCGGCACGGTGGCCACCAGCGCGACGGGACCGATCTCCACGTCCGCGTCGTCGAGCGGGTTGAACCCGAGGACCGCCATGCCCAGCGCGGCCACCGTCAGCGCCACCACCTGAACCGAGAGCTGGCCCTCCGGTGACCAATACACGTCCTGAAGGCGCAGGATCAGTGCGAACTCGTCGAGCACCAGTGAGGCGCCGACACCGATCAACACCGCACTGATCTGCGCACCGGGCGACGCCCCGTTGACACCCACCGAGAGGAAGGCGCCGACGATCGTCAGGATCAGACCGGGCACCATGTGGTGCACGTGCACGCCGTCTGAGACGTTGTTGCGGAAGGGGCCCTTGCCCGCCCGGATGAGTCGGGTGATCACCCGCGTGACGATGAACGTGATGACGAACGACGCGAACAGCAGGAACAGCGGCAGTCGCTGATGCGTGAGCTCGTCGAGGAAGTTCACCGGGTCACCGTCGGCGTCAGCCGGGGACGATACCGGTGCGGCGCTGCTCGATGATCAGGCAGCGGTCCTCGACGTACAGCAGACCCGCATCCTCGGCGATCGCCCGCGCCTCCGCCGAGATGATCCCGAGCTGCAGCCAGAGCGCGGTCGCGCCGGCGGCGACGGCCGCCCGGGCGACGTCGGCGCACTCGGGTCCCGGGCGGAACACGTCGACGAGGCCGACCTGTTCCGGGATGTCGGCCAGGGTGCGGTACACCTTCTCCCCGACGATCTCGTCGGCCGCGGGGTTCACCGGAATGATCCGCCAGCCACGGTTCTTCATGTACGCCGGTACCTCGTTGGCGGCCTTCGACGGATTGGCGCTGGCACCGACCACGGTGATCGCGTCGTAGGTGGACAGGATCTGCTCGACGACATCGTCGGTGTTGCTCGGGGCGGTCATCCCACGAGTGTAGGTGGGTGCGGGCGAGTCACCGGAGAACTCCGTGCACGACGATCGCGCTCAGCTGATCGGCCCACGCGGCCTCGAAGTCGCGATTGTCGAGCAACAGCGCATGCAGCATCGCCGCCCCGCCGACGACCTCGATTAGCCGATCCGGATCGACATCGGGATGCACCTCGCCGCGATCGACGGCGACCACCAACCGATCACGCAACGCGCCGAACACCTCCGCGAACCCGGCGTGCACACGCGCCGCCAGCTCGGGTTCGGCAGCCATGTCCGAGATGAGACCGGGCAACGCCGCGCGGGTCACGGGACTGGCGAACAGGTCACGCGCCGCCGCGACCATGATGCGGATGTCGGCGGCGACCTCACCGCTGGACGGTGGCAGCCGCATCATCCGGGAGAACGCGACGTCATGCACCAGCTCTGCCTTTCCCGTCCAGCGACGGTAGAGCGCGGTCTTCGTGGTGCCCGCGCGTTCGGCGATCGCGGCCATGGTGAGCTTGCGGTATCCGACATCGACGAGCAGTTCGGCGGCGGCGTCGAGCACCGCGGAGTCGATCCGCAGGTCGCGCGGTCGGCCCGAGACCGACTCCCCCGTCCCAGCACTCATCACTCGCCGACTTCCCTTCGAAAATTTTCGCCAAGTCGCTGCGGGCCGCCCGACCGTTCTGCTGTCATAACGCTACTCACCGTAGCGAATCTCTCGCTGCCGAACACAGGGGGTGCCATGGCCACCGAGCCCGCCGTCGAGCAGGTCGACCATCTGCAACGTTCGAGCCGGGACAACACCTCTGTCCCGGACACGCTCGCGCGCTGGCTCACCGAGCAGGACGACACTCCCGACGACACCCCCGCCGTCACGGTCGTGGCGGGCGGCGACAGCAACGGCATGTCGTCGGAGACCATCCCCGTCTCGGTGTCGTGGCCCGGCGAGCCCACCCGGCACTGGGTGATGCGGATGGCGCCGTCGACCACCGACGTCCCCGTGTTCCGTTCCTACCGAATGGATCACCAGTACGAGACGATGCGTCTGATCGCCCGGCTCAGCGACGTCCCGGTCCCGGCAGTGCACCACCTCGAGCCGACCGGCTCGCTGCTGGGAGCCCCGTTCTTTCTCATGGACCGGTGCGAGGGCGAAGTCCCACCCGATGTCATGCCGTACACGTTCGGCGACAACTGGTTCGGGGACGCCGCCGAGTACGATCGCCGGCGGGCCCAGGAGTCCGCGGTCGGCGTGATCGCCGCCCTGCACTCGATCCCCGACGCGGCCCGGCAGTTCGACTTCCTCTCCGACGACCTACCCGCCGGTGACACTCCCCTCGCTCGTCTGCTCGCCTGGTTGCGGGACTGGTACGACTTCTCGGTCGAGGGGATCGGGCGCTCTCCTCTCGTCGAGCGGGCGCTCGCCTGGCTCGCGGACAACTTCCCCGACGATGCCACGAACGCCGAACCGGTGCTGTCCTGGGGAGATTCGCGCATCGGGAACATGATGTTCGTCGACTTCACCCCGACGGCGGTGCTCGACTGGGAGATGGCGCGCACCGGTCCCCGCGAACTGGACATCGCCTGGGTGATATTCGCACACCGGGTCTTCCAGGAGCTCGCGACGATGGCCGGCCTTCCCGGGCTGCCGGACCTGCTCCGCGAGAACGACGTCCGCGACACCTACCGCGAACTCACCGGAGTCGAGTTGGGCGACCTGCGCTGGTTCTACGTCCATGCCGCGGTCCAGTGGTGCTGTGTCTTCATGCGGACCGGCGCCCGCCGCGTGCACTTCGGCGAACTCGAACGTCCCGACGACGTCGACGGCACCCTGTTCTACCACCGACCACTGCTCGAACGACTCCTCGAGGAGGACTGACCGCATGAGCCGACACGGCTTGGGCCCGATGGACGAGTACCCCATTCATCAACTACCGCAGCCGATTGCATGGCCGGGCAACAGCGACCGCAACTTCTATGACCGCGCGTACCTCAACGCCCACGACCGCAGCGGCACCATCTTTCTCATCACCGGGATCGGTTACTACCCCAACCTGGGTGTGAAGGACGCGTTCGTGCTGATCCGGCGGCGGAACCCGGACGGCACCGACACCCAGACCGCGGTGCACCTCAGCGACGCGATCGACGACAACCGGCTCGAGCAGCGCGTCGGCAACTATCGGCTGAGCATCGAGAACCCGCTGCGCGCGCTGCACCTGACGCTGGACGAGACCGAGGGCATCGCCCTGGATCTCCACTGGGAGGGCCTGTTCGACGCACTGCTCGAACAGCCGCACGTGATGAGGCAAGGCGCAAAGGTCACCCTCGACGCGCAGCGGTTCGCGCAGGTCGGCAGCTGGCGTGGTTCTATCACCGTCGATGGCGAGGACATCGTCGTCGACCCGTCGACCTGGATCGGCACCCGCGACCGTTCGTGGGGAATCCGGCCGGTCGGCGAGCCCGAGCCCGCGGGGCGGCCGGCGGATCCACCGTTCGAGGGCATGTGGTGGCTGTACGTCCCCATGGCCTTCGACGACTTCCAGCTCGTCCTCATCCTCCAGGAGGACCCCGACGGCTACCGCACACTCAACGACTGCTCGCGCGTGTGGAAAGACGGCCGCGTCGAACAACTGGGCTGGCCGAACGTCTCGGTCCATTACGCACCGGGCACCCGGGTACCCACCGGTGCAACGATTTCCACGACCGGGGCAGGGGGTTCCTCGGTGACGCTGCAGGTGGAGTCCCTGCTGCCCGTTCCCATTCATGTGGGCGGCGGTTACGGCGGTGACCCCGACTGGACCCACGGCGTCTGGCGCGGAACGGACTTCACCGAACGCCGCACCTACGACATGACCAGTGCCGAGATCGTCGGTCGCATGCCGTTCGGCGTGATCGATCACGTCGGACGCGCCGAATGCCGGGAGTCCGACGGCACCACCCGCACCGGTTGGGGACTCTTCGAGCACGGGGCACTCGGCCGGCACGACCCCTCCGGGTTCGCCGACTGGCTCAGTGTCGCACCGGAGTGAGGAGCGACTAGTTCGACGCGCGTAGCCGATACCCCATGCCGCGCACCGTCTCCAATCGGTGAGAACCGATCTTGTTCCGCAGGGCGCGCACGTAGACGTCGACCACATTCGACGCCGGGTCGAAGTCGTAACCCCAGACGTGGCCGAGGATCTGTTCGCGCGAGAGCACCTGATCGGGGTGACGCAGGAACACCTCCAGTAGTGCGAACTCGCGCGCGGTGAGGTCGAACGTCTCCGCACCCACCCGGGCGCGCCTGGACTTCAGATCCAACCGAAGATCCCCGGCGGACAACAGGTTCTCCGACGCGACGGCCGAGTCGTCGACGAGTCGTAGCCGGATGCGGGCGAGCAGTTCGGCGAACTGGAAGGGCTTGGTCATGTAGTCGTTGGCACCGCCCTCGAGGCCGTTCACCGTGTCGCTCACGCTGTCCCGGGCGGTGAGTACCACGACCGGCGTCGTGATCCCCTCGCCGCGCATGGAATACAGGACATCGAAGCCATCCATCGCCGGGAGACCGATGTCGAGGACGACCATGTCGAAACCGCCGCTGCGCACGGCCTCGAGCGCCGACAAGCCGTCGGACACGTGCTCGGTGCTGTACCCGGCCGCACGCAGTCCGTTGCCGATGAACGAGGCGATCCGCGCGTCGTCCTCGGCGATCAGAACCCGGCTCATCGCCGCTCTCCTTCTGCTGGCACCGACGGCGCTGCATCGGTGTAGGGGGTCGTGTCGGGAACCGGGACGTCGATGCCGAACGTGGCGCCGTGCCCGGGAATGCTACGTACCCAGGCGATTCCGTGATGGGCGTCGGCGATGGCCCGCACGATCGCCAGTCCCAGCCCGGCGCCGGCCGCGTGCTGAGGCGCCGACGCCGACTGCCCGCGCTGGAACCGCTCGAAGATCCGCGCCGCGTCCTCCTGCTCGACCCCCGGACCGTCGTCGGTGATCCAGATCGACAGGTGTCGCTGCGCTCCGACGCCGGCGAAGCGTGAGCCCAGCTGGATGACGGAACCGGCATGGGTGTGCCGAACCGCGTTGGAGGCGTACTGCAGCATCGCCTGGGTGATCCGGTCGTGATCCACCACGCACGGGCCCTCGGCGACCTCCATGAGCAACCACTGCCGGTCACCGAGCGGTTGCACCTTGGACTCGATGTCGAGCATCAGCTGAGCCGCGTCGGTCGGCCTGGCCACCACGAAGTCGGGTTGCTCCGACTTCGCCAGCATGAGCAGATCGCCGACGATGCGGCCCATCCGCCCCAGCTCGCTGTCCACGAGATCGAGGGTCTTGCGCCTCTCCTCCGGATCGTCGGGCAGCAACTCGAGATGGCCGCGCACGACCGTGATCGGGGTCCGCAGTTCATGTCCGGCGTCGTCGACGAACTGCCGCTGCGTCGTGTAGGCATCCTCGATACGGTCCAGCATCGCGTTGAAGGTCTGGGCCAGCGCGGCCACGTCGTCGCGTCCGATGACCGGGACCCGTGCGGTGAGGTCGTTCTCGCTGATCTCCGCGGCGACCATCCGCACACTGCGGACCGGCGCCAGGATCCGGCCCGCGACCAGATACGCCACGCCGGTGGTGACGATCATCCCGGCCAGGCCGACGATCGCCAGCACCCGCATCGTGCGGTCGACCAGTTCCCGGCCCGGGTCGGTGTAGATGCCGACGATGAAGGTTCCCGGCTGCGACGCGCCCGACGCCGGGTCGGCCGAGCCGCCACCGACGGGCGTCAGATCCACCTTGCCCCAGCGGATCTCACCGTGTGCGGTCATCAAGACCCCGGCCGCCCCGCTCTGCGCCCGCAGTTCGTCGAGGACGCGACGCCCCTCGCCCGGGGCCGGCCAGGCGTTGCCCGGCAGTTCGAGGATCTCGGTGTCGCCGACGACGCCGGCCATGACCTCGCCCTCACCGGCCGACTGCCGCGACAGGAACACCTCGAGCAGTCGCGACACCGAGGTGAACGGTTCCGTCGTCGTCGGATCGACCCCCTCGGACGCGAACGTCCGGAACTCGCTCGCCTCCTGCGCGACGTAGTTGTTCACCCGGGTGTCGACGTCACGGAGCAACAGGTTGCGCGTCACCACGAACACCACCACCAGCAGCAGGAACGTGGTGAGCATGATCCAGGCCGTGATGCGCCAACGCGCCGAGAGCGCGGGGCGCTGACGCACACCCGCACTCTCGGCTGGTCTCGCTGTCGCGTCGTCAGTCGTCCTGGCCGTCATCGATGTCATCGTCCCAGTCGTCGTCCTGGCCGTCCCAGTCGTCGTTGTCGTCCCGGCCGTTGTCGTCCCAGTCGTCGTCACAGTCGTCGTCGCGATGGGCCGCGTTGACGTCGCACCAGTCGTCGTCGTCGGAACCCAGGTTCGGCGGGACGGCCCGCTGCACCGGCGCGCCGGCCGGGACCCGGGGAACCGGGGCCGCGGCCGGGGTCGGCACCTGCGGCGACTGCGCGGGAGCAGTCTTGGCCTCCGGCGTCTGGGACACATCCACGGACACGGCGTCGGAGGCCAGGCTGGGCTCGGGCGAACGGATGAGGAAGAAGCTGGCGGTCATGACGGCAACCGCGAGCGCACCGAGGGCGATGGTGGCGAGTACTCGTGAGAAGTTCATGTCAACGACTCTGGCGGACGCCGGTGAGCCGTCCATGAGTCGAAGATGAAGGTTTTTTCATCTACGAACTGCGTGCACCGACGTCAAGAACTCGTCGATGCGGGGCCACGTCTGCTCGACCGCAGCGGACCCGGCGATCAATCCCAGATGGCTGGTCTCCACCGTGGTGAACTCGACGCGCGGCGCCCCGGAGAGCAGCCCCACCCCGTGGTGGGCGGCGGCCCAGCTGACGATCGCGTCGCGGTGACTGCCGAACAGCGCGACCGGTACCGCGACCTCGGCGAGGTCGACAACCCGTCCGCCGAAGTCGAGCACCCCGTCGGCGAGTTCCCCGCGCATGATGAAGTTCTCCCACATCTGCTCGGACACCTTGCCTGGATAGCCGGGCATCGTCTCCTGGAAACGGTCGATGGCCTTCATCCGGGTCAGCGCGTCGGTGTCGTCGGCGTTGCGCAGGATGTAGCCCGGCTTCTTGAGTTCGCGCTGCCAGGCCGTGCCCCGATAGGCGAGGCGGACCAGCGGCGCGGGGATCCCGCCGAGCGCTCGCAGCGCCATCGTCACCGGCGCGGTGCCGACCGGTTTCATCAGCGTCTTGACCAGCGGATACGGCGGGACTTTGGAGTAATCGAGAGGCGTCCCGACCGCGACGACCGACGCCACCGGCAGGTCTGGGTTCGCGGCAGCGGTCAACAGGCTGATCGTCCCGCCGATACTCCACGCGAGCAGATCGACTGCTGAGGAATCCCGCGACGTTCCGGCGGCCGGGTCGTCGGCGCTGCCGTAGAAGTCTGCGACGGTCGCAGCGACGGCCCCGGGGACGATGTCGTCGAAGAAGTCGGCGAACCCGAGGTGCCGGTCGGCGCGGGTCATGTCGCCGAAGTCGAGCACGTACGGAACCCGGCCGGTCGACAGGAGAAACTGCACCACCGACAGCCCGTCGGCGAGGTCGTAGCACGATGTGGACACCGCGAGCGGCGGGATCAGCAGCACCGGCCGCCGTCCCGTGCCGACGGCTGCGATCACCTCGTCGTCGGTGCCGTACCGCCGCAGCGTGCGGTGCGGTACGTCGGCGATCACCGTGTGCGGCGTCTCGTGGGACTCGCCGATCTGTCCACCACGTGCCAGATGGACCAGCGTCGCGACGCCGTCGAAACCACCCACCACTACCTCCCAGCCGTCGTCCGGGGACATTCAACACACCCCGCCCGGGTCATGCCCGGGCGGGGTGTGACCGTTTGGTGCACGACGCCCGCGGGTACCGGATCCGACGAGGCGCCGATGCCGTAGTCGGCGCGTACAAGGAGGTACACGGCCATGGCCGAAGAACTGAACGGCACCACCATCGCTTTCCTGGTCGCCCAGGAGGGCGCCGAGCAGGTCGAACTCACCGAACCGTGGAAGTCGGTCGAGGCGT
Source organism: Gordonia sp. ALPHA1B1 (assembly GCF_005502615.1). NCBI lineage: Bacteria > Bacillati > Actinomycetota > Actinomycetes > Mycobacteriales > Gordoniaceae > Gordonia > Gordonia sp. ALPHA1B1. The sequence goes on along the minus strand of NZ_SCOC01000023.1, from coordinate 70,004 downwards.
GCGGCGGCAAGCCCGTCCTGGTGTCCACCGACTCCGGCACGGTGCAGGCGTTCAACCACCTCGACAAGGCCGACACCTTCCCCGTCGACACCCCTCTCGAGGACGCCCGCGTGATGGACTTCGACGCGCTGGTCCTGCCGGGCGGTGTCGCGAACCCGGATTTCCTGCGAACCTCGGAGCCCGCCGTCCGCTTCGTGCGCAGCTTCTTCGATGCCGGCAAGCCGGTCGCGGCCATCTGCCACGCGCCCTGGACCCTGATCGAGGCCGACGTTGTCCGCGGCCGCACCCTCACGTCGTTCCCGAGTGTGCGCACCGACGTCATCAACGCCGGCGGCACCTGGGTCGACGAGGAGGTCGTGACATGCCGCGACGGGGACAACGTGCTGATCACCAGCCGCAAGCCCGACGACCTCGCCGCCTTCAACGCCGCGATCGTCGCCGAGTTCGCGCGCACGAACGTCGCGAGCTGACCGCCCCGTCGGGGACGTCAAACGACGGACAACGGTGCAGATTCCCTGCCGGTCAGGGTGAGCAACGCCTGCTCGCCCTGACCGGTGAGCAGTGCGGTGGCGGCCGCCGTCGACAGCGCTGACGCCAGCACCTCGGCCGGCAGCGGGAGATCGGAACCGATCGCCCGCGAGATGTCGAGACCGTGCACCGCGAGTTCGAAGGTCCGGGTGGGCAGGTAATCGGACAGCATGATGCCGCCGAACGGCGTCGTCAGGGGCCGATCCCCCGTTCCCGCAAGGGCGTCGACGGCCTGTGCGCGCCGCTCCCGGACCCCGGCGCGCGGATCGTTCCCCAGGGACAGCCCGGCGTCCACTCCTCGCTGTCGGACCGACGCGGGGTCTCCGTAACCGCGGATCGATGCGAAATAGGCCGCGGTCGAGGTCAATTCGACATCACCACCGGGCTCGGCCAGGTAGGTGACGACCGTCGTCAGCGATCTGCTCGCGTGTCCGACGAGCGATCGCAACGACCATTCGCCGAGACCGGGTCCGTCCCAGCGATCGTCGGCGATCAGGTCCACCAACCGCGTCAGATGCTCGGCACCGGCCGTGAAGTCGTCGATCGCACGTGCCAGTGTTCCCTCTGCCATCTCAGTCCTTCGGAGTGCCGGCGGTCGTCGACGACGTCCCGCTCGCGGTCGCTATCTTGCGGACACGGTCGTAGAGGAGGGCGATGGTCGCGGCGAACACGATGACGCCGAGGATCTGTGCCCAGGTCCCGAAGCCGTCGCCGACGATCGCCAGCGCCGAGTCGTCGCCCGTGGCCGCCACGATGCCGGCGAAGACCACGCCGAAGAGCGCCTCGCCGACGATCAGGCCGGTGGCCAGCAGGACACCCATCCTCTTCTTGTGTTCCACTGCGCCGCCGCTGCGTTCGGCCCAGCGGTTGTAGTAGTGACCGATGAAGGCGCCGATCGGGATGATCAGGACCACCGACATCGGAAGGTACATGCCCATCCCGACAGCCAGCGGCGGCAGCCGGAAACGCCCTGCGCGATCGAGGAGTTCGTCTATCACGATCACCACCGCGCCGATCAGGGCACCGATTCCGACGAGTCCCCAGTTCAGGTCCGCCCCCAGTACCCCTTGCGCGAGGGTCGTCAGCAGACCCGCCTGCGGCGCCGCGAGCGCGTCCTCGGTGGCACCCGGCGCGCCGACGAACCCGAAGGCCTCGTACATCAGCTGCAGGATCGGCGGGATCACGGCCGACCCGAACAGCACGCCGATGATCAGCGCCACCTGCTGTTTCCACGGTGTCGCCCCGACGAGTTGACCGGTCTTGAGGTCCTGCAGGTTGTCATTGGAGATGGTCGCGACGCCGAAGACGACCGCGGCCGTGAACAACGTGTACGCGATGAGCGCGTCGGTCTGCGAGTCGTCCGCCGGCCCGAAGGTCAGCTTCACGAGCAGTGCGGCGATGAGAACCACCAGGATGCCCACGCCGGAGATGGGGCTGTTCGACGACCCGATCAGGCCCGCCATGTACCCGCACACCGACGCGACCGCCAGTCCGATGACGAACACGAAGACGATGCTGACCACGATGATCCCGGTGGCACTGCCCTCCAGAACCGTGTCGCGCACGAAGTCCCACAACAGGATTCCGATCGGGATGAGCAGCACGAGGATGCTGCCGCCGACGATGTTGATCGGCATGTCCCGCTCGGTGATGTCGACCGTGACCCCCTCCCGACGCGATCGCGAGGAGACCATGGCCGCCCGGATTCCCCGCACGATCGGACCGATGACCTTGATCAGCGTCCAGACGGCCGCGATGGCGATCGCCCCGGCCCCGATGAGTCGCACGTCATTGGCGAAGATCGAGCTGACGGCGTCGCCGAAATCCTCCCCCGCCGTGCGCCCCTGGGTCTCGATGGGCAGCAGTACGACGTAGGAGATCACCACCCCGACGAGCATGGCGATGCCCACGGTGATCCCGACGAGATGGCCGATGCCGATCAGCGACATCGACAACCCGGCACTGAACAACGTTCCGCCCGTGCCGATCCTGATCGTCGTCGAGATCGAATCGCTGAGGACCTGGAGTTTGGTGAGCAGGGCGAAACCGGCCGACGCGAGCGAACCGATGACGATCGTGCGCAGGCCGGCCTTGTTCTCCGCGGCGCCGCCCGCGGAATCGCCGACCTTCAATACCTCTGCTGCCGCAACGCCTTCCGGGTAGGGCAGGTCGGAGCCGGTGACCAGCGCGCGCCGTAGCGGGATCGAGTACATGACGCCGAGGATTCCGCCGATCGCGCACACCGCCACCGTGATCCAGTACGGGAAGCCCGTCCACCATCCGATGATGACCAGACCGGGTATGACGAAGATGATCGCCGACAGCGTGCCGGCGGCGGACGCGATCGTCTGGACGATGTTGTTCTCGACCACCGAGTGGTTGGCGAAGTACCGCAGAATGCTCATCGAGATGACGGCGGCCGGGATCGCGGTGGCGAACGTGAGGCCCACCTTGAGTCCGAGGTACACGTTGGCGGCTGTGAAGACCAGCGTGATGATGCCACCGAGGACGGCACCTCGGAGCGTCAGTTCTCGCAGGTTCGCCGTGGCCGGAGGCGCAGTCGCCATCTGGTCCCTCCCAACAGTCGGGTCCTGCGACCGGCGGTCGGTCGGACGGTGGATCATCCGGGCATTCGTCGATCCACCATAGGCCCGGATGGCCACTCGCGCTGCGACTTCCCGTGCGGCCGGGGTCGGTTCGCGTGTCGCGCCGACGCACCTCCGTACGGCACTGACCGCTTTGCGGTGTTTCGGCGAGTCGGACACGGCCACCATCGCGGCGTGTCGATCGGCGACGGTAGGGCATCATCGATCCATGAGCGAAGGGAAGACGGAGCAGTCTGCCCGCACCCGTGCGCTGCTCATCGAGGCGGCCGAGAAACTGATCGCCCTGAACGGGGTCGCGGCCGTGTCCAGTCGCCAGATCAGCAAGGCGGCCGGTCAGGGCAACAACTATGCCGTCGGCCATCACTTCGGTTCCAAGGACGATCTCCTCCGCGCCACCCTGACGTCGCACAACGTCCCGATCGAGCGGCTTCGCCAGAGATGTCTGTCGGAGGTCGGACCCGACCCCGGGGTCCGCGACTGGCTCCGCTGCCTCGTCGGACCCGAGGTCGAGTACCTCGCACAGATCGGTGCGCCGAGCTACTTCGCCCGGTTCTTCGCCCAGGTGTCGAGCGATCCGTCCGCGACCGCCCTGCTCTACGAGGAGACCGCGCGATCGGAGGTCCTCATGACGATCCTCGACCGGTTCTACGCCACCTTGCCGACCTTTCCCGACGACGTGCTCGAAGTGCGCAACAACCTGACGCGCCACATGATCGTCAACGCGCTCGCCGACATCGAACGGGCCGCCGAGGACGGCGGGACTCGAACAGCCCCATGGGAGCACGAGCGCGACCTGGTCGTCGATGCGCTGACCGGGATGTGGCTCGCGCCGGCCGCCTCCCGGTGATCAGATGACCGTGCCGACATCCCGGGCGACGATCCGGTCGAGAGCGCGCTCGGCGACCGCTGCGATGGTCATCGACGGATTGCAGGCCGCCGTATTGCCCGGCATGAGTGCGCCGTCGATGACGTAGAGCCCGCGCTGGCCGTGAACGCGTCCCTCGAGGTCGCACACCGCACCCATGTTGGCCCCGCCGAGCGCGTGCCAGGTCGAGGGGAACACCGCATTGGTGTCCGTCAGGACGGCGTCGGGTCCGGCGATCCGGCGCACGGTCCGGTCGATGTGCTTGGTCTGGATCTCCGAATCGCCCTCGTGTGGCCAGCGGATCACCGAATCTCCGATCGCCGAGTCGTAGGAGATGACGCCACGTCCCGAGCTCACCCCGAAGCCGACCATCATCGTGGTGCCGGCGTACACGGGTAGTGGCGGCAGCGATGCCTGGATGACGGTGAACGCGCACTTCGGATCGCTCCAGTTGGGGCTGCCGAAGACCACCGGTCCGCCCTGTACCGTCCCGAAGTCGATACTGGGGCTGGTCCAGGTGTAGATCCGGTCGGCGTTGGTGCCCCATCCGTGCCCCACCCCGTCGGGCAGGCCCGGCACGGTTCCGGTCGCGCGCGCCTTCACCAACAGCTTGGTCGTGTTCACGCTGCCCGCCGACAGGATGAGTGTCCCTGCGATCAGTTCGTTGTGCTCCAACACTTTCCCGGACTCGTCGGTGCGTTCGACCTCGAGGGACCATCGGCCGTCGGGTCGGCGGGCGACCTGCCGCACGGTGTGCAGGGTTCGGACCTGAACCCGCCCGGTCGCCTCGGCCTCGCGGATATAGGTGACGTCGACACTGTGCTTGCCACCGTTGTTCACGCCGATGGCGCCGTCGCCGTTGGTGTAGGCGGGCTTCGTCTCGCCACGCAGCTCGGCCGCGGCATACCCCCAGTCGATCGGCATCGGGATCTTCTGCAGCGGAAGGCCCTCGGCCCGAACTCGTTTCGCGAACTGTCGCGGTGCCAGGTATTGCGGGGAACGCACCACCGAGTCGGGCGCCACCGCGACCTTCAGCATCCGCGCGACCCGCGGGTAGTGCACACGGTTCATCAGTTGCCAGTCGAGTGCGTTCGGGAAGTGCTCGTTGAACACCGCCTCGCTCGGTTGCAGTGTCATGCCCTGGTAGACGAGGGAACCACCGCCGAGGCCGGCCGGGCAGAGTGCGGTCATGTTGACGCCCGCGACCGACTCGAACAGTCCCACATAGGGTTCGACGCTCAGCGGCTTGCCGAAGAGGTTCGGGGTCGACTCGTGCCACAGGATCCGCTTGTCCGGACTCGACGCACGCGGGAAGGTCTCCGAGTTCGGACCCGTCGGCCACCGCCGGCCCCGCTCGAGCAACAGGACCGGCACGCCGGCCTGCGCGAGCCGGAGCGCCGCGACGCCACCGCCGAATCCCGAGCCGACGATCACCACCCGATGCTCTTCGCGTGTCCGCCGGATCCGTCGCGATGGATCTCCTGACGCCGGTCCGGCTCCGGTGACGGCCGCGGCCGCCGAACCCGCCGCGGTCATCGCCGCCGCTCGCAGGAAGGTACGTCTGGTCGGTGATACCCCGGTCATGGTTCTCCTGTCGTTCGGCGCGAGATGGCGCCGGGTGCTTGGTGATTCGGCAGCTCGAGAGACGGTGGAGACCGTGGTCGCGGGTCGAGGACGCCGCGTGGGACGGACCGGGGCGTGGCCGTCGCGACACAGGATTTGTCATGGACGACCTGTGTGTCAAGGGCCACTTCGGTGACCAGTGGTGATCGGGGACATCGCCGACGCAACCCTTGACAAGCCCTTCAGTCATGTGACTGAATCGTCGCGGGCGTGGGTAGGGCCGCCATCGGTGTACGGCCGATGCGCGGGCGTGAGTGCGGCGCGCCGCGCTCGCGTGGACCTGGTCGGGATCGTGGCCGAGTGCCGAAGAGCGCAGAGAGGACGGGGAGTTCGCCGAGCAGGCGGCAACGGAACGCTAGGATGACGCGACCTTTTGTCGCGGGCGGGGAGTTGCATGTCTGATCATCTGCAGGGCAAGACCATCATCATCACCGGCGCCGGAGGCGGTTTCGGCAAGGTGATCGCGGAGATGTGCGCGGCACAGGGCGCTCACATCGTCGGTGTGGACATCGACGCCGACGGGCTCACCGCGGTCGCCGACGGCATCACCGCCACCGGCGGGTCGGCTGTCGCACACGTCGCCGACGTCACCGACATGAACCAGATGAAGGGCGCCGCGGCGGCGGCCGTCGACCGGTTCGGTGCGATCGACGTGATCGTCAACAACGCCGGGGTGATGCCGCTGGCGTTCTTCGCCGACCACGAGCGGGCCTGGGAGAAGTGGCACCGGGCCATCGACATCAACATCAAGGGCGTCGTGAACGGCATCTCGGCGGTGTACGACCAGATGGTCGCGCAGGGCCGGGGTCAGGTGGTCAACATCGCGTCGATCTACGGCAACGGCGGCTTCGAGGGCTCGGGTGTCTACAGCGCGACCAAGGCCGCCGTGACGATGCTGTCGGACTCCTTACGCATCGAGGCCAAGGGCAAGATCAAGGTGACGACGGTCAAACCGACCGGCGTGGCCGGCACCAACCTGGCGAGCTGGATCGTCAACGACCGCGCGATCCGCGGGATCGTCGGGCAACGTGCGGCGTCGTACCGCGAGCACATCACGGAGCTGATGCAGGGCACGCTGCCCGACGAGCTCGTCGACGTCGACTCGGTGAAGTACTGGCTGATCACCCCGGAGGATCTCGCCCGGGCGGTCGTGCATGTCATCGACCAGCCGTGGGGCATCAGTCTGTCCGACGTGACGGTCCGGGCCAGCGGCGAGGACTACCTGTACTGAACGCCGGCGCCGTCTCGGCCTAGTTCGACGGGCGGCGTCGTTCACCGCGGTACTTGCGGTGGTACTCGTCGTAGAGGTCCGAGTTCTTCTCTCGTTCGAGCTTGTTCACCAGGTCGGGATCGAGTCCGTGCTGGACGAGCCGGTGACGGCGGTAGACCCGGTTCAACGCGATCGAGAAGAAGAGGTAGGCCAGCAGGATCGGCATGGTCATCGTGATCCGGACGCCCCAGTCGGCCGGGACGAAGAGCATCGGGGTCAGCACGATGATGCACGGCACCGCCCAGCGGACCACCATGCGTACCGACGCACCCGGGCCGGCCAGGTCGTTGGTCACCCAGCCGAGCATCGATTTCGGCAGACGCGCCCAGTAGGCGTACTTCACGTACTCCCAGGCATTCGGCTTGGTGCGCGGTGCAGAGGTCACCTGTCGATCGTGCACCACGTGCGGGAGTCGTCCGACGTCGCCTCCCCCACCCCGGCTGGGTAACCTGACCGGCATGGGTTCGGAGATGACCGCGTCGGCCGACGACCCCACCGGCCCGGATCCGATCAGCGGCCTCGAGGCCGAACTCACCGATTTCTGGCGACGGGGCCGGGTGCGCACCCGGTTGCGCGCCCGCGCCATCGACCCGCGGCTGGACCCGTCGTGCTACCCGCTCATCACCGTGCTGGCCCGGCACCATTCGATGCCGATGTCGGATCTGGTCACCGCCGTCGGCATGGAGAAGTCGACGGTGACGCGGCAGATCGACGCGATCGTGCGGCTCGGGCTCGCCGAGCGGCACCCGGACCCGCGCGATGCCCGCGCCCGCGTGGTCACCCTCACCGATCACGGTCGCGAACGTGTCGACGCCGTGCTCGCCTCGGCGGTCACCGATTGGCGTGCTCGGCTGGCCCAATGGGACCCCGACGACATCCGGACGCTCACGTATCTGCTGCATCGCCTCACCGAGGCCACCAACGATCCCGAGGCCGGCGAGGGGTCTCGTTGACCGGGCGTGGCACCGTCGGCGATCCTTGGCCGGTGACTCCGGACGAAGGACTTCTGCCCCTCGAGGGCATCACCGTGGTGGCGCTCGAACAGGCCGTCGCCGCACCGCTGGCCACCCGACACCTCGCCGATCTCGGCGCCCGGGTCATCAAGGTGGAACGGGTCGGTGACGGGGACTTCGCTAGGCAGTACGACGCGGCGGTGCGCGGCGGCGCCGCCTCGCACTTCGTGTGGCTCAACCGCGGCAAGGAGTCGGTCGCGCTCGACCTCAAGAGCGAGGACGGACGCCACGCGATCCGAACCCTGATCGCCGGCGCGGACGTCTTCATCCAGAACCTCGCTCCCGGGGCGGCCGCCCGGCTCGGCCTCGCCGCCGACGATCTGCGCGCCGACCATCCCGAGCTCGTCGTCGTCGACATGTCCGGATACGGCGACGCCGGACCGTATCGCGACCGCAAGGCCTACGACATGCTGGTGCAGGCCGAGGCCGGGCTGATCTCGGTGACCGGGACGCCCGACGAGATGTCCAAGACGGGTATCCCGACCTCCGACATCGCAGCCGGTATGTACGCACTGACCTCCGTACTGTCGGCGCTGTTCCGACGCGCCACCACCGGAGTCGGCGCGCGCGTCTCGGTGGCCATGTTCGACGCCACGGTCGAATGGATGGGCCACCCGATGTACATGCGCCTGTACGGTGGCCGGCAGATCGCCCGTGCCGGGCTCGGCCATGCGGCGATCGTGCCCTACGACAAGTACCCGACCGCCGACGGCGACATCCTCATCGGCGTCCAGAACGACCGCGGCTGGGACACGCTCACCCGCGTGGCCCTCGAGCGCCCGGATCTGGCCGACGACCCCCGCTATCGCACCAACATCGAGCGGGTCGCCCGGCGAGCCGAGGTCGACGCCGCGATCGGCGCCGAGACCAAACGCTTCACCACCGACGAGCTCGACCGTCGCCTCGCCGACGCGGGCATTCCCGCGGCCGAGATCCGCGACCTCGAAGGCGTCGTCGCGCATCCGCAGCTGAGTGAGCGCGACCGCTGGCGCGAGGTGGACACCGAGGTCGGCCCGGTACGGGCGCTGCTTCCGCCGCTGACCTTCGACGACGTCGAGCTCGCGATGGGTCCGGTACCGGCTCTCGGACAGCACACCGAGGCGGTGTTGCGGGAATTCGGGATCGGCGTCCCACCGACGCCGTCGGCGTAGGATCGGCGGAACGGACCTGCAGCCCTCGGGTCCGCTTGTCATGCACGGATACGACGACCTCTCGGAGGCGATATGTCCGACGATTCTCTGTTCACCACCCGGGATTCGGGAGCACCCGCGGGGAGTGACGAACACTCCCTGACGGTTGGCGCCGGCGGCCCGATCGTCCTGCACGATCACTACCTGATCGAGCAGATGGCCCAGTTCAATCGCGAGCGCATCCCCGAGCGCCAGCCGCATGCCAAGGGCAGCGGCGCTTTCGGCACTTTCGAGACGACGCAAGACGTCTCGGCCTACACCTGTGCCGCACTGTTCCAACCCGGCGTGAAAACCGAGATGGTGGCCCGGTTCTCGACCGTTGCCGGCGAGCGCGGCAGCCCCGACACCTGGCGTGACCCGCGTGGTTTCGCACTGAAGTTCTACACCGACGAAGGCATCTACGACATGGTCGGCAACAACACGCCGGTCTTCTTCGTCAAGGACCCGATGAAGTTCCAGCACTTCATCCGTTCGCAGAAACGCCGTCAGGACAACAACCTTCGCGACCACGACATGCAGTGGGACTTCTGGACGCTCTCGCCGGAGTCGGCGCATCAGGTGACCTGGCTGATGGGCGATCGGGGGATTCCCAAGACCTGGCGCCACATGAACGGATACAGCTCGCACACCTACCTGTGGGTCAATTCCGAAGGTGTCAAGCACTGGGTCAAATACCATTTCAAGTCCGACCAGGGAGTCGAGCACCTCACCCAGCACGAGGCCGACCAGATGGCTTCTGCGGACACCGATTTCCACACTCGGGACCTGTTCGAGAACATCGCGGCGGGCAACCATCCGAGCTGGACTCTCAAGGTGCAGCTGATGCCCTTCGACGACGCGGTGAGCTACCGGTTCAACCCGTTCGACCTGACGAAGGTGTGGCCGCACGGCGACTACCCGCTCATCGAGGTCGGCACGATGACCCTGCACACCAATCCGGTCGATCACCACACGCAGATCGAGCAGGCCGCGTTCGAGCCGAACAACGTCGTGCCGGGTATCGGTTTCAGTCCCGACCGCATGCTGCTCGCGCGCGTGTTCTCCTATGCCGACGCCCATCGCCACCGGATCGGCGGCAACTACAGGCAGATCCCGGTGAACGCGCCGAAGAACGAAGTGCATTCGTACTCCAAGGACGGGGCGATGCGCATCCACAACGTCCCCGACCCGGTCTACGCACCCAATTCCAAGGGCGGCCCGTCGGCGCTGTATCCCGGCCAGGGCGAACCGCAGTGGGCGGCGAACGGGGAGATCCTGCGCAGCGCATATGTCGACCATCCCGAGGACGACGACTGGGGTCAAGCGGGGACGATGGTCCGGGAGGTCTTCGACGACGAGCAGCGTGAACGCTTCGTGGACAACGTCGTCGGGCATCTCCTCAACGGCGTGTCCGAACCGATCCTCCAGCGGGCGTTCGAATACTGGCATCGCGTCGACCCCGACATCGGTGCGCGGATCAAGTCCGGGGTGACCGAGAAGCAGGACGAGTCCGACCCCAAGAAGGACGATCAGGCCAACCCGGCCCGCTCGTCGATGCAGGAGAAGGCGAAGGCCGAGAAGGCCTGATCCCCTTTTCTCGCCGAACCCGTGGAACGCGCCCTCTGGTGAGGGCGCGTTCTGCGTCGGTACCACTAGGCTCGACGGCGTGAGTGTGCGCGCAGGCATCGTGGTCACCGGAACCGAAGTCCTGACCGGCCGGATCGCCGACCAGAACGGGCCCTGGGTGTCGGAGGAACTCCTCGAACTCGGGGTGGACGTCGCCCACATCACGATCTGCGGCGACCGGCACGCCGACCTCACCGCGCAGTTGCGCTTCCTCGCCGAGCACCAGGTTGATCTGATCGTCACCAGCGGCGGGCTCGGCCCCACCGCCGACGACCTCACCGTCGCCACCGTCGCAGAGTTCTGCGGCCGCGAACTACTCCTCGATCCCGGACTCGAGGAGCACATCGCCGCGATCATCCAGAGCTGGCGCGGGATCGGATTCGACGTCGATTCCGGACCGACGAGGGCGGGTATCCGCAAGCAGGCCCTGGTACCGGTCGGGGCCGTTCCGGTACCACCGACCGGCACCGCGCCGGGTGTCGTCATCCCCGCGGCGGCCGGTGTGCCGACGATCGTCGTCCTGCCCGGCCCGCCCTCGGAGCTCCAGGCGATGTGGCCGACGGCGATCGCCACGGCTGCCGTCGCCGACGTCCTGTCACGCGCCGACGATCTGCGTCAGGCGACCATCCGCGCCTACGGTCTCCTCGAAGCGGAACTCGCCGAGACGCTGCGATCGGCGGAGACCGCTATCCCCGCCTTCGGGCAACTCGAGATCACCACCTGCCTGCGGCGAGGCGAACTCGACATGGTCACCCGATTCGCCGCAGCTGATGCGTCGGTCTACGACTCCCTCCTCGACCTCCTCGTCGAACATCATGGGCGGCAGATCTTCTCGACCGACGGTTCCACGATCGACGATCTCCTGGTCGCCGCCTTGGACGGGCGACTGATCGCGACCGCCGAGTCGTGCACCGGCGGACTCGTCGCGGCGCGGCTCACCGACCGGCCCGGCTCGTCGGCCTATGTGATGGGTGGCGTCGTGTCGTACTCCAACGACGCCAAGTCGGATCTGCTCGACGTCCCGGCCGAGCTCATCGCCACGCACGGAGCCGTCAGCGAGGAGGTCGCCGCCGCGATGGCCGAGGGTGCGCTCGCACGGTTCGGTACCGATGTCGCGGTGTCGACCACCGGAGTGGCCGGCCCCGGTGGCGGCACCGAGACGAAACCGGTCGGCACCGTGTGCTTCGGTGTGGCTCTACGCGACCGGCCCACGGTCACCGTCACGCGCAAGTTCCCCGGTGACCGCGAGCGTGTCCGGTCGCTGACCACCACTGCCGCACTGCATCTCGTCGTACGCGCGCTGACCTCGGGCACTTCCTGACGCGAGCCAACCCCCTGCTCCCTGAGGTGCGAGGAGCGCAAACGACGAGCCTCGAAGGGTCAGAGCGGGCCGGTCGGGAGGTGCCGGCGGACGAGCTTGCCGGTGGGGTTGCGGGGCAGGTCATCGACGAAGACGACGTCGCGGGGCACCTTGTACCGGGCGAGGTGCTTCTTGACGTGCTCCTTGATGTCCTCAGGCGTGGGGTTCGCATGATCGGCGGCGACGATGAAGGCGCGCAACCGCTTTCCGTATTCGTCGTCGTCGACGCCGATGACCGCCACGTCGTCGATGTCGGGATGCTCACCGAGCAGGTTCTCCACCTCGAGCGGGTAGACGTTCTCGCCGCCGGAGACGATCATGTCGTCGTCGCGGCCGTCGATGTGGAGGAGTCCGTGCTCGTCGAATCGGGCCATGTCTCCGGTGGACATGTAGCCGTCGATGATCTCCTTGTTGCGTCCGTCGGTGTAGCCCTCGAACGGGGCCCCGTTGCGCACGAAAAGCCTGCCGCGCATGTTGGTCCCGGAGATCCGGTTGCCCTTGTCGTCGAAGAGCGCGAGTCGGCTGGTGACCGGTGCGCGGCCCACCGTCCCCGGCGCCAGACGCAGCTCCTTTGGTTGCGCGACCGTTGCGATCGCGACCTCGGTGGAGCCGTAGAGGTTGTAGAGTACGTCACCGAACGTGTCCTGAATGGCTTCCGAAAGGGTCGGTGACAGAGCCGAACCCGCGAGCACGACGATCTTCAGCGACGACAAGTCGTACTTGCCGATGACGTCGGGGCCCAGTGCGACCATGCGGTGCAGCATGGTCGGGACCGCGACCAGCACCTCGGCCTTGTGGTCGGCGATCGCGGCGAGGGTCTTCTCGGCGTCGAACCGGCGCATCACCACGGTCTTGTTGCCCAGCGCCGTCCCCACCCCCCACAGCGCGAAACCGGTGGAGTGGAAGATCGGTGAGACGATCACCATGGCGCTGCGCTGCGGCAACGGGATCCGGTCCAGCAGAAGCGCACTGGCGAACGGCGACATCTTCGACCGCTGGGCGCCCTTGGGCAGCCCGGTCGTGCCGCTGGTGAGGATGACGAGTCCGCCCCACGCGGCGGGTTCGGGCGGAGTCGACGTATCGCCGGTGGCCGCGATGTCGTCGAGGGTCTGGACGCCGTCACCGACGGGGCGGTTGCCGTCGATCCAGGTGACGATGCGCAAGGTGTCGGCGGGGAGGGAGTCGGCGAGGTCGGTGAACTCCTCGTCGTAGAGCATCGCGACGATCTTCTCGCGCTCGGCGACCTCGGCGAACTGCGTCTTGCCGAAGCCGGTGTTCATCATGGCCAGGCGGAACCCGGCCTTGCCCGCGGCGCTCATGGTGGTCAGCAGCCCTCGGTGGTCCCGCGCGATGACGCCGATGACCGCTCCCGGCTTGATGCCCGACGCGAGCAGGTGGTTGGCGAGTGCGTTGGCGTGCGCATTGAGTTCACCGAAGGTGAGCTCGCCGTGTTCGTCGGCGACGGCTCCGGCCTCGGGGTACTCGTCGGCGCCGTGCGCCACCGCCGCCGCACACGGCCCGATGATCTTGGCACGCTTGACCGTGGTCAGCAGCTCCTTGGGTTCCGTTGGATCCACCAGACCCGACCGCCGCAGCACCTGGAACGCGCCGAACGCGTCCTGTGCCGATTCGACCACCGTGCCGACCGCACCGGTCACCGAGACCATGTCCACCCCACCTTTCGCGGCTGGGCCGCGTCGTCGCTCTCTTCGGATCCGGCTGCACTCCACGAACCGGGCCAGCAGTCGCGTCGCAGATGCAGGATATTGCCGGCCGCGCCGATCAATGCCTGTTTCAGCCAATCCGATTGTTGCGCTTCATTATTCAATCCATCTCTCGCCCGGGACGCCGATCGCGGCCCACGTGGTACCCCGTCGAACGGCGACCTCGTGGCGACAGGCTACCAAGTCTGACAACCCACGTCATCAGATCGGCGGGCCGGGCCCGCCGTGGGCGCCGGTGCATTCTTGGCGTTACCCCCTCGAAGGCCTGGACCGTAGCCACGCCGGCGAGCACCGCACGTGGGTCGAATGAGAACCGCCGACATCGAGATCCCGTAGCGGGAAAGTTCGCATGCGGCACGTGCCACTGAGAGGTCGCGCGTGAAACAGTCGTGTTACGGGCGTTAACTTCGCATTCAGGTCTTGCGTAGGTGAATTTGTTCGCATTATGGTCCTCTTATGGCTACAACAAGTGATGCGCGCCACTTCTCCAGCGTCAGCTCCGAGGCGTTCCGCGCCGCCATGGCGGACCTGCCCGCTGCGGTCTCGATAATCACCACCACGTCCGCGGCGGGTGTTCCGCACGGCGCAACCGTCTCCGCCGTCACCTCGCTCTCCCAAGACCCGCCGATGCTCCTGGTGTGTCTGGACGAGGCTTCGGACACCCTGGCCGCGCTCGGACCCGGCCGGCGATTTGTGGTCCACATCGTGTCGGACGGCCTTCAGGACACCGCCATGGCCTTCGCGACCAAAGGTGCCGCCAAGTTCGACGGCACCGATTGGACGTACTCGGCTTCGGGACAGCCGCTGATCGCCGGCGCCTCGGTGGTATTCGACTGCACCGTCGAATCCTTCTGCGTCGGAGGTGATCACACGATCGTCGTCGGCATGATTCACGCCATCGAACACTCGGCCGATCGCCCGCCGGTGGTCTATCACCGGTGGCGGATGCGCCCGACGATCCCCGCATGACCACCAGGTTCGAATCGCTTGCCCCTCCCGATTGTGACTGTCCCGCTTGTCCCCCATCCGCTCTCCTGAGGAGTCGACCGAATGACCATCAGTCCCCCGTCCACCACTGCCCCGGACAACGTCCTCGCTTTCGCGTCCCGACCGCACGGCTCGTTCATCGACGGGAACGAGCGCGTCGAGTCCGCAGAGGTGTTGTCCACCATCGATCCCTCGACCGGTCAAACGCTGACGACTGTTGCCGAGGCCGACACCGCCACGGTCGACGCAGCGGTCTCGTCGGCTCAGCGCGCCTTCGACTCGTCGTGGTCGACGATGCTGCCCGGCCTGCGCGAACGGATCCTGCATCGATTCGCCGACCTGATCGAGGCGAACGGTCCCGAGCTGTCGGCCTACGATGCGCTCGAGGGCGGTAAGCCAGTCAGCTATGTCGAGGCCGTCGATCTGCCCCTCGCCGTGGAACAGTTCCGCTATTTCGCCGGCTGGCCCACCAAACTGGCAGGTCAGACCGTGCCGGTCTCGACGCCTGGCGCTCACGTCTACACCCGGAAGCTCCCTCTCGGTGTCGTTGCAGCCATCACCCCGTGGAACTTTCCGCTCTGCCAGGCAGCGATCAAGATCGCTCCGGCACTTGCGGCGGGCAATACTGTCGTCCTCAAACCCTCCGAGCTGACCTCACTCTCGACGATTCGACTCGCCGAACTCGCGCTCGAGGCCGGACTGCCCGAGGGCGTGGTCAATGTGGTCACCGGATCGGGTCAGAGCACCGGGCAGTCATTGATCTCGCATCCCGATGTCGCCAAGATCTCGTTCACCGGCTCCGCGCGGGTCGGTCGCCATTTGGGAGCCGAGGCCGGCCGGATGCTGAAGCATGCATCTCTCGAACTCGGCGGCAAGAACCCCCACATCATCTTCGCCGACGCCGACGTCGAGAAGGCCGCTGCGGCGGCCGCCACCACCGCCTTCTTCTACAGCGGCCAGGTGTGCTTCAGCGGGTCACGACTGATGGTGGAGCGCGCCGCGCTCGATCAGGTTCTCGAGATCGTCGCGGCCCATGCCGCAGCGCTCGAGATCGGACCGGGCCTGGACCGCGCGACGACCATGGGTCCCCTCGTCTCAGGTCAGCACCGCGACAAGGTCGAGGGTTACCTCGCGTCGGTCCAGCAGACCGGCGCAACCATCGCTTTCGGGGGTAACCGGTTGTCGGACAGCGGTTTCTATCTGGAGCCGACTGCCATCGTCGGACCCGCCGACTCCGACGCTGTTGTCGCCGAGGAGATCTTCGGTCCGGTGCTGGTCATTCAGCCGTTCGACTCGATCGACGAGGTGACCACCCGCGCAAACGCCGGCGAGTACGGCCTCACGGCGGGCGTGTGGACCAACGACGTCCGCAAAGCGCACAACGTGGCCCAGAGTCTGCGAGCCGGCACCGTGTGGGTCAACACGTACGCCGACTACAACGCGGCAGCACCGTTCGGTGGGTTCAAGAGTTCCGGCATCGGTCGCGATTGCGGCCCCGAAGCTCTCGACAAGTACGTCGACACTCAGACAGTCTGGATGTCGCTGTCATGATCGTCGGCGGCGTCCTCGGGTCGGGGCAGCAGCGTTTTGTAGTGCAGCTGTTCGTAAACCAGGACTTCCACCGCGCCGACGCCGGGGATCACGCGGACGCCGTCGTCGAGAACGGCGAGCAACTCCTCACCGGAGGCCGTGACCAGTTCGGCAAGCACGTCGTACCGTCCAACGGTCAGGGCGACATAAGAGGTCCGGGGCAATTCCGTGAGAGCCTCGGCGACATCCCGCGCGCGGGCCCCGGACGCGAGACGAATACCCGCCCAGCAGGTGTGGGTGAATCCCATACGAAGCGGATTCACGATGGCCATCACGTGTACGGCACCGGATTCGGTGAGTTTCGCGTAGCGCTGCCGGATGGCGGCCTCCGAGACCTGGAGACCACGCGCCAGTTCACGAAACGACACACGTCCGTCGACGGCGAGACCGGCAACGATCTGTTGATCGAGCGAATCCAGTTCGCGCGGGCGCACTCCCGACTCCCGGGAGTCATCGCGATGGAACCTGGCCTGCTGGTAGTGGATACGTAGGAACGGCAGTACCTCGGCCGTGGCCACGCCGGCAGTAGGACGAATGGACTGTGCGACAACCCTTCTGAGTTCAACGTTGTCGACACAGATGAGCTCGACCTGGATCATGAAAGGACCGGTGGTCACAGTCACGTAATCCACCTGCGGAAGGCGGGACAGCTCATCGGCGATGCCCGATGGAGGACGTGTCCCGTCGACCGTGAGCAGCACCAGTGCCATTGCCTCGAAACCCAACCTCGTCGGATCGGTGACGGCGCCGATGGTGATGAAGCCCTCGGACAGCAGACGAGCAACGCGCTTGCGGACGGTCTTCTCCGTGACGTCGACGCGACGGGCGAGATCGGAAAAGCGCGCACGTCCGTCCGACTGCAGAGCATCGACGAGTGCGAGGTCGGTGCCGTCCACGACGTAACGCCCGTCCGATCGCTGCGGTTCGTCGTCGGGTCCGGATTCTCGCACCACCTCGATGGCCTTCTCGGCCGGCGACTTCAGGTCGACATCCACCCGTCGAGCCTACCCCCGCACGCTCACCGCGGAATCCGACGACACCGACACCCGCCAAGGGCACGCCCATCAACCACCACTCACCGCAACGCAGTTCGAATTTTCAGCATCACAACGGTTTTCACACGAAGGAGTCTCAACCATGCGCATCGGTCTTCTGCAAGAGGGCGACCTCAACGGGACAACCGTCTCGCAGCGCTATCACGACCTCATCGATGAGGTCGCTCTGGCCGACCAACTCGGCTTCTCGACCTGGGGCACCTCGGAGCAGCACTTCAGCCCGCCGAACTTCTCGGTGGCCGCCCCCGAGGTGTTGTACGCGGCCATCGCGATGCGGACCGAACGCATCAAGCTACGCACGATGGCGTCGGTCATGCTGAAGTGGAATCACCCGATCCTCGTCGCCGAGCGACTGGCGACGCTCGACATTGTGTCGCGCGGACGGGCCGAGGTGTGCACCGCGCGATCCAACAACCTCACCACCCTGGCCGCGTTCGGTGTGGACCCGAAGGACACCCGCGCCCAGTGGGAGGACTCGATGGACGTGCTCATGAAGGCGATGGTCGACGAGAAGTTGGAGCACGACGGCCCGGTCTGGAAGATCCCGTCGGTCGAGGTCGTCCCCAAGCCCGTCACCACTCCGCACCCGCCGGTCTCGGTCGCTGCCTCGAGCGTTCAGAGCCACGGAAACGCCGGGGTCCGGGGAATCGGGGTCATCACCTTCGACAACTACTTCGGCTTCGACTACCTGCAGGAATGCATCGACGACTACAACCGCGCCTTCGCTGAGACCGACCACACCGCGGTCGCCGCACCCAACAACTATCGCGGGCTGTACGTCGCCACCGCCTACTGCGCCGAAGACCGCGAGGAGGCACGGAGTGTGGCCCGTCGCGTCACCATGGACTACTTCAAGTTCATCCTCGATCTGTATGTGCCGCTCGCCAAGCAGCCCGGGTACACCTACCTCGACACCCTGGAGCAACTGATCGAGCACCAGGACGACATGGACTGGTTGTGTGAGTACAGCCCGTCGGTCATGGTGGGCACTCCCTCGGACTTCATCGAACGTATCGAGCGACTGGAGGACATGGGAGTCGACGAAGTGTTGCTACGGCTCGACGGTGTCGGACACGAGAAGATCATGAAATCCCTGGAACTCATCGGCCACGAGGTGATCCCGCAGGTCGCAGACGCACAAAGGGGGCCGGCGTGACCAGTGATCACAACCCGGGGCTGAGTCCCGAGCTGCGCTCGTTGATCGAGCAGATCAACGAGCCCGAGAATCAGGGTGTTCCGTTGGAGATGCGCGACTACGCACTGCTGTGCCTGGTCACGGTCGTGATCCCGGCTGTGCTCATCACTCTCGGAATGGTGCTGTCATGACCAAGGCGATGGGTCCCCGCGGCGGAGCCGCGGGCACGGGTTCGCCGGGCACGGGGTCGTCCGCGAGTGACAACGGCTGGCCGATGCCACGCTCGACCCGAACATGGGGTGGCGGGTCGGTCTTCACCGCGTCCGTCGCCACCGCGGTGGCCACCTGGTGCTTCATCATCGGCGGGTACGTGTCCTATTACCTCCAGGCCGGCCCGGGCACGCTGGCGATGATCGCCGGTTCGCTGATCGGGATCCTGTTCATCGCGCTGGCGTGCGTACCGGTGACGGCGAAGTACGGTTTCGACACCGTCACCTCGACCGTCCCGCAGCTCGGTGTCCGAGGCAAGTATCTCGCCGTCGCGTTGATCTACCTCGCCACCATCGGGTGGAACATCTACCTGATCGTTCTGTTGGGCCGTTCGGTGGTGGCGATCGCGGGAGCGGTCGACATCTCGATCCCGAGCTGGACGGTGGGTCTGATCGGTGTCATCGCCATCGGTCTGGTGGTCTTGATCCTCCGTAAGGGCGCCGATTCGGTGAAGGACTTCACCCGGCTCATCGCAGCAGTCGTGATCCTGCTCGCGGTCGCGGTGATCGTTCTCATCGTCAAGGACACCGGGTGGTCGAACCTGATGTCCTTGCCCGCCACTGCGCCCTACGACGACGAGAAGGCCAACTGGGCCAGCGGCCTCGAGGTTCTCATCTCGGTGAACCTGTCGTGGTGGGCCTACACCGCGGCAATCGCCCGCAACGGCGCACGTGCGCGCTCGTCGCTGTGGCCGGTCGTGTTCGCCCTCGGACTCGGAGTGGGTCTCGGTTCCCTGGCCGGCTTCTATGGCGGGCTCGTGGTCCCCGACTCCGCAGGTGACCCTACGTTGTTCGTGGTCGACCTCGGCGGAACGGCGTTCGGCATCGTGGCGCTGGGCTTCGTGGTGGTCTCCAGTTTCGGTACGACCACCGTCGGGATGTACTCCGCCACCTTGGCTTTGCGACAGCTACCGGGCATCCGGGGTCTGTCGTGGCGCATGTCGACAGTCATAGCTGCCGTACCCGCGATCGTCCTGGTCGGATTCTTCCCGAACCCGGTGTTCGACAACTTCTCGGTGTTTCTCGCCTTCCTCGCGATCGCGTTCGCGCCGATGTGCGGTATCCAGATCGTCGATTGGTACCTGCTCCGTCAGCAGCGGTACGACATCGAGGCGATCTACGACGCGACGCCGCGATCGACCTACTGGTTCTGCGGCGGCGTCAACCCGGTGGCGGCGGTCTCTTTCGCACTCGGCGTGATCACCTACCTGTATCTCCTCGACCCGGTGACCTACGTGTCACGCTCCCCGTTCGAGTACATGACCGCCTCGATACCCACTGTGCTCGTCGCCGCGGTCGCCTACTACCTGGGTACCCGCGTCTTCTATACCCGCGCCGGCCGCTTCGGCTACCGGTCCTCGCTGCACATCTGACCGTTACGTTCTTCGCCTGTTTCCGACATCTGGGAGTTCTCGATGCATGACGTATTTGTTCTGTACAACCATCCCGACGACCCAACGGCATTCGACGCCCATTACGTCGACACCCACTCGACGCTGGTGCAGCGTCTTCCCGACCTGATCGAATTCGTCTGGGGTAAGCCGTCTTCGGCAGATTCGCCGTACTACGTGGTGGCACGGATGACCTACGCGGACGAAGCTGCCGCACACGCATCCTTCGCGAGTGACGCCGGGACGGAGTCGGTGTCAGACCTGGAGAACTTCGCCGGCGCTGGTGTGACCGTGCTGCACGTCCCACGCGCCGCAGCTGACCGCACACCGGGGCAAACGCAGTGACACCCTCGGCGGCGGCAGACACCATCATCCTGGCGGGCCGCGTCCTGACGATGGTCGGCCAGGACGCGGACCCCCACTCACCGACCGCGATAGTGATCAAGGGCGGCCACATCGTCGATCTCATCGACGTCGTTGCCACGAGCGCCTGGATGGGCGAGCACACCGCCGTCCTGGACTGGCTCGATCGAGTGGTGATGCCCGGCTTCGTCGATCCGCACGCGCACAGTGAGGTGGCGTCGAAGGCGACACATCAGATGGTCGATGTCCGAGCTCCGGGCTGCCCTGACATTCCGTCTGTGCTGCACCGGCTTCGCGACGAGATCGGGGCGGCGCGTGACGGTTGGCTCGTCGGGCAGGCCAATCTCTTCTACGATCAGAAGCTCGCCGAGCGGCGCTTTCCCACTCGGGACGAACTGGATTCGGTGAGTACCGATCTCGCGGTGGCGATCCGTGCAGGCGGCCATCTGAGCATCTTGAACACCAGGGCCCTCGAGCTCGCCGGGATCACCGCCGACTACGAAGCCGTGGAGTACAGCGTCACGGGCA
The DNA here is from genome assembly GCF_005502615.1 of Gordonia sp. ALPHA1B1. Classification (NCBI taxonomy): domain Bacteria; kingdom Bacillati; phylum Actinomycetota; class Actinomycetes; order Mycobacteriales; family Gordoniaceae; genus Gordonia; species Gordonia sp. ALPHA1B1. The sequence goes on along the minus strand of NZ_SCOC01000023.1, from coordinate 48,902 downwards.
AGCCGTCCGTTGCGCGGGACGCCTCGGGCGCGCCCACGGGAGTCGTGACCGAGATGGACAAGCTCATCGGTTTTCCCGAGCTGAGTCACGGAGAGATCACCGAGGCCCTCGAGTCGGGAATCACCCAGTTGTTCACCAGATACGGCGTCACCACGATCGGTGAGATCTCCGACTCCGTAGACGGTCTCCGCATCTTCGACCAGGCGATCGCCGACCGCCGGATCTCGTCTCGGATGGTCGTCTATCTCTGGAGTCCTGGCACCGTGAGTCTCGAAGAGGCCTGTGCGCACCAGGACTGGATGACCCCGCGGGCGGAGCCGGACCGGTTTCGGGTGCGGGGCGTCAAGGTCTTCGCCGACGGCGGATACTCGGCCAAGCGAGCGGCACTGACGAAACCCTATGTGGATGACTGCCATTCGCACGGGGAGCTCGCACTCAGTGCGTCCGAGATAGCCGATATCGCCATGCAGACGCGCCGCGCCGGCCTGCAGCTCGCGATCCATGCCAACGGAGACCGGGCTCAGTACGCGGTGTGCGAAGCACTGGCGGGGGTCATCGACGACCTCCCACCCGGGCCCACCATCCGCATCGAGCACGCCGGCAACTTCGTCCCCGACTACGACGCACTGTCGGCAGCGTGGTCGGCGGCGGGAATCATGCCGGTACCGCAGCCGGTGTTTCTCTACAATTTCGGGGAATTCATACCTGGTTATGTCGGCGAGTACGCGCAGAACCGGCAGTTCCCGTTCCGCCGGATGCTCGACGACGGATGGAACGTGTCGGGCAGCTCGGATGTGTGGGTCGGCTCTGAAATCGGCCAGACCAACCCATTTCTGTCGATCGCGAGCGCCGTCGGCCGCTGGACGTTCCATCACGAGGTGATGTCCCCGGACCAGGCAGTGACGATCTATGAGGCCCTGCAGATGCACACCATCGGAGGCGCCAGGGTACTCGGCGTCGACGACAACCGCGGCACGATCGAAGTCGGCAAACTGGCCGATGTCATAGCCCTGGAACGCAACCCGCTCACCGCGGCCCACGAGGACCTGCGGGACCTCGTGGTGACCGACGTCATGGTCGGCGGCGCACGGGTGTACCAGCTGCCGTGACCGCACCCTATTCGAGGAGCCACCAGATGATCGATACCCCCGAGCAGCCGATCAAGCGCGTCGCGGAACTCTGGATCGGCGGTCGTCGTCGACCGTCAGCGAGCGGGGCAACGTTTCCCGTCCGGGATCCCGCCGACGGATCGCTGATCGCCGAGGTGGCCGACGCCACCCCGGACGACGGCCGATTCGCGATCGACGCCGCCGCTGCCGCCCAGAGCGAATGGTCCGCGACCGCCCCTCGAGATCGTGCCGAGATCCTCCACAGGGCATGGGAACTCATCTCCGAACGTCGCCACGAGATAGCTGCGACGATCACCGCAGAGATGGGAAAACCGCTGAGTGAGTCTCTCGGCGAGGTCGCCTACGGCGGCGAGTTCTTGCGCTGGTTCGCCGAGGAGGCAGTCCGCATCAACGGCCGATTCAGCAGGTCACCATCGGGCAACGGCAACATCTTGGTCACCAAGCAACCCGTCGGCCCCACACTCGCCATCACGCCGTGGAACTTTCCTCTCGCGATGGGCACCCGGAAGATCGCACCCGCACTCGCGGCTGGATGCACCGTCATCGTCAAACCCGCGGAAGAGACCCCGCTGACGATGCTCCTACTCGCCGAGATCATCTCCAGCGCAGGACTTCCTGATGGTGTCCTCTCGGTGTTGCCGACGACTTCACCGGCTGCGGTGACTTCGCCGATCATTGCCGATCCACGGTTGGCCAAGATCACCTTCACCGGGTCCACGACGACCGGGAAGATTCTGTTGCATGCGGCCGCGGACCGAGTGTTGCGCACCTCGATGGAGCTGGGTGGCAACGCGCCGTTCATCGTCTTCGACGATGCCGACCTCGACGCGGCCGTCGACGGGGCCATGGCGGCCAAGATGCGCAATGGCGGTGAGGCGTGCACGGCCGCCAACCGCATCTACGTCGACAACGCGGTACGCGCAGAGTTCCTTGCCGAGTTGACCTCTCGGATGCAGGGTCTCGTACTCGGTCGTGGCACGAGTGAGTCCACCCAGCTTGGGCCACTGATCAGCGAACGGCAGCGAGACGTCGTCGCCGGCCTCGTCGGCGACGCAGTGACAAAGGGGGCGCGGGTGCACACCGGCGGACGGACCGTCGAAGGAGCCGGTTACTTCTTCGAGCCAACCGTGTTGTCCGAGATTCCCTCCGACGCACGACTTCTCACCGAGGAGATCTTCGGACCAGTTGCGGCCGTCATCGGTTTCGACCGCGAGGAGGAGGTCATCGCAGCGGCAAATGCGACGGAGTACGGACTCGCCGCTTACATCTTCACCGACGGCCTGGATCGAGCCCTCCGTGTATCGGGAGCACTCGAAGCCGGGATGGTCGGGGTGAATCGCGGCATCATCTCCGACGTGGCCGCTCCGTTCGGCGGCGTCAAGGAGTCGGGCTTGGGAAGGGAGAGCGGTAGTGAGGGAATCGAGGAATACCTTGAAACGAAATACATCGCTCTGCGATGAGCCCGTGGTCGGAACGCGACCACCAGCCGTGCCGTCGGCCGCCGTGCTCACCGACTCCGACGGAGCGGTCGTGATCCTCCCAGCCGCGATCGCCACGCCGGCCGCTATCCACTTCGTGATCCGGCACTCGTCGGGCCTAGTACACGCGGTCATGCCGTCGACTCTGCTCGACTCTCTGCGGATCCCCGATCAGCCGGTGCTAACGGCGGAGAGCTCGGGTATTTCATTCACCGTGGCGGTCGACGCAGCCTCCGGCATCGGAACGGGCATTTCGGCGAGCGACCGCGCACGCACTCTCCGCGTGCTCGCCGATCCCCGGACGACGTGCGCGGACCTCGTACGGCCCGGGCACGTCCTTCCGATCAGGTGTTCTGGAGATGAGTCCGTCGAAATGCGGCTCTGGGAACGAGCACTCCGGCTCGTCACCGATTCCGGCTACCCCCCGGTGGCGGTGGCCGCTCGGTTGATCGACGACGCCGGGGAACCTCTGGACGCAGCGTCCGCAGCGTCATTCGCGTTGTGGCACGGGCTTCCGGTGGACCCGGTGCTCGGCCCCTGACGGACAGTCGATGACGTTGACCACTTGTGTCTGTCCAGCCTCGAGAAGCACCGTCCGCCACGGCCGGACGCCGACCGGCGTGCGGGGACGTGTTAACGCTACGCAAGGCTCACACCGACGCCGCGCGGACCCGTCCGAGCATGGCGCGCGCGACGGTGTCGACGTGCACGTCATCGTCCTGGAACAACAACTGGTCGGTCTTGGCCCGCCGGAAGTGGTGATGCAGCGGGTGTTCCCACGTGAACCCGATTCCGCCGTGGATTTGGATGGCCTCCTCCGCGGCGTACATGGCGGCCCGCGAGGCCAGCACGCGAGCCGACGCGGCCCGCTCGGCGAGATCCGCGTCGACGAAGCGGTCGACATCCGCGGCGTCGAGGACCGTCGCCTCGGCGAGCTCGGTGGCAACCAGCATGTCGACGAGGCGGTGTTTGAGCGCCTGGAAGGATCCGATCGTGCGACCGAACTGCTGCCGCGTCTTCGCGTAGTCCACCGTCATCTCGAGGCACTGGCGGGCGATACCCACCTGCTCGGCAGCCAGGGCGATCATCAGCAGCGACCGGACCCGGCGCAGCCGCTCCTCGAGATACGGGCCCGTCACCCGGGTCGCCTCGACACCGGTGAACTCGACAGTCGCGAACTCTCTTGTGAGATCCAGGCTTTCACGCTGGTGGCGGCCGACACCGGCAGCGCCGCCGTCCACGACGGCGAGTTCCACACCGGACGCGGTGTGCGCGACGACCACGAGCACGTCGGCCGACGCCGCGTCGAGAACGACGTCCTGCCGTCCGTTCAGGACAAGCGTTCCCTCATTTGTGACCGCCGCACCGATCGACGAGGAGACCACGGCGGGGCCGCAGACGAGTGCGGCGCGCCGCTCCCCGGACGCGATGGCCGGCAGGTGTGCCCGTCGACCCTCGTCGTCGGCGGCATGGAGCAGGGTGAGGCCGGCCATGATCACCGACGAGAGGTACGGCGAGGAAGCGAGACAGCGACCGTGGGCGGTCATCACGACCGACGCGTCCTTCACCCCGTACCCGGCCCCGCCCAGATCCTCCGGAAACGGGATCTCGGTCAGGCCGAGTTCCCGAATCGACGGCCAGACATCCTGCGCTGGAGCGTGTTCAGACCACGCATCGGTGAGGGCGGCCTGCAGATCGCGCTGCTCCACGGTGAGTTCGATGGGCATGTGTACTCCTAGCGGGGTTCGCGCGGCAGTCCGAGGCCGCGTTCGCCGATGATGTTCCGTTGGATCTCGTCCGAGCCGCCCGCGATGCGGTACCCGGGTGCGCCGAGCAGATGCTCCGACCATGCGAACGTGTCGGGCTCGCCGGTGTCGGCGACGATCCGGTCGCCGAGGAACGACGCCGCGGCGTCGCCGACGCGCTTCAGGTTCTGCGTCCACACGAGTTTGCCGATGGAGCCCTCGACACCCGGGACGGCGCCGGCCCGTTCACGTTCGCGCGTAGCGCGCCACCATGAGGGCCGCCGCCCGTTCATAGATCGCGGCGTCGCCGAGGCGCCGGCGGGCCAACGGGTCGTCGGACAGTCCGAGACGGTCGACGAGGCGGGCGAGGTCGACGCTGTTACCGCCGGCACTGACGATCCCGGCGCTGGAGTTCCGCTCGAAACCGAGTGTGGTGAGCGCGACCTTCCATCCGTCGCCCTCGGCACCGACCCGCAGGGAGTCCGGGAGTTCGACGTCGGAGAGGAAGACCTCGTTGAACGTCGACCCGCCGGACATCTGCCGGATCGGCCGCACCTCCACGCCGGGCGTGTCCATCGGGACCATGAATGCGGTCATGCCCTTGTGTTTCGGCGCAGACCGGTCGGAACGGGCGATGAGCAGACCCCACTCGGAGAACTGCGCGCCGGAACTCCACACCTTCTGGCCGTTGATCCGCCAGGTGTCCCCGCTCCGAACGGCTTTCGTCGACAAGCCGGCCAGGTCCGAACCCGCCCCGGGCTCGGAGAACAGTTGGCAGCACAGCTCGTCCGCGCGCAGGAAGGGGCGGACGAACCGCTCCCGCTGCTCGTCGGTCCCGAGTGCGTGCAGGGTCGGCGCCACCAGTTCGACTGTCACCAGGACGTTCTCGTGCCGGTCGGGGGCCTGGTATCCGCGTTCGAGGTTCACGTAGACGCGTTCGTGGCCCGCCGTGAGACCCGGTCCGCCCCAGTCCGGGCCCCAGGTGATCGCGCCGAAGCCCGCGTCCACGCGTCGGGCCTGCCACGCTCGCGCCGCGTCGATCAGCGCACGTTCCTCGTCGTGTGTCCGGTTGTGGAAGATGGCGTAGGTCGGGTCGTGCTCCTGTGCAGCCCGCGCCGGGAGTTCGGCGTCGAGCCAGGCCCGCGCCTGTTCTTCGTAGTCATCGAGCGTGATCGCGCCCGGTGCGGTCGTCGTCATTCTCGTCGTTCCTGTCCTGCTCGGTCGTGCTGTCCTGCTGGATTTCTCACCGTTCGTGCGCCGCCGAGATGGTCACGGCCTGCATCTGCGGCGGTGTGGTCGTGCGGTCGCGGGTCCAGTCGCGGAGGGCGAACTTCTGGATCTTCCCGCTGGCCGTCTTCGGCAGGGAGTCGACGACGAACACGCTCTCCGGGACCTTCTGCATCGCGATTCCTCTCGCGGAGAGGAACTCTCGAACCTCTTCGAGGGTGAGGTCGACGGCGTCCCGGGTGACCACGAACGCGCACCCCCGCTCCCCGGTTCGGGCGTCCGGCCCGGCGACGACCGCGATCTCGGCGACCGCGGGATGCTCACTCAGTTCGTTCTCCACGTCGTGGGTGCTGATCTTCTCGCCGGACCGATTGATGATGTCCTTGATCCGGCCGACGATGTGGATTCCACCGTCGGCATCGAAGTAGGCGAGATCACCGCTGCGGAAGAACCCGTCGGCGGTGAAGGCCTCGTCGTTGAGCGATGCGTCGAGGTACCCGAGGAAGGTGTCGGGCCCGCGCCACAGCACCTCACCGACGACGCCGGTCGCAGCGATACCCCCGGCGCCGTCGGACACGATGACCTCGGTCGGGGCGAGCACGCGGCCATCGGTCCCGGTACGCAGGCGGGGTTCGTCGGAGCGATTGGCGGACGTCACCGACGGCCCCTCGGTGGCGCCGTACATCCGCGTCACGGTGCCCAGCACCTCGGTGGATCTGGTCACCAGCGAGTCCGGGATGTCGGCACCCCCGCAGATGATGTAGCGCACCGACGGTGTGCGTACGCCACGCGCGACGGCCGCGTCCACGAGGCCACGTAGGAACGGGGTCGCGAAGATCATGAAGCTGGCGCGCTCCTCGAGCACCCTCGTCAGTGCGACCTCCGGGTCCCACGCGCCCTGGAGCACCACCGGCGCACCGAGGAGGAAGGGCAGGGTGAGGGCGCAGTTCACGCCCGTCACATGCGTCACCGGCGACGGGTTGAACACGACGTCGCGCTCGTTGAGTCCGAACGTGTCGATCATCGACATGTTCTCGAACACGAGGGTGTTGTGACTGTGCAACGCGCCCTTCGGATCCGCGGTGGTCCCCGATGTGTACAGCAGCAGGCATACGTCGTCGGGATCGGCGGGCGGCAGCGCGCGCACCGCCTCGATCATCTCCGGCGTCGCGGACGCGATCAGATCGGCGAGTCCGACGGTCTGGTCGTCGGCTGCTGGACCGCCGGTCGTGACGACCAGGTCCAGTTCCGGAAGTCGTTGTCGGAGAGTTGCATACATCTCGACGTGATCGAATCCTCGGTGTGTTCCGGGAACGAAGGCGACCTTGGTGCCTGCCTGGCCGAGAATGAACCCGACCTCGCGTTCCCGGTAGATCGGCACGATCGGGTTGGCGACACCACGGACCCGATGGATCGCATGGAAGACGACGACCGCCTCGGCCGAGTTGGGGAGCTGGAACGACACCACGTCGCCCGGCTGCACACCGCGGTCGTGGAGCGCCGCGGCCAAGCGCAGGGATTGCTGTTCCACATCGGCGAAGGTCAGCCGCCGGTCGCCGTCGATGACCGCGACCGTGTCGGGATACCGCGCGGCGGCCCGCTCGAGGAAGTGGTCGACCGTCTGGTCGCGCCAATGCCCCGCCGCCCGGTAGCGCACGGCGAGATCAGGACGTGGAGAGTGCTTGGGACGCATGGTGATTCCTCCGGATGCTCTTGCCGATTGCTCGTGACGCGTTCTACAGTAACCCACGTCTCACTAAATATGTACATATTAGTGCCCCCAGAGTCCATTCCCAGAAAGAGACCTCATGGCATCCCAGGATCGACGGAGCCGGCGAGCGGTCGTCGCGGCCGGCATCGGAACGGTGGTCGAGTACTACGACCTGACGGTGTACGCGTACCTCGCGGTCGTGGTCAGCCCGCTGTTCTTCCCCAGCGATGACCCGACCGCCTCGCTGTTGTCCAGCCTCGCCGTCTTCGCGTCGGCATATCTGATGCGGCCGATCGGCGGCATCTTCTTCGGACGTCTCGGCGACCGCTTCGGCCGCAAACGAGCGCTCCTGGTGTCGGTGATCCTGATGGGTGTGGGCACCACGCTCATGGCCCTGCTGCCCACTTACGCCGCGGTCGGGGTCCTCGCGCCGATCCTGCTGGTCATCGCCCGGTTGCTCCAGGGCTTCTCGGCGGGCGGTGAGCTCGGCGGCGCGCTGACCTACGTCTACGAGATCGTCGGACCGAAGCGTCGCGGTCTGGGCGGATCGATCGTTGCACTGGGCTCGAACAGTGGCTTCGCCCTGGCTGCGATCGTCGTCGCGACCACCTCGGCACTGACCTCCGAGGCCCAGATGGACAGTTGGGGCTGGCGCATCCCGTTCGTCGCCGGCCTGCCGCTGCTGGTGCTCTGCCTGTGGCTGCGAACCCGCATCGAGGACTCGCCCGAGTTCACCAAGACCGCCGAGCGGCGCGAACTGCCGAAGGCGCCGCTCCGAGAGCTGTTGCGCAGCCAACCCGCCCAGGTCCTGCAGGTCCTCGGGTTGGGTATCGCTCAGAACGCGACCGGGTACATGGTGCTCACCTACATCGGCATCCACCTCGTCCGCGAGGGTGGATGCAGTCAGACCGCGGTCACCTGGACCGCCGCCGGCGTGATCGTCTTCATCGCATCGTGTATGCCATTGGCGGGAATCCTGGTGGACCGCTTCGGAAGTCGCCCCGTCCTCATCGCCGGACTGCTCACCGCCGCCACCCTCGCCTACCCCGCGATGGCTCTGATGACCGGTCACGGCCTGGCGGTGGCCGCCATCGCCTTCGCGGTGTTCGCATTGTGCACCCCGCTGATCCAGGTCGCCACCGCGCCGCTGTTCCCGTCGCTGTTCGACACGAAGGTTCGTCTGACCGGCGTCGCGCTCGGCTTCAACCTCTCGACGGTCTTGGCCGGCGGGACCGCCGCCTACATCGCCACGTGGCTCATCGACCGCACCGGCAACTCGCTCTCCCCCGCCTACTTCCTCATCGGTTCGAGCGCGATCGGTCTGCTCACGCTGATGACGATCCGGCGGAAGCGCGGCGGACTCGGCGACGCCGGCGGCGCTGCCGACGACACCCCGGCCGTTCCCGCGCGTACCTGACCCGACCCGGCGTCATCCGGCGCCCGACAACCGAATCCGACGAAACGGACGCGGACTGCCTCTGCACGGTGTGGTCCGCGTCCGTTTCGGCATACTGTTCGAGAACTCAGTTCCTCGAACCCCGGAGGTTCACGTGGCCAGTGGTCTCGTCGCCCTGCTCGATGACATCGTGACCCTCACCCGGGCGGCCGCCGCATCTCTCGACGACATCGGCGCGGCGGCCGGCAAGGCCAGCGTCAAGGCGGCGGGAGTCGTGGTCGACGACACCGCGGTCACACCTCGCTATGTCCACGGGTTCACGCCCGACCGCGAGTTGCCGATCGTGCGCAAGATCGCCCTGGGCTCGATCCGCAACAAGTTGCTGATCATCCTGCCGGTGGCGATGATCCTCAGCCAGTTCCTTCCGCAGGCGCTTCCCTACCTGCTGATCGCCGGCGGCCTGTTCCTCTGCTTCGAGGGCGCCGAGAAGGTCTGGGAGGCGGTCGGCGGCGGCCACCACGCCGAGGAGCAGACCGCCGGCCAAGCCGGTCCGGAGTTCGAGAAGACGATGGTCAGCGGCGCGATCCGCACCGACCTGATCCTGTCCGCCGAGATCATGGTCATCTCGTTGTCCTCCGTCGAGTCCGAACCGTTCTGGACCCGTCTCGCGGTCCTCGTGGTCGTCGCCTTCCTGATCACCGCGCTCGTCTACGGCGTCGTCGCCGTCATCGTGAAGATGGACGACGTCGGGCTGGCACTGGCGCAGCGCGAGTCGCCGACGGTCCAGAAGATCGGCCGCGGTCTGGTCCGCGCCATGCCCAAGATCATGTCGACGCTGACGGTCGTCGGTATCGCGGCCATGCTCTGGGTGGGCGGCCACATCCTGATCGTCAACGTCGGCGAGGCCGGCTTCCATTGGCCCGCCGATCGGCTCCACGACGTCGAGCACTGGTTCGAAGAGCTTGTCCACGGCGGCTTCGGCGCCGTGCTGCCCTGGACGGCGGGCACCGTGCTCTCCGCCGTCGTCGGCCTCGTGGTCGGTGCCATCATCGTGGCGATCCTGCACGTCATCCCGCGGCGCAAGAAGGACACCGCCGCCGCGCACTGACCCGAGGCCCGTCGACTGGGCGTCGATTCACGTCGACCGTGCACCCCGGGATCACGCAAGCAGTCGCCAGAGGCCGATGAGCCCGACGACGACGATCACCCCGCGAAGCGCGCGGGGGGAGAGGCGCCGCCCGTACCTGGCGCCGAGGAAACCGCCGATGAGCGAGCCGACGGCGATGGCCGCCGCGGCCCACCAATCGATCCGGTCGACCGCGACCAGCGTGTACGTGACGGCGGCGACGACGTTGACCACCAGGGACAGCAGGTTCTTGGCCGCGTTCAGCCGTTGCAGGTGGTCCGGTACGACCACCCCCAGGATGCCCATCAAGAGGATGCCCTGCGCGGCGGTGAAGTAGCCGCCGTAGACACCGACGGCGAATGTCCCGATGGTCATCGCCACGACCCGCAGGGGACCGAGATGCGATGGCGTGAGGTCTCCGCCGAGGGACGTGCGAGTGCCCACCCATCTCTGGATGTAGGGCTGCGCGACGACGAGGATCAGCGCGGCGACGAGCAGAATCGGGACCACGGTCTCGAACACCGTCTCCGGCAGATGGAGCAGAAGCCAGCAGCCGGCGATCGCGCCGGTGAACGACGCCGGAATCTGCCACCGGAGGCGCGGCCACTGGCCCTCGAGTTCACGCCGGTATCCCCACGTTCCGGACACCCCGCCGGCGACGAGGCCGATCGCGTTGGACATCGTCGCGGTGACCGGCGGGACGCCGAACGCGACCAGCGTCGGGAACGTGATGAGGGTTCCGCTGCCCACGAGGGCGTTGATCGCGCCCGCCCCGACGCCGGCGACGAGTACGACGACTAGTTCCCAGATGGTCACAGTCTCCGAGGGTGCCCTCCGAGATCTACAGCGGCTGCACCGGGGTGGTTTCGACAGGGCTCAACCAGCGGAGAAGACGGCTCAACCAGCGGAGAACGGAGCTCAACCAGCGGAGAACAGGGCTCGACCAGCGGAGAATCTCGCGTCGCGAGACGACGCCCAGTCGACGGGTCGATCAGTTGATGCGGTCTCCGGTGGACGGGTCGAAGAGGTGCACCGCACTGTCGGACTGGCGCAGGCGGATACCCTCACCGCGCTTGGCCGGGGCCCGGTCGGCAGACCGCGCGACCATCACCATCGGATCGCCGTCGAGATTGCGGACCGAGTCGTCGGCGAGGTTGGCGTAGATGTAGGTCTCGCTGCCGAGTTCCTCCAGGAGGGCGACGTCAGCGTTGAGTCCGGTGCCACCGTCGGACAACGCGAGGTGCTCCGGACGGATGCCCACGACCACGGACTCCAGACCGGAACGACGCAGCGCGGCCTGCGCTTCGGCGTCGATGTCCACGGCGGCACCTGACACGGTGATCACACCGTCGACGACCGGCGCCACGAAGAGGTTCATCCCCGGCGAGCCGATGAACCCGGCGACGAATGCGTTGACCGGACGGTCGTACAGTTCCGTCGGCGTGGAGAACTGCTGCAGCACACCGTTCTTGAGGACAGCGACACGATCCCCCATCGTCATCGCCTCGACCTGGTCGTGGGTGACATAGACGGTCGTGGTGCCCAGACGCCGCTGCAGGGCCGCGATCTGGGTACGGGTCTGAACGCGGAGTTTGGCGTCGAGATTCGACAGCGGCTCGTCCATGCAGAAGACCTGCGGTTCGCGAACGATGGCCCGCCCCATGGCGACACGCTGCCGCTGGCCACCCGACAGCTTCGCCGGCTTGCGGTCGAGGAAGTCGGTCAGGTCGAGCAACCGCGCGGCCTCGGCGACCTTGCGCTTGCGCTCGTCGGCGGGCACGCCGCGCATCTTCAACGCGAAACCCATGTTCTCCCCGACGGTCTTGTTGGGGTACAGCGCGTAGTTCTGGAAGACCATCGCGATGTCGCGGTCCTTGGGCGCGACGCCGACCATGTTGTCGCCACCGATCCGGATCTGACCCGAGTCGATCTCTTCGAGCCCGGCGAGCATGCGCAGGGCGGTGGACTTGCCCGAGCCCGACGGTCCGACGAGGACCACGAACTCACCGTCGTCGATGTCCAGGTTCAGTGAGTCGACGGCGAGTTTGTCCGCGCCGGGGTAGACGCAGCAGGCCTTGTCGTAGGTGATGGAAGCCATGATGTTCTCCGGTTTCTACAAAAGTGTTGTGCGAGTGCGTGTCAGACGGAATGGATCACTTGATCGCGCCGAACGAGAGTCCACGGACGAGCTTGTTCTGGGCGATCCAGCCGCAGATGACGACCGGCAGCGCGGCGAGCACGGATGCGGCGGACAGCTGCGCCCAGTACAGGCCCTGGCCGGACATGAAACCGGTCAGGAACACCGGCATCGTCTGCGCGTTGACCGCGGTCATGTTGACGGCGAAGAAGAATTCGTTCCACGAGAAGATCACGCAGATCAGTGCTGTCGCTGCGATTCCCGGCGAGATGAGCGGGAGGATCACTTCACGCACCGAGGTCCACAGGCTAGCGCCGTCGATGCTGGCGGCCTCGAGGAGTTCACCGGGGACCTCGAGGAAGAACGACCGCATCATCCACACCGCGATCGGTAGGTTCATCGCGGTGTAGAGGATGACCAGCGTCCAGATGTTGTCGAGCATCCCGATCTCACCGACGATCACGTACAGCGGGATGATTGCGGCGACGATCGGCAGCATCTTGGTGCTGATGAAGAAGAACAGCGCATCCTTGGTCTTGCGTACGGGGCGCAGCGACAGCGCGAACGCAGCCGGCACGCCGAGCAACAGCACCAGGATCGTCGACACGATCGTCGCGAACAAGGAATTCAACAGGGGTGTGGCGATTCCCGCGTCGAAGACGTCGCGGAACTGCTGCAGCGTCGGCTCGAAGATGAAGGTCGGCGGGTTCGTCGCGGCGTCGCTCTCCTGCTTGAACGCCGTCAGCACCATCCAGAGCACCGGGAAGAAGAACCCGATGGCCAGGATCCAGGTGACGGCGGTGAGGGCTGCCTGGCGTGGTTGTCGCCGACGGCGGATCTCGGTGCCGGACTTGTCTTCTGTATTGCCGGCCGACGCATGGTCGGAGCGAATGTCGGTGGTCATCAGGCCGGCTCCTCTGTTCCGGAGAATGATTTGAAGATCAGTCGCAGGGCGAGCGTGGCGACGACGATCGTGCCGATCACCGTCACGACACCCATCGCGGCGGCCTGGCCGATGTCGAAGCCGAGGAACGCGCGCTGGTAGATGTAGTACGACAGATTCGAACTGGAGACGCCCGGACCACCGGAGGTCATCATGTACACCGCGTCGAAGGTGTTCACCAGGTAGATGGCCCCGAGCACCGCACCGAGTTCGATGAACCGGCGCAGATGCGGGAGGGTGAGTTCCCGGAAGAGCCGGAAGCTCGTGGCGCCGTCGACGCGTGCCGCTTCCTGGATGTCACGGGGCATCGATTGCAGGCCCGCGAGGATCAGCAGCATCATGAACGGCGTCCACTGCCAGACCAATTCGGCCATCACGCTCATCAGCGGGAACTCCGACAGCCAGTCGGTCTCGACACCGAACGGACTCAGCGCCCAGTTGACGAGTCCGTTGGTCGGCGAGAGCAAGCTCGTCTTCCACAGCAGCGCGGCCGCCACCGGGGTCACCAGGAACGGCGTGATGAGCAGTGTCCGAACCACGCCTCGGCCCAGGAACTTCCGGTCGAGCAGAAGGGCGAACATCAGACCGAGGAGCACCGAGATGAGCACCGTGCCCACGATCAGCAGGATTGTGTTGACCGTCACCCGCCAGAACTGACTGTCGCCGAAGACCGCGACATAGTTGTCGAGGCCGACGAACGCACGGGAATCCGGACGCACCAGGTTCCATGACTGGGTGGAGTAGTACAGCGTGAACACGAACGGGATCTGCGTGACCACGATCAAGAAGATCAGGGCCGGCAGGAGCGGGCCGCGACGCCGCCAGCCCTCGGCGCGCGTGACGTGATCACGCGAGGACGTCAGCGGTGCCTTCGGGGTCGTGTCGGGTGGTGGAGTGGAGACTGCGGTGGCCATGATCACTGCTCCCTCTGGTAGGACTTGCCGACGACCTGGGCGTACTCTTGTGCCTGGGCGAGCGCGTCGTCGACACTGATCTGACCGGCGATGGCTGCCGAGATCTGTTGACTCACCCGGGTTCCGAGGTCCTGGAACTCCGGGATCGCGAGGAACTGGACGCCGGTGTAGGGCACCGGCTCGAGGGTCGGCTTCAACTGGTTCGCTGCGCGCATCGCGCTCAGTGTCTGCTCGGCGAACGGAGCGGCGAGTTCCTTGTACGCCGGCAGTTCATACGTGGACAGTCGGCTGCCCGGTGGAACGTGACTGGGCCCCAGCGTCTCCGAGACGTACTCGATGTAGCTCTTGCTGGTCATCCACCGGATGAACTTCCACGCCTCGTCCTGGTGCTCGCTGCTGGTGGGGATGCCCAGCGACCAGGTGTAGAGCCAGCCGTTGTCTCCCTTGGCCATACTGGGCGCCGGCAGGTAGCCGACGTCCCCGGCGATCGACGAGGTGTCCGGGCTCTCGAGCACCGACACCGCCGAGGTCGCGTCGTACCACATCGCGACCTGGCCCTGCGACAACAGGTTTCCGCACTCCTGGAAGCCCGACGACGCGGCGCCGGCCTCGCCGTGGTTCCGGACGGTGTCGACGTAGAACTTCACCGCCGCGGCGACCTCCGGACTGTTGAGCTGCGCGTTCCAGTCCTCGTCGTACCAGCGGCCGCCGAAGGCGTTGATCACCGTGTTGAGCGGGGCGAGCACCTCACCCCAGCCGGGCTTGCCGCGCAGGCAGATGCCCGCGGTGCGCTCGTTGTCGAGCTTGGCTGCCGCCTCCGCGACCTGGGGCCACGTCGGCTGGGCCGGCAACGACACCCCCGCCTCGGCGAAGAGCTTCTTGTTGTACATCAGGAACGACGACTCGCCGTAGAAGGGCGCCGAGTACATCGAACCGTCGTGAGAGAGAGCCGTTTTCAGCGTCGGGATGAAGTCGTCGACGTCGTACTCGGGATCGGCATCCATGTACGGGGTCAGATTCACGAGCCAGCCGTACTCGCCCCACATCGGGGTCTCGTAGTTGCTGATCATCACGACGTCGAACTCACCGCCGCCGGTGGCCACCGATGCGGTGATCTTGGCCCGCGCCTCGTTCTCGGAGAGGGTCACGAATCGCACCGTGACGCCGGGATTCTGTTCCTCGAACTGCCTGGACAGCTTCACCGCGTCCTGCATCTGCGAGTTGGAGACCATCGCGACGGTGATCTCGCGACCACCGCCGCCGGTGAGTGAACCGGCGCCGGAGCAGCCGGTCAGCACCAGCGTCACGGTCGCGATGATCGCACCCAGCGCCCATCGCACTCGGTGTCGGGAGAACATCATTGTCCGCCTTTCTCTTGCACCACAAGCCATTCGGCGGTGGCGAGGTCGGTGACGAGAATGGTGGCGTAGCCACCGCGCAGTGCACCGAGGATGGATTCGCGACGGTGTGTGCCACCGGACACGAGGATCGATGTCGGGCAGGCCCGTACCGCGTCGAGGGACACCGAGACGGTCCGATCGACGAGACTGGAGGGCACCGCGACGCCGTGCGCGTCATAGAAGCGTCCGCCGATCTCTCCGACCGCGCCGAGTTCCAGGAGCTCGTCGAGGACGACGGCATCGATGAACGATCCCTCGAACAATGTGGTCGACGTCGACACCGACCCGACGCCGAAGAGCATCACCTGCGCACCACGTGCCGCCGCGAGCGCTTGCGACAGAATCGAATCACGGTTCACGGCGGTGACCGTCTCCGGGTCGACATACAGCGGTGCGACCAGCCGCAGCGGACGGGCATGAAGACGTTCGGAGAACCGGGACAGTGCATGGTCGACGCCGGTGTGGTACTCCACCGAGGTCATCGAGCCGTCCATCTGCACGACCCGCTGACATGACGCCGATGCGGCCATGGCGTCGGCGACAGCCACCTGCTCCGGCCCCCAGGTGAATCCGAAGGTGTCGGTCGCCTGGATGCGGCGGGTGAGCACCGAGGCCCCGGCGCGGCCGAGCGCGGCGTTGCCGGTGGTGGTGCCGTCGGCCACCTCGTCGATGATGAGCACCTCGTCGAGACCGAGGGTCTCCTCCACCGCGCGTTCGAGATCGGTGTGGATCGAGGCCGAGAGGTGCGCCGGCGCAGCCACGGACACGCGGACGAGGCCCTGCGCCCGGGCCCGCGCCACCAGCCGACCGGCGGTCGGCCGCGAGACGCCCAGGCGTGATGCGATCTCGGCCTGGGTGAGCCCCTCGAGGTGGTACATGGTCGCGGCGCGGACGAGAAGACGCAGGTCCTGGCCGGAGTCGGGGGTTCCGCGCGAGGCCGCGCGGACTGTCGAGACGGACGGCTCGCCGTCGTCGCTCGTCGACTTCCGAGGTGCCATGGTCGCGTGCCCCGTCCCTGTCGTCGCCGTCGCTCGTTGAGCCAACGACGGTGAGCATCTGCTCACTGGCGGTCAATGTGCTCAATAAGCTAGCATCCGGGTGTGACCCACGCAACAGCCGATCGCCCCATAGCGGACGTTCCCGACGCGATGCGCGCCGCCGTCCTGCATCCCGATCTCTCGGTGACCACCGAAAGTCGCAGGTCGCCGGACCCGGAGCCCGGTGACGTCACGGTGGCCGTGCGCGCGGTTGGGGTCTGCGGGTCCGACACCCACTACTTTCGTCACGGACGGATCGGCGAGTTCGTGGTCCGCGAACCGCTCGTCCTCGGTCACGAGGCGGCCGGGGTCGTCGTCGCCGTCGGGGAAGGGGTTGACCCGGGCCGGGTCGGCGAGCGGGTGTCCATCGAACCGCAGCGTCCCGACCCGACCACAGCGGAGAGCAGACGCGGTGACTACCACCTGTGCCCACACATGCGGTTCTACGCGACGCCTCCGGTGGACGGCGCCTTCGCCGAATTCGTGACCATCGGAGCCGATTTCGCGCATCCCGTACCACCCGAGGTCTCCGACGAGGCCGCCGCCTTGTTCGAGCCGCTCTCCGTGGGCATCGCCGCGATGCGCAAAGCCGAGGCGTCGGTGGGCGGCTCGGTCCTGATCGCCGGCGCGGGTCCGATCGGCCTGATGGTGGCGCAGGTCGCCCGGGCGTCCGGTCTCGCGCGCATCGTCGTCAGTGAGCCCGATGCGCAGCGACGTTCTCGCGCACTCGAATTCGGTGCCACCACGGTGATCGAGCCCGGAACCGGGAGCGAACCCGTCGACGCCTTCGTCGATGCGAGCGGTGTCGCGGGTGCGGTTCGGGATGGACTGGCCCGGGTGCGTCCCGGCGGGCGCGTCGTCCTCGTCGGGATGGGCGCCGACTCGATGGAACTGCCGGTGTCGCTCATCCAGAACCGCGAACTGGTGCTGACCGGGGTGTTCCGCTATGCCAACACCTGGCCGACGGCCCTCGCACTGGTCCGGACCGGCGCCGTCGACCTCGACGCCATGGTCACCGCCCGGTTCGGACTCGACCAGCTCGCCGACGCGCTCGACTCCGATCGCACACCCGGCACCATCAAAGCCGTGGTATACCCGTCTCTTTCGAGATACCAGCCCGGGCCCGGCGCCGACACCGCCCCGAACGAGACGGAAGGAACTCTTCGATGAACACACCCCTGAACAACGAGACGGTGTCGGACCTCGCCGGCGTGGAGGTCCCCACTTACGACCGTTCGGGCGTCACCCCCGGGATCGTGCACTTCGGTGTGGGTGCGTTCCACCGTGCACACCAGGCGATGTACCTCGACCGTCTCCTCGCGACCGACGCGTCGGCGCGCGAGTGGGGCATCTGCGGGGTCGGCGTCCGCACGGCCGACGCCGCGATGCGCGACGCCCTGGGGCCGCAGGACGGACTGTTCACGCTCACCCTCAAACACCCCGACGGTGCCGTCGAGACCTCGGTGATCGGATCGATCGTCGAATACCTCTACGCTCCTGATGATCCCGAGAAGGTCATCGAGCGGCTCAGCGACCCGGCGACACGCATCGTCTCGCTGACGGTGACCGAGGGCGGCTACAACTTCTCACCGTCGACCGGTGAGTTCGACGCCACGAGCCCGGACATCGTCGCCGACCTCGAGGCCAGTGCGCCGCCACGCACCGTCTTCGGGCTGGTGACCGAGGCACTCGCGCGGCGCCGGGACCGCGGTGTCCCGTCGTTCACGGTCATGTCGTGCGACAACATCCAGGGCAACGGGCACATGGCACGATCGACCTTCCTCGCCTATGCGCAGCTGCGCGATCCGGAACTGGCCGCGTGGATCGAATCCAACACCCGGTTCCCGAACTCGATGGTGGACCGCATCACCCCGGCCACACCGCCCGAGTTGGCCGCCGAGGTCGCCGATCGCACCGGTGTCGACGACAACTGGCCGGTGGTCGCCGAGCCCTTCACGCAGTGGGTGCTCGAGGACGAGTTCTCGATGGGACGCCCCGCACTGGAGCAGGTGGGAGTCCAGGTCGTCGACGACGTCACCCCGTACGAGCTGATGAAGTTGCGACTGCTCAACGCCGGTCACCAGGCGCTGTGCTACTTCGGATATCTGCTCGGGTACCGCTACGTCCACGACGCGTCGTCCGACCCGGACATCCGGAACCTGCTGCACCGCTACATGACCGAAGAAGGCGCAACCACCCTCCGTCCGCTTCCCGGCGTCGACGTCGAGGAGTACATCGACACCCTCCTCGAACGTTTCGCCAACCCGGCGATCGGTGACACCATCGCGCGACTGTGCCAGGACTCCTCCGACCGCATCCCGAAGTGGCTGGTCCCGGTGATCCGCGAGCGCCTCGAACAGGGCCGGCGAAGCGACCTCGCCGCTGCGGTCGTGGCGAGCTGGACCCGCTACGCCGAGGGCACCGACGAGGCGGGGGAACCGATCGACGTCGTCGACCCCCTTGCGGCCGAACTCGTTCCGCGAGCGCAACGGTCCCGCACCGACCCGCTGGCCTTCGTCGCCGACCCCGAGCTGTTCGGTACCCTCGCCCAGGATCCGCTGTTCACCACTCCGTATCTGTCGGCGCTTGAGTCGTTGCGCAGCAAGGGAACCCGCGCGACACTGATCGACCTGCTCGCATGACGACGCTGGTCGCCGGGATCGATTCGTCGACCCAGTCATGCAAGGTGGTCGTCTGTGACGCCGACACCGGGCAGGTGGTGCGCACCGGGCACGCTGCGCACCCCGCCGGTACCGAGGTACACCCGGATCACTGGTGGGACGCACTGTGCACTGCGGTCGCCGCCGCGGGCGGCTTCGACGACGTCTCCGCGGTGTCCGTGGCGGGCCAGCAGCACGGCATGGTCTGTCTGGACGGGAACGGCCGGGTGGTCCGGGAAGCATTGCTGTGGAACGACACCCGATCCGCACCGAGCGCTGCTGCTCTCGTCGACGAGTTCGGCGGATCCGAGCAGTGGGCACGCTCTGTCGGGGTGGTGCCGGTGGCTTCCATCACCGCGACCAAACTCCGCTGGCTGGCCGACCACGAACCGGCGCACGCCGACGCCACGGCTGCGATCTGCCTTCCGCACGATTGGCTGACCTGGCGACTGCGCGACAGTCACGACCTCGCCGAGCTGACGACCGACCGCAGCGACGCCTCCGGCACCGGCTATTTCAGCGCGGCGACCGGCGAGTACCGAACCGATCTGCTCGAAGCCGCGTTCCGCGGCCGTCGACCACTTCTGCCCCGGGTCCTCGGCCCCGCGGAACGGGCCGGCGGCACGCCGACCGGCGTCGTCGTGGGCGCCGGCGCGGGCGACAACGCCGCAGCCGCACTGGGACTGCACGCCGGCCCCGGGGATGCCGTTGTCTCCCTGGGCACGTCGGGCGTGGTCAGCGCCGTCGGCGACGTGGCGCCGAATGATCCGTCGGGTCTGGTGGCCGGGTTCGCGGACGCGACCGGGCGTCACCTGCCTCTGGTCTGCACCCTGAACGGCGCCCCGGTGCTGGCGTCGACCGCGTCGATGCTCGGCGTGGACCTGGCCGAGTTCGCCCGGTTGGCCATGTCGGCTGAGCCCGGCGCGGGTGGCGTCACGATGGTGCCCTACTTCGCCGGCGAGCGCTCGCCGAACCTCCCCGACGCGACCGGCACGCTGACGGGGCTGACCGCGGCCAACTTCACCCCGGCCGCGATCGCCCGCGCGGCCGTCGAGGGCCTGGTCTCGTCGCTGGTGTTCTGCCGCGAACGGATCGAGCAGCAGGGCATCGACGTCGAGCGTGTGCTGCTCACCGGGGGTGGCGCGAAGTCGGCTGCGGTGCGCCACATCGCACCGGCTCTGTTCGGCGGCGAGGTCGTCGTCCCCGCCGACGGCGAACACGTGGCGCTCGGTGCGGCGCGACAGGCCGCGTGGGCCCTGACCGGTGAACTGCCCGCGTGGGAGACATCGACCCAGACGCTCACCGGGACGCCCACGCCCGAGGTGTACGCGCACTACCGGGAGGCCTCGCTCATGGTGGAACGCGCGGCGGGGCGGTAGGACTGCGGCGGCCCGGATACGCCGAACGTCGGGCGGCCGTGCGCACTTGCCGGGACAATCGCCCGGGGTCGGTACACAACCGAGGAGTGAGCGATGGTCGATTGGGACGGTGACCGGTACGCGGACGTGAGCGCCTTGCAGCGCATGGTCGCCGAGGAGTCGATCTGCGACCTCGAACTCACCGGGACCGAACGCCTGCTGGACATCGGGTGCGGCGACGGCTTCATCACGATGCTGCTCGCCGACCGGCTGCCGTCGGGCTCGGTCGTCGGCGTCGACGCCTCGCGTCGGATGATCGAACGCGCGCTGCTCCGGGTCCCGGCGGACCTGCTGCGCATCCAGTTCCACGTCGACGACGTGCTTGCCCTGCCCTTCGACGACGACTTCGACATCGTGGTGTCGTTCAACGCGCTGCACTGGGTGCACGACCAGGGGGCGGCGCTGCAAGGAATCGCTCGCAGTCTCGTCGACGGCGGTCGGGCGGTGCTGCAGATGGTGTGCGCCACCGAAAGACCGAGTATCGAAGACGTGGCGATGGAGGTCGCGGCGCAACCGGAGCGGAAGCGCTACTTCGACGGCTTCGACGCGCCCTACGTCCACGTGGAACCGTCGCGGTTCGGGGAACTCGCCACCGACGCCGGGTTCATCGTGGACGACCTGACGGTGAAGGATCTGAACTGGCAGTTCGATTCGGTCGACGACTTCCGAGCCTGGTTCGCCGTCGGGGCGTCGGATTGGACGAGCCGCCTACCGGACAGTGCAGTCGACGACTTCGTCGACACGGTCATCGACCGCTACACCGACGTGGTCGGCGAACCCGCACTGTTCCGGTTCAGTCAGTTGCGCGCCTCGTTGTCGAAACCTGCTCGCCCCGAGAACCTCTCCTGACCTCCGGTCACCCCCGTCCCATAACTCGAGAGAACGACATAACCATTGCTCCCTGAGGTGCGAGGAGCGATAGCGCCGCCACCCCCTGCTCCCTGAGGTGCGAGGAGCGATAGCGCCGCCACCCCCTGCTCCCTGAGGTGCGAGGAGCGATAGCGCCGCCACCCCCTGCTCCCTGAGGTGCGAGGAGCGATAGCGACGAGCCACGAAGGGCCTGGTGAGGCACCTTGTGAGGCCCTTCGAGGCTCGCTTCGCTCGCACCTCAGGGAACAGAAGGGTCACCGCTCGCACCTCAGGGAACAGAAGGGTCACCGCTCGCACCTCAGGGAACAGAAGGGTCACCGCTCGCACCTCAGGGAACAGAAGAGGTCACCGCTCGCACCTCAGGGAACAGAAGAGGTCACCGCTCGCACCTCAGGGGAGCACAGTCGAGAGGGGGTTAATCACTCCGGCACGTAGTTGAAGGTGTCCGGATCGGGACCGATGCGTTCGTCGCTGTTGAGGCGGTCGATCTGGGCGACCTCGTCGTCGGACAGTTCGAAGTCGAACAGTGCGAAGTTCTCCTCGACGCGCGAGCGGGTCACCGATTTCGGGAAGACGATGTCGCCGCGCTGGATGTGCCACCGCAGGGTGACCTGGGCGGGCGAGCGGTCTTTGGACTTGGCGATCTCGGTGATCACCGGGTCGTCGGTCACCTTGCCCTGGGCGATCGGGGACCATGCCTCGGTCGCGATGCCGTGCTCGGAGTTGAACGCGCGCAACGGGTTCTGCGACAGATACGGGTGCACCTCGATTTGGTTCACCGCGGGTACGACGTCGGTCTCGTCGAAGAGACGCTGTAGATGCGCCTGCTGGAAGTTCGACACGCCGATCGCTCGCGCCTTGCCGTCGGCGTAGGCCTTCTCGAGCGCCTTCCAGGTCTGGACGTAGTCGCCCACCTCCGGCAGTGGCCAGTGGATCAGGAAGAGGTCGATCTGCTCGACGCCGAGGTCGGCGAGGGTTCCGTCGAGCGCCTTCAGGGCGTCGTCGTAGTCGTGGAAGCCGTTGTTCAGCTTGCTGGTGATGAAGATGTCGTCGCGCGGAATGCCCGAATCGCGGACCGCTTCGCCGACGCCCTTCTCGTTGCCGTACATCTCCGCGGTGTCGATGTGGCGGTATCCGACCTCGAATGCGGTCAGAGTTGCTTCACGCGTGTCCTCCGGCGGAACCTGGAAGACTCCGAAACCCAACTGCGGGATGGTGATTCCGTTGTTCAGTGTGATGTTCGGGACTGCCATGAGCACTTGTCCTCTCTCTAGGGGTCGTCTACACCTGCCCCGCACCCGCGCGGCGGGCGGTGTGGGGCCACGTTGTGGTTCAAGGCCGCCGGCCCGCCCTGGTATTCCCGGCCGGTCACGAACGGGTGCCACCGTCGCCGAGCAACCGGTCGAGGAAATCCGGCGACAACGCGGCCGGAGCGGGACGGTCACCGGCACGAACACCGCGGGCGACGTCGTCGACGAGCCGGGTGAACTCGTCGCCGCCATCCAGCGGGAACCGAACCAAGCCTGACGCTGCGCACTGCGCCAGGACAGCGAGGGTGTGCGCGCGCGCCTCCTGCGTCCGACCGGCCGCAGCGAGACACACCGCCAGTAGTCGTCGCGCCCGCAGAAACGCCCGGTGGCGGCCACTGCCGGCCAACCGGTCCACCCACTCCTGCGCCCACCGACAGGCGACGTCAGGGGCTTCGGCGGACTCGC
The DNA here is from genome assembly GCF_005502615.1 of Gordonia sp. ALPHA1B1. NCBI lineage: Bacteria > Bacillati > Actinomycetota > Actinomycetes > Mycobacteriales > Gordoniaceae > Gordonia > Gordonia sp. ALPHA1B1. Next base: position 25,995 of record NZ_SCOC01000023.1, on the reverse strand, counting down.
CGGCGTCAAGCATCAACCGGATCGCGGTCTCGGCATGGAGCTGCGCGACGATCGCCGCGATGCCGCGTGTCGGCACCTCGGCGCCGGCATCGACGCGCGCAGACACCCTACGACGAGCCGGCAGGTGCCTCATCACCTGCTCGTTCTCGGCCACGGCACGCAGCCGTGGGGTGTCGAGCCGCTCGGCGATGTCCACGGCTTCGTCCAGGTAGGACGCCGCGACGGCCCGGTCACCGTGGCACAACGCCACGCGCGCCCCGACGAGGTGGCGAGCCTCGATCATGTCGACGACGCCTTCGGCGGCCCCGATGAAGAAGCTCTCGTCGAGCAGTCGTTCGGCCTCGGACACATCACCGCGCTCGTACCGGACCGCCGCGAGAAGAGCGCTGGCGAGCTGCGCACCCTGCGACTGGGTCGACGAACCCTGTTCGCGCGACAACCGCAGTCCCGTACGGAAACATGCTTCGGCACGGTCGAGGTCGAGCTGCTCGACGTAGGCGAGCCCGTCGAGGCCGTAACCGTACATGACCGCGTACGGACCGGTGTTGCGTCGGTGTGCCGGGATCGCGCGTTGTTGCCAGCGGTGAGCCTCGTCGAAGTCGAATCGCAAGGTGGCGCTGAGGGTCCCGACATTGTGGATGGCCGACACGAGGAACGGCGACAACCCGTCGAGGTCGTCGGCCAGGCGCGCCACCAGTTCGTCGAGCCCGTCGAGCCGGTCGAAGATGGCGCGCACGCACGCCTCGGCGATGTCGGCCTCACGCCGAATCCCCAGGGCAGCATCGGACCTCGCCACTCGCTCCAGTGCGACCCGCGCCCGTTCGAGGGAGGCTTCGGCGAGCGCGGCGCGGTGCAGGAGCAGGTTCGCCCACGCGAGCTGCATCTGCAGGATCGGGTTGGCCGCCACCGTCACGGGCGGCAACTTCTCCATCAACGTGATCAGGGTGGTCATTCGCGAGTGTTCGATGAGTGACCGGCCGTCGGTCTCGACGAGTTCGATGGCGCGGTCCGCGTCACCGGCGGCGAGCGCATGGTCGACCGCCTCGGTCAGCATTGCGTGCCCCGCGAACCACTCCGACGCTCTGCGGTGCAGTTGCGGAATGAGTTGCGGCTCATCGCGTTCCAGCCTGCGCCGGAGGAACTCGGCGAACAGGGAGTGGAACCGGAACCACTCCCCGGCCTGATCGACCCGGGTGAGGAACAGGTCACGGAGCTCGACCTCCTCGAGCATGGCCTGTCCGCGCGCCTCGCCGCTCAGCGTGGTCGCGAGATCGGCGCAGATCCGTTCCGGCAGCGAGACGGTGAGCAGGAAATGCAGGACCTCCGGTTCCAGCACGCCCAGGACGTTCTCGGCGAGGAAGTCACCGATGGCATGGTGGCGACCGGAGATGTCGCCGATCAGCTCGCCGGGATGCCCGGATCGGCGCAGCGACACACATGCCAGTTGCAGCGCCGCGACCCAACCGTCGGTCGATGACCACAGTTCGGCGACCTCGTCGCCCCGCAGGTCCAGACCGGCGACATCAAGGAGGAACCGCCCGGCTTCCGCCTCGTCGAAACACAGTGCTCCCATGTCGATCTCGATGATCTCGTCGTGGACGTGCAGGCGACTGACCGGGAGGCCTCGCCGGGTTCGGCTGGTCACGATCACCTGCAGGTGACGGCAACCGTGTTCGAGCAGATAGTCCATCACCCCGATGACCGTCGGGTCCGTCACCCGGTGCCAGTCGTCGACGATGAGCGCGATGCGCCGGCCGTGCGCGTGGACCTCGTTGATCAACGATGTCAACACGTACTCCTCGGCGCGATCGCCGTGCTCCTCGACCGCCGCGGCGAGGTCGCCGACGGCGTCCGGGGCCGCCCGGCGCAGTGCCTCGACGAGGTCGGCGAGAAACCGTGCGACGTCGTTGTCGGTGTCGTCGACCGTCAGCCACGCCACCGGTACGCCGTCGACGGCGAGCTCCTCGGCCCACTGGGCCGCGACCGTGGTCTTCCCGTAGCCGGTGGGTGCGTGGATGAGCGTGAGACGGCGCAGCTTCCCGTCGCGCAGTGTCTTCAGGAGTCGGGTCCTGGTGACCTGCGCTCGAGGCCGGACGGGTGGGCGGAACTTCGTCGACGGCATGGGCAGCGTCATCGTCGTCCGCCGCCGCGGCGGCGTCGTCGAGGTGGCAGGCTCCGAGGACCCGTCCGGCAGCGCCATCCCGTCGAGTGGCACCCCGAGCCGCCGCTGCGCGTTCCGCAGTTCCTCGCCCAGCTCTGCCGCCGACCCGGGGCGGTCCGCGGGTTCGCGCGCCATCGCATGTTCGATGCAGCCGGACACCTCCGCGGGGAATCCGGCCGACGTGAGATCGGGGACTCCTTCGCTCGCGACGCGGAGGAAGTGCGCGACCACTTGCTCCCCGCTGCGCCTCTCGAACGCCGCGTGGCCGGTCAGCGCACAGAACAGGGTCGCGCCCAGCCCATAGACGTCGGAGGTCACCGATGGCGTCGCACCGGCGAGGAGCTCGGGCGCGGTGAAGGCGGGAGAACCGGTGACCAGATCGGCGTCGGTCTCGAAGCCGCCGGAGATCCGGGCGATGCCGAAGTCGGTCAACTGAGGTTCGCCGTATTCGGTGAGCAGGATGTTCCCCGGCTTGATGTCGCGGTGCAGGGTGCCTGCCCGGTGGGCCGTCTCGAGCGCGCCGGCCACCTTGATGCCGAGCCGGAGCACGTCGCGCCAGTCGAGCGGACCGTCCCTGCGGATGCGCAGGTCCAACGACGCGTGGGGGTGGTATTGCATCACGATGAACGGAAACCCCTCGGGCGTGGACCCGACCTCGAGGATGTTGACGATGTTCGGGTGCCCGGAGAGTCGTCCCATCGCACGCTGCTCACGCACGAACCGCTCGAGGTTCTGCGCGTCGAGGTGGTCGGTCAGCACCTTGACCGCGACATCGCGGTCCAATGCGGGCTGGCGGCAGCGATATACGGCACCGTAGCCACCACGACCGATCTCGACCGGATCGGCGAAACCTGCTTCCACCAGTTCACCGGCGACGTCGCGGACGGCACCGCGTTGTGTGGTCAGCGGATCGTTCTCGGCCATGACGTGCCTCGATCGCAGGTCGATCGCGTGGTGCCCTGTCCAGCCTACTCACGCAGACCCCGAACACCCGGGTTTCGTTCTCGAACGGGGTACCCGCGCAGCGGACCGCCCACACCGATTGCGCCCTGCGTTTCCCAACGGTCCTCATCTGTGACAGAGTTGACGGGCGGCCATCGGTCTTGGTGGTTGCGCACACTGAAGAAAGAAGTACAGCAGTATGGCACAGGGAACCGTCAAGTGGTTCAACGGCGAAAAGGGCTTCGGCTTCATCGCTCCCGACGACCAGGGCGCAGATGTCTTCGTCCACTACTCCTCGATCCAAGGTAGCGGCTTCCGCAACCTCGAAGAGAACCAGCGCGTCGAATTCGACGTCGAGCAGGGTGCCAAGGGCCCCCAGGCTACCAACGTCAGCGCGCTCTGAGCTCCTGACTTTCGCGAAACGCCCCGGACGGCCACACGGTCGGATGGGGCGTTTCGTCATCCTGACGAAAACCACCCCCCTCGGCGTAGTCCACGTCACAATTAGGCGGGGCCGGACCCCAGGAGACGTGAGGGTGATGCAGGTGACCGATCCGGTGGTGGTGCTGACCAAAGCCCGTACGTCGTGCGAGATGCGGGCGGTACGCGAGTGGACGGCGGCGAACTATCCGGACGCGACGATCTCCCGATCGGCGGAGATCGACTTCGACGGCATGGCGCCGGAGACGTTGCTCGTGCCTGTCCGGGCGGTCTGGCTCCCGGCGGTCCGGCAGGGTGAGCGGCGGGTCACGCTGGGCGACGTCCTGGTGCTGTCCAATCCCCGGCGGCCGCTCGGAGCGGTCCAGCCGCTGATCCGGAAGAGACGTCCGGACAGTCTCCGCGTCGTTGCCGGTGCACCCGCCACGATCGAGGAACTACGCACCCGGTATGCCCATCACCAGGCGCAGGGTGAGCCGTTCGCCCAGTTCGTCCTGTTCCAGGCGTCGGTGTCGGCCGAGCGAGCCGAACGCCAGATCGTCGGTGATCGCTACAAGGTCCCCCGGCTGGTCGCCGAGCAGATCAGCAGTTCGTCGCGATTCCAGACGTCCGCGGCCAAACTCGCAGCCGAGCTGGGTCGGCCCACCGATGCGGTGGTCGCCGAGGCCACCGACAAACTCTCGACCTTCGTCGCCACCCAGAGCCGGCTCATGGACGACGTGTTCTCGGCGACCTTCAACCGACTGCACGAGCGGGCCTGGAACGTCACCGTCGACGTCGAGAACCTCAACACCCTGCGCACCCTCAACAAGTCCACCGGCCTGATCTTCCTGCCCTCCCACCGGTCCTATGTCGATCCGCTGGTCCTGGCGAAAGTGCTGCGCAACAACGACTTCCCACCCAACCTCGTGCTCGGCGGGAACAATCTCTCGTTCTGGCCGGTGGGCCCGGTGGCCCGCCGCGCCGGCATGATCTTCATCCGGCGCAAGTTCGGCGCGGACCCGGTCTACAAGTTCGCGATGCGCTCCTACCTCGCCTACATCGTCGAGAAGCGCTTCAACCTGGAGTGGTACATCGAGGGCGGTCGCAGCCGGACCGGCAAGCTCCGGAAGCCCAAACTGGGACTGCTCACCTACGTCGTCGACGCGGTGGGGCAGCTCGACGAGGCCGACGTGACGATCGTGCCGACCTCGATCGTGTACGACCAGCTCCAGGAGATCGGCGCGATGGCGGCCGAGGACGCCGGTGGCACGAAGAAGCCCGAGGGCGTCGGGTGGTTGTTGCGCTATGCGAAGGCGCAGCGCGCGTACCTGGGCGAGGCCCGGGTGCGATTCGGGACCCCCATCTCGCTGCGGACCGCTCTCGCCGACGCCGGCGAGGGCCGCGCGCGACTGGAGAAGGTCGCGTTCCGGGTGATGGACGAGATCAATTCCGCCACCCCGATCTCGGCGACCTCGCTGGCCGGTTTCGCCCTCCTCGGCGCGCACGACAGGGCGTACACGCTCGCGGAGATCGAGGCCATCCTGGCTCCCCTGCTCGACTACATCCGCCGGCGCGAGCTACCCGGCCCGGACCCGGCCCTGTGCCGCGGGGTCGGGCTGACCCAGACCCTCCGGGTCCTCGCCGGCAACGGCGTGGTGAGCTGCTTCGACGGCGGTTCCGAACCGGTGTGGTCCATCGTGCCGGACAATCACGCGGTCGCGGCCTACTACCGCAACGGGGCGCTCCATCACTTCGTCGACCGCGCGATCGTCGAGGTCGCCATGATCGCCGTGGCCGACGGTGACGTCCGGGCCGACGACATCCCGCCGGACGAACACCCCGTCGGATACGACGAGACGGCCGACGGTCCGCTCGCCGACGAGGGGCTGCTCGCGGCGTCGCAACGGGAGGCCCTGCGAATCCGCGATCTGCTCAAGTTCGAGTTCTTCTTCCCGGCCAAGACCGAGTTCCTGCACCGACTCGGTCTCGAACTCGATCTGCTGGCCCCGGGCTGGCGTGCCGTGACGCCGACGCAGGAGTGGACCTACGAGGTACTGCACGGCCACACCGGCGGACTCCTCGCCCGACGCACCCTGCAGCCGTTCTTCGACGCCCAACTGGTCTTCGCGACCAAACTCGTGGAACTCGGCACCGCATCGCGCGACAAGGAGGACCTGATCGTCGAATGCCTCGGTCTGGGACGCCAGCTGTCCCTGCAAGGTGTTGTGCGCAGCAAGGATTCGGTTTCCAAGGACCTCTACGACGGCTGTTATCAGCTCGCCGACAACCGCCACCTGATCCACGGCGAGGAGGTCGCGGACCTCGCGACCGCCCGCCGGGACTGGCTCGACGAGGTCGAATCGATGCGCGAGCGGCTGGCCCGGATCGCGTCGATCGAGGATCTCCAGCGTGCCGTGGGCGGAGCCGACACCATGGACACGGTCTGGTCGGAGGGGACACCGTGAGTGCCTTCACCGACCGGATGCGGGCCATCCGGTCGGCACCCACCGGTAAGAAGGTCGCCGCGCTGTTCGACTACGACGGCACCCTGATCGAGGGCTTCTCCGCCGCCGCCATCATGCGAGCACGCTTGCGCAGCATGGAATTCGGTTTCGGCGAACTCGCCGACTTCCTGCTCATCGGATTGCGCGGCGTCGTGTCCGAACAGGACTACGCAGAAGTGCTCGACGCCACGCGTCCCACGTTCGCCGGCAAGACCTACGCCGAGCTGATCGAGTTCGGCGAACACCTCTTCAAATACGAGACGGCGGCCAAGCTGCGGCCGCAGATGTGGCAGATCCTGCGCGCGCATCGGGAGATGGGACACACCATCGTCATCGCGTCGTCGGCGACCCGATTCCAGATCGAACCCATCGCGCGGGAGATCGAGGCCGACTTCGCACTCGCCACCGATGTCGAGGTCGTCGACGGGGTGGTCACCGGCAACATCCGGGGACGCCCGCTCTGGGGTCCGGGAAAAGCCGCTGCGGTACGCACCCTCGCCCGTGAGCACGGCATCGACCTCGACGCCTCCTTCGCCTACAGCGACGGCAACGAGGACATCCCGTACCTGGAGTCGGTGGGCAACCCGGCGGCGGTCTCCCCGCGCCGAATACTGCGGGCGGAGGCCGAATCCCGCGGCTGGCCGATCATCGACCTGAAGAACCCCACGTACAACCGGCTCGGGATGCTGGCCCGAACCGGCGCCTTCTACGGTTCGTTTCTCGCCTCCGCCGCGGTGGGCGTCACCACCGGGCTCGTTCGACGCGATCCCGCCGCACTCGTCGAGGCCCTGCCGACCGGTACCGACGTCGGGCTGTCACTCGCCGGGATCCACGTGCAGGTCCTCGACGGAGGCGAGTACCTCACGTCGGCGCGGCCGTGCGTGTTCCTGTTCAACCACCAGTCGAAACTCGACCTGCCGGTGATGATCAACCTCGTGCGGTCCGAGGCCACGGGGGTGGCCAAGAAGGAGGTGCAACGGGTTCCGGTGGTCGGGCCGATCCTGCAGCAGGCCGGGTTGGTGTTCATCGATCGCGCCGACCCGGGCCGCGCGATCGAACAGCTGGCGCCGGCCGTCACAGCTCTGCGGGACGAGGGAATGTCGCTCGTGGTCGCGCCCGAGGGCACCCGGTCGCCCACACCACGTGTGGGCAGGTTCAAGAAGGGTCCGTTCCACATCGCGATGCAGGCGGGTGTCCCCGTCGTACCGGTGGTCCTGCGTAACACCGGCGAGTTGATGTGGCGCGGTGCGCAACTCATCCGACCGGGGACCGTCGAGGTGATGGTGCTGCCGCCGGTGGACACCAGCGACTGGTCGCCCGACGAGATCGGCGACCGCGCCGAGGAGGTCCGGCAGATGTACATCAGCGCCCTGGCCGACTGGCCGCTGGACTTCTTCGCCGACGACGACGCCCGGCCACCCGTCGAGGTACCGGAAGAGAGGCAAGTGTGAGCGAGGAACCGGACCTGACCGACGGGGTGGACCGACCGCTCGACTGGGCCAGCGAGCCCCACATGAGCTCGGTGGACACCATCATGTGGCGAGGCGACACCGATCGCCGGATGCGCGGGACCATCTGCATGCTCGAGGTGTACGACTGCGCCCCGGACTGGGACCGGCTCGTGGCTGCCCACGAATGGGGAAGCCGAATGGCCCCGCGATTCCGGCAGCGCGTCGTCGACTCCCCGTTCGGCATGGGAACGCCCAGCTGGGCAGTCGACCCGGACTTCGACCTGCACTACCATCTGCGCCGAATCCGTCTGGGCGGCAACGGCAGCATGCGTGAGCTGCTCGTCACGTGCGAGCAGCTCGCGATGACCGCGCTCGATGCCGCACGGCCGCCGTGGGAGGGCACGCTGATCGAAGGGCTGCCGGACGGCAAGGCCGCATACTTCCTCAAAGCCCACCATGCGCTCACCGACGGCCTGGGCGCGATCATCGGACTCGCCCAGCTGCATTCGCCCACACGCGAACACAATCCGGGCAAACCCCAGCCGCCGAGTCCCGACCCGGTGAACATCACGCCCGTCGACCTGCTCCGCCGGCAGGTGGGCGAGGAGATCCGGCGGATCCCGCATCGTGTCGACACGACCTTCCGCGGCGTCCGCGCCCTGGCACATCCCCGCCAGGCACTGAGTTCCGTTCTCCGCTATGGTCGCTCGGTTCCACGCGTGGCGGGACTGGTCAGTCCCCCGGGTTCCCCGTTGCTCGCGCACCGGAGCCTGTCGTGGCGTTTCAGTGCGTTCGAGGTCCCGTTCACCGACCTCAAGGCGACCGCGACGGCGACTCGTGCGTCGATCAACGACGTCTACCTCGCCGGGCTCATCGGCGGCTTCCGCCTCTATCACGAGAAGATGGGCACCCCGATCGAGACGATGCCGGTCGCGATCCCGATCTCGGTGCGGCGTCCGGAGGATCCGGCGGGTGGCAACCGAATCGCGGTGGGACGGCTCGCCGGACCGGTCGGGATCGCCGACCCCTTCGAGCGGGTCCTCACCATCCGCGAACAGGTCCGCGTCGCCCGGCACGAACCGGCCGTCGACATCTTCAACACGCTGGGCTCGGTGATGGCCTGGTTGCCCGGATCGGTGCTCATGCAGTTCAGCGGCACGACCAGCCAGAACGATCTGCAGGCCAGCAACGTGCCGGGCATCCCGTGGGACACCTACGTGGCCGGCGCCAAGGTCGAGCGGATGTTCCCGTTCGGCCCGCTGCCCGGTTGCGCGACGATGGCGACGATGATCACCCACAACGGAACGGCCTGTCTCGGAATCAATTCCGACGGCGCCGCGGTCACCGACCTCGAGTTGTTCGCCGACTGCCTCGTCGCCGGTTTCGGTGAGGTGCTGGCTCTCGCCGCCGATGACGACGTCGTACCGGGGGTGCTGCGACGGGTGGTGTGAGGGAACTCGTGGCCCACGTTCTGTGCATTCGAACCAGTCCGAATGGTCAGAACCGAGTAGAATCGGCTCATGAGAACCCTGAGCAGCACAGAAGCCAAGGCGCGCCTCAACGCCGTGCTGGCTGAAATCGAGAGAACCGGGGAAGAGATCACTATCACCACGCATGGCCGACCCGTCGCAGTACTCAGGCCCGTGGCACCACCTCCGCGTCGATTCGGGCAGTTCCCGGCCATGGTTGTTCCCGACGACTTCGACGCACCGCTGTCCGCCGACGACCTCGAGCGCTGGGAGTCGGGTTCGTGACCGATGTCCTGCTGGACACCAACGCGGTCCTGTGGCTGGTCAGCGAACCGGACCGGCTGTCACCCACCACCTTGGACATCCTCGCGAATCCCGGCAACGCTCTCTACGTGTCGGCTGCGTCGGCCTGGGAAATCGCCATCAAGACGCGGCTGGGCAGACTCGACGGAGCGCCGCTCCTCGCCGCGTGGGAAGAAACCCTCTCGTCCATGTCAGCGACCGACCTCGCCATCGATTCCAGCGACGCGGTGACAGCAGGACAGCTCGCCTGGGAACATCGCGATCCCTTCGATCGCATGATCGTCGCTCAGGCCACCCGCCGAGGTCTGACCATCGCGACGAGCGATCAGGTCATCCAGACCGGCACGCTGACACCTGTCATCGACACTCGCCGGTGAGTCCTCGGTGTCAGTCCCCTCCCCTAGAGTGGAACTCATGGACTTTGATGCGTTCACCACTCTGTGGGAACGCCATCCCGCGTGGCGGCTCCTGCGCGCCCACCACTCCCCGCTCATCCTGACGTTTCTCGGGACATTCTTCGTCGAGGGCAACCGTGGTGCGAGTTCAGCTGGAGAACTGGCCACCGCTCTGGATGATCTGCTCTACGACCTGAACACCTCGCTACCCACCAACGACGGTTCGGTTCGATTTCCCAAAGAACCCCGCGCCTACCTCGAGGATTGGGCCGGCACCGAGGCTGGGTTCCTACGACGCTTCTACCCCTCCGGCGACGACGAGATCTATTACGAGGTGACGCCGGCTTTCGAGAAGGCGTACGCCTGGATCGTCTCTCTACAGGGCAGAGCGTTCGTCGGTACCGAGTCGCGACTGCACACCGTCGTCGAGCTTCTTCGGCAGATCGTGCACGGCACCGAGGTAGACCCCGAGGTTCGACTGGCAGAGCTGCGGCGGCGTCGCGCCGAGATCGATGCAGAAATCGCCGCCGCCGAGTGCGGCGAACTGGCGTATCTGGATCAGACCGGGGTTCGAGACCGCTATCAGCAGGTGGCGTCGACCGCACGTGAACTGCTCGCCGACTTCCGAGAGGTAGAAGAACAACTTCCGCCTTCTTGATCGCTCGGCCCGCGAGAAGATCGCGTCCTGGACCGGGCCCAAGGGCGAACTCCTCGCCGACCTGGTGGGCAGCCGATCCGAGATCGCCTCGTCCGATCAGGGTCGTAGCTTCGGGTCGTTCTACGAATTCTTGCTGTCCGATTCGCGCCAGACGGAACTGGCAGACTTGCTTGCGAAGGTGTCGTCGCTGGAGATGATCGACGTCGACGAGCGCATCCGCAGCATCCATCACGACTGGTCCGAGGCTGCCGACCGAACCCAGCGCATGGTCCGACAGATCTCTGAACAGCTACGCCGATTCCTCGACGATCAGGTCTGGCTGGAGAATCGCCGCGTACTCGACCTGGTCCGGTCCGTAGAGGCTAGCGCCCTCGAGATTCGTGGCAGGACACCAGATTTCGGGCTCACTGTGGATCAGACCGGTATCGAGATCGCGCTGCCGTTCGACAGGCCACTCTATCAACAACCCGCCTCTGCGACCGTCGAGAGTCGGGTCGAGGACGCGACCGAGAACCTGGACGCAGACCTGTTGTTCGCCCAGACGTTCGTCGACCAAGCCCGCCTGGCAGCCAACATCCGCAGCATCCTCCCGGAGAGATCGTCGGCACTGCTATCCGATGTGGTCACCATGTATCCGATAGAACAGGGTGCGGCCGAGATCGTCGGTTACCTCGCCCTCGACGATGACGATGTCAGCGTCGACATCGACGACACCGACGAGACCCTGCTCGAGTACGCCGACCCGAGTGACCCGAGCACGGTCAAACGTGCCCGGCTGCCGAGTGTCACTGTGAGGCGACGATGACCGACGACCACGCAATTTCGAGTGCCATAATCCGATTGATGCGGGGCGTGGTGTACCGCGAATCGGACGAGGACATCTGGGCCACACTCGAACGCTCGGGAGCCGGCGTACGCGATCACTTCACCACGATCGGCGTCGATGTCATCGTCGACGAGTCCGAGGGCTACGCCTATCTGCGCTCGCACCCGGAAGAGGAAGGCGAAGAGCCACTTCCGCGGTTGGTCCGCAGGCGGGCGCTGACCTACAACGTGAGCCTGCTGCTCGTGCTGCTACGCAAACGCCTGCTGGAGTTCGAGATCACCGGCGGTGAAGGACGACTCGTCCTGTCAACGGATCAGATCGTGGAGATGCTACAACTCTTCCAAGCCGAATCGACGAATGAGGCGCGCCTGGTCGAACAGGCCGATAACACCATCAAGAAGGCCGTCGAACTGGGCTTCCTGCGCCAGTTACGTGGGCAGACCGACCAGTGGGAGGTGCGTCGCATCATCAAGGCGTACGTGGATGCGCAAACACTGTCGGATTTCGCGGGCAAACTGCGCCAATACGCAGGAACCGCGGGCCCCGATGACTGACGGTCTGTTCTCAGCGGTCGAACTCGGGGGTGCCGGAGGCGCCGGGTTCCGATTGCAGCACGTCGAGGTGTTGAACTGGGGCCACCTTCGACCGACAGGTGTGGCGGCTCACCCCCGACACAGACACCGCACTACTCACCGGCGACATCGGGTCGGGCAAGTCGACGCTGGTGGATGCGGTGACCACACTGCTGATGCCCGCACACAAGATCGCTTACAACAGGGCCGCGGGAGCTGAGGCCAAGGAACGCACGCTTCGCTCCTACGTCGAAGGCCACTACAAGTCCGAACGACAGGAAGCAACCGGCCGCTCTCGCTCCAAAGGCCCTCGGCAGGAGCGCAATACATACTCGGTCATCCTGGGCGTCTTCAGCAATCGGGGATATGACGAGACGGTCACCCTGGCGCAGGTTTTCCAGCAGCGCGACACCGCCGGACAGCCCTACCGGTTCTACGTCACCGCAACCAAACAACTCGCCATCACGACGGACTTCGCCGATTTCGGTTCAGATTTGCGCGACCTTCGTAAACGCCTACGGTCCGGCGGGGCCGAGGTGGTCGACGAGTTCCCGAAGTACTCCACTTCGCTGCGCCGATTGCTAGGCATCCGATCAGAGCAGGCGTTGGAGCTACTACATCAGACCGTGTCGATGAAGTCCGTGGGCAATCTGAACGATTTCGTGCGCAACCACATGCTCGAGCCGAGCGACGCCGGCGAACGTGTCCGCGACATCATCGACCATTTCGACAATCTCACGAAGTCGTACGACGCGGTCAAACGCGCCCGCGAGCGCCCACTACTCGTCGAGGCGAAGAGATCGCTCGATGCTGCGAGCGCCGACGCCATCGGCCGAGAAAAAGAAGCGGCCCGACGTCAGGAGACCATCCGGACCGAGCTCGACGATCTGCAGAAACGCACCAGCAACCTGCCACCCGACCAGGTCCAGATACGCGAACAGCTGGCCACCGACACCGGCCTGACACCTGCCGACCTGCCCTACGCGGGTGAACTGATCGACGTCGTCGAAGAACACAGCGAGTGGCGTGGCGCTGCCGAACGTGTCTTGCGTGGCTTCGCACTGTCGCTACTGGTACCGCAGCAGCACTACGATGCCGTGACGAACTGGGTCAACTCCCGCCGACTCACGTTCCACAATCACGGCGGCCGGACTGTCGGTGCCCGACTCGTGTACGAACGAGTGCCGATCCGTCGAGTTCCCCTGCAGAGAAATGACTCTGATCTACCGATTCTCGCTGACTGCCTCGAGATCAAGAGCGGGCCGTTCGAGGGCTATCTGCGCGACGAACTCCTCCGGCGCGCCGAACATCAGCGGGCCGCCACCATCGAGGAGTTCCGCGCTGCCAAGCGCGCCGTCACCCGCGAAGGTCAGGTGCGGTCCGGTGGCCGTCACGAGAAGGACGACCGACACCGGGTCGACGACCCACGCCGATGGGTGCTCGGATGGGCCAATGAGCGCAAGATCGCGGTCCTACGAGAGGATCTCGACGAGTCCGACCGCGAGCGCGTGGCTGCTTCGGCGGAGGTGGTGGCGCTGTCGGAGGAACGCGACGCCACCCAGAATCGCAGCGAGTCCCTGGCGCGGCTGGAAGGATTCCATTCCTGGGCCGAGCTCGACATCGAGGAAGCACAACGACGCGTCGCCACCCACGAGGCCGAGCGCGCCCGGCTCGAATCGGGGTCCTCACGCCTTCGCGAGATCACCACGGCGCTGGAGCAGAACGCCGCGCTCGCGGATTCCACGGCTGCCGCGATCGACGACCTCACCGGCAAGCTCGCAACCACCGCCGCCGCGAGTCATCGGGCCGAGCAGGACAAGAAGAGCGACGACGAGTTCGTCGCGGACCACCCGGAGGCTGAACTCGACGCCGCACGAGCATGCTACGACGCTCTGGAACGTCGGCTGGACGGCGGTGTTCCGGCAAGGGCAGCAGACTGCACCACAGCTCAAACGACACTGACCGCGACGCTTCATCAACGGATCGAGCGCCTCACCCGCGAGCTCGGCGGCTTCGGACAGCGCCTGGCGCAGCACATGACCGAGGTTCTCCGCCGGTGGCCGGACCTGCGATCGGACATGGATGCCGACGTCGATGCCAGGGCGGATTTCGTCGCCCTCCGCGAACGGGTCGCGACCGACGATCTGCCGCGCTTCGAGTTCGAGTTCAAAGAACAGCTGAACAAGAACGCCATTCAAGAACTCGCCGGCTTCAACAACTGGCTCAACCGGCAGGCCGCATCCATCGACGAACGCGTGCGACGGATCAACGAAGCGCTGGGCGCCGTGCCCTACAACCCCGGTCGGTATATCCGGTTGGAGCGCGAGTCAACCACGAATCAGGATGTGGCACAGTTCCGCTCCGACCTGCGGAACCTGACGAGCGACAGTCTCGCAGTAGACGGCGATCAGTATTCGGAGCAGCGTTTCCTCGACGTCAAACGCATCATCGAGCGCTTCCGCGGACGGGACAATCACGCCGACCTCGACAAGAATTGGACGCGGCGTGTCACCGATGTGCGCAACTGGTTCGTGTTCTCCGCATCCGAACGCGATGGCGAGACGGACGTGGAGTGGGAACACTACAGCGATTCCGACGGCAAGTCAGGTGGGCAAAAAGAAAAGCTCGCCTATACGATCCTGGCCGCGTCCCTTGCCTACCAGTTCGGACTCGAGTGGGGTGTGAAGAAGTCGCGCGACTTCCGGTTCGCCGTCATCGATGAGGCATTCGGGCGCGGCTCTGACCTGTCGACCCGTTATGCGCTGGACCTGTTCGCCAAATTGGGTCTGCAGCTCCTGATCGTCACCCCTTTGCAGAAGGTGCACGTCATCGAGCCCTACGTGAAGGCGATCGGATTCGTCGACAATCCGACGGGCACTTTTTCACGCCTGCAGACGATGACGATTGAGGAATACCGGTCACGCCGTGACGGGCGTCTGCGGTGACCGATCGTTGGACCACCCCGGCCGACATCGCCGTCAAAGCCAGACGCCGCTGGGACGACGGGACGCTGCTCCGGACGTTTGCGAACCGAGAACCATTCGAGCCCATCGAGATTCCGCTGCGCGGGCCCACCGCGTCGCAGATAGGAGCAGATCTCGGCGCCGCTCGCGACTGGGTCACGGCGTTGGACGGCGGACGTCGTGGCGACACCAGGTACTCCCTCGTCTGGCAAACAATCGGCGGCCGGCACGTCGGGCGTAACACGCTTCCACGACGGGCGATCATCTCCACCTATGAGCAGGCGTGGGCACTTCTGAACGTGAAGGCAGCGGTACAGCAGTTCGAGAGGTTGCTCGAGCTCGCCGCCGACGATCCCGCGGTCCACGCGTGGCTGTTCCAGAACCCGTTTCGCGCAATAGATCTGGCATCGGAGTTTCCTCGACTGATCGACGCGCACCGATGGCTCGACACGCATCGGGACTCCCGACGCTTCCTGCGTGAGATCAGCGCACCTGGGGTCGACACCAAGTTCACCGAAAGGCACCGGGGAGTCTTGGCGTCGATACTCGGAGTGTCGTCGACGGCGTCCGGTTTCGTGACCGGGCTGGGTTTGCAGACGAAACCAGAGTTCGTGAGACTACGACCGTCACCGTCGCTGGGACTTCTCGAGCACGTTTCGGAGGTGAGCCTCCGAGCTGACGAGCTCACCCGGATCGACTTGCGTCCCTCGCGCGTCCTGGTCATCGAGAACGAGATCACCTATCTCAGCGTCGATGTTCCAGCCCACGGAGCCGTGTTCTGGGGCAAGGGATTCGAGGTCGACAGAATCGGGCGCCTTCCCTGGCTGACCGACGTGCCTGTTCGGTACTGGGGTGACCTCGACACACACGGCTTCGCGATTCTCGACCGGCTACGTGCCTGGCTTCCGCAGACCGAATCGATCTTGATGGATCGCGAAACATTGTTCGCGCATCGCGATCGATGGGTTACCGAGCCGAGCCCCACCACAGCCGCACTCCGCCACCTCTCACCCGCAGAACACGACCTGTACGCCGACCTCGCGGACGACTCGCTCGGTGAGCGGGTTCGGCTCGAGCAAGAACGCATCGACTGGGCGTGGGCTCTGGAGCACCTCGAAAGGTAGACGTGTGCCGACGATCAGATCTGCCACTGCACCGGCTGGGAGATGATGTCGCGGAGCCGTCGGCGGTAGTACCGGGCGGACTCCTGGTTGAAGACGTCCATCGCGGCCGCGGTGGCCTCGACATCGCGAGCGCGCATGGCGTCGAGGATGTCCTGCTGGAGTTCGAAGGCCGCGAGCCGCGTCGCGATGGGATGCTCGACGGGTTCGGCGTCGCGAACGAGCAGCCACAGCGTCTCCATGACCACCCGCAGTGCGGGATTGCCCGCCGCCTCGTACACCCCGCGCTGGAATGCGGCGTTGTTCTCCTGGAAGTTGGCGTGGTCCTCGGGATGGTCGCGCATCCGGTCCAGTGCCCGCTGCATCGACTCGATCTGCTCGTCGGTGACGTTCTGTGCCGCGGCCCGCGCGACCATCGGTTCGAGCATCAACCGGACGTCGATGACATCACTGATGTTCGCGCCGTTGATCTGGAGGAACAGCTTCATGATGTTGCCGAGCGAATCGAGTTCGGGCCGTTTGGCTATGGGCCCGCCGCCGATTCCCGCCTTGATCGTCACGAGGTCTCGGCTCTCGAGGAGCCGCAGTGCCTCACGCACCGTCGTGCGTGCCACGCCGAACTCGCTGACCATCTCCTTCTCGGTCGGCAGGCGCTGACCCTCGACGATGCCACCGCCGAGGATCTGATCGGCCACCATGTTGGCCACCCGCGCGGACATCTTCTGCCCGCGCGGCTGCCGGGTGGCGGGCTCGTCGGCGACGGTCATGCGGCTCCCGTGTCTCGGCTGATCGGTCGGTGCCGACACCTTACCCGCCCGCACCTGCTCTCTAGTTCGGATCGGGGCGGCAACGGTCGCCCCCGAACGATCGGTGCGGTGGCGAGACGACCCGTCGTCGTAACTGTGTACATATTTTGCTCGCTCGATTACCGTGAGTCCCGTTCCGTTCGTTCGCGCCGGGGCCCCGACCGCCCGCCCGCGCAGTCCACGACAGATAGGCACCCATGCAGACCACCTCCCCGGCCTCCGGGAACCTCTCCGTCACCGTGCACCAGCCCGGTATCGCACTCGTCGAGCTCTCGCGGGGCAAGGTCAACGCCATCGACGGGCAGATGTACGAGGACATCGCGGCGACGTTCGACGCGCTGTCCGACGACCAGGACGTGCGCGTGATCGTGCTGACCGGTCAGGGCCGCATCTTCAGCGCGGGCAACGACATCAACGAGTTCCGGACGATGTCCACCGTCAGCGGCGACATCGCGATGCGGCGGGCCCGGCGGGCGCTGTTCAGCGTGCGCGAGTGTCACCTCCCCGTGGTGTCCGCGGTGAACGGCCCGGCCCTGGGAAGCGGGTTCGGACTCGTCGCGCTCTCCGACCTCGTGGTCGCGTCCGAACGCGCCACCTTCGGACTGCCCGAGATGAACGTCGGGGTCCTCGGCGGTGGTCGCTTCACCGCCCGCATGTTGCCCCAGCAGGCGATGCGCCGCATGTTCCTCACCGCCGAACCGGTCGACGCGTCGACCCTGGAGCGGTGGGGAGCACCGATCGAGGTCGTCGCCCACGACGATCTCCTGGAGATCGCGACAGCCCGCGCGCGCTCGATCGCGGAGAAGAGCAGGCACGCCATCGTGCTCGCCAAACAATCTCTGAACGGCTGCGAAGATCTCGACATCCGTCGCGGTTACGAGCTCGAGCAGTCCTTCACCGTGCGATTGTCCGAACACCCCGACTCCAAGACCGCGGTGGAGGCCCAGGTCGCCGACCTCGCACGCAAGTGACGACGTCGGGTCCGCGCCATCGGGACGCGGACCCGACGCACCGCGTCAGTCCGTCGCGATGGTCAGCAGGAGATCCCCGCCGTCGACCTCGGTCGATCCCGACACCGTGACACGCTGCACGATCCCGGTGACCGGCGCGGAGATCGAGGCCTCCATCTTCATCGCCTCGATCGTGCCGATCGGTTCACCCCGGCGGAGTTCGTCGCCCTCCTTCACCGACAGCGTCACCACACCGGCGAAGGGTGCGGCGAGTTGCCCCGGGAGGGCGGGGTCGGCCTTCTCCGCGGTGCGTGTCGTCGACTCGACCGAGCGGTCGCGCACCCGAACCGGCCGCAGTTGCCCGTTGAGGATGCAGAGCACGTTGCGCATCCCGGACTCGTCCGGGTCGGAGATCGCCTCGAGCCCGATGAGCAGTTCGACGCCCTTCTCCAGCTCCACGCGATGTTCCTCGTCCTGGCGCAGGCCGTAGAAGAACTGGTTGGTGGACAGCCGAGACGTGTCGCCATAGGTCTCGCGGTGCTCGCGGAACTCACGATTCGGTCCGGGGAACAGCAACCGGTTGAGCGCATCACGACGCTCCGCCGACGTACCGGCGAGCGCCGCGAGGTCGCTCTCGGTCAGGGCGGTCACCGGGCGAGGGTCGGTGCGGCCCTCGAGGGCGCGCGTGCGGAGCGGCTCCGGCCACCCGCCCGCGGGCTCGCCCAGATCGCCCCGCAGGAAATCCACCACCGAGTCCGGGATGTCGTAGGCCGTCGGATCGTCCGCGAACTCGGCGGCGCTCGCGCCGGCGCCGACGAGTGCCAGCGCGAGATCGCCGACGACCTTCGACGACGGTGTCACCTTGATCAGTCGCCCGAGCACGGTGTCGGCGCCCGCGTAGGCCGCCTCGATGTCCTCGAACCGGTCCGCCAGCCCCAATGCCAGGGCCTGCTGCCGCAGGTTGGACAGCTGGCCGCCGGGGATCTCGTGGGCATAGACCCGGCCGGTGGGTGCCGGCAAGCCCGTGTCGAACGGCGAGTACGCCGCCCGGACCGCCTCCCAATATGGCTCGAGAGCGCAGCAGGCCGCGAGGTCGATCCCGGTGTCGCGGTCGGTGTTCGCCGTCGCGGCGACGATCGCCGACAACGGTGGCTGACTCGTCGTGCCGGCCAGCGGTGCGCTCGCCCCGTCCACCGCGTCCACCCCGGCCTCCCAGGCGGCGAGGTAGGTGGCCAGCTGCCCGCCGGCGGTGTCGTGGCTGTGCAGATGGACGGGCAGGTCGAACCGCGACCGCAAGGCGCGCACCAGGGTCGACGCCGCGGCCGGGCGCAACAGGCCCGCCATGTCCTTGATCGCCAGGACGTGTGCGCCCGCGTCGACGATCCGTTCGGCCAGCTTCAGGTAGTAGTCCAGGGTGTACAGGGTCTCGCCGGGATCAGAGAGGTCGCCGGTGTAGGACATGGCCACCTCCGCCACCGCGGTCCCCGTCTCCCGCACCGCGTCGATGGCCGGCCGCATCGCGTCGATGTTGTTCAACGCGTCGAAGATCCGGAAGACGTCGACACCCGTGGCCGCCGCCTCGCGGACGAATGCGTCGTTCACCTCCACCGGGTACGGCGTGTACCCGACGGTGTTCTTGCCGCGCAACAGCATCTGCAGGCAGACGTTGGGCATCGCCGTGCGCAGGGCCGCCAGGCGTTCCCAGGGATCCTCCTTGAGGAATCGCAGCGCGACGTCGTAGGTCGCCCCACCCCACGCCTCGACCGACCACAGCTGTGGGGTCATCCGCGCGACGTGTGGTGCGACGGTCACCAGGTCGCGGCTGCGCACGCGGGTGGCGAGCAGCGACTGATGCGCGTCGCGGAAGGTGGTGTCGGTCAGCGCGAGTGCCGTCGACGCGCGGAGCTCGGCGGCGAAACCGTCCGGCCCCAGCTCCCGGAGTCGATCGCGGGACCCCGGCGGCGGTGGGGACGTGAGGTCGATCGCCGGCAGTTTGTCGACCGGGTACACCGCGGACGGTCGCTCGCCGTGCGGTCGGTTCACGGTGACGTCGGCGAGATACCGCAGGATCCGGGTACCGCGGTCGGCGGAGGCGTGCTGCTCGAGCAGGTCCGGTCGGGATTCGATGAACGAGGTGGTGACCCGCCACGCGCCGAAGTCGTCGTCGGCGAGAACCGCCTGCAGGAACGGGATGTTGGTGGCGACGCCCCGGACCCGGAACTCGGCGATCGCACGACGTGCGCGCGCCCGCGCGGTCTCCAGGTCCCGGCCGCGACAGGTCAGCTTCACGAGCATCGAGTCGAAGTGGGAGCCGATCTCGGACCCCAGTCCGACGCTCCCGTCCAGACGGACACCCGAGCCACCGGGCGTGCGGTAGGCGGTGATCCGCCCGGTGTCGGGCCGGAAGCCGTCGGTCACGTCCTCGGTCGTGATGCGGCATTGCACTGCCGCGCCGCGGATCTCGATCGAATCCTGGGTCAGTCCCAGCTCCCGCAGCGTCGCACCGGATGCGATCTGCATCTGGGTGGCGACGAGATCGACGTCGGTGATCTCCTCGGTGATCGTGTGTTCCACCTGGATGCGCGGGTTCATCTCGATGAACACGTGCCGACCGTCGGAACCGAGCAGGAACTCGACGGTCCCGGCGCAGGTGTACCCGATGTGCCTGGCGAAAGCCACTGCATCCGAACAGATCCGATCACGGACAGCCGGGTCGAGCGCGGGTGCGGGGGCCACCTCGACGACCTTCTGGTGGCGGCGCTGGAGCGAACAGTCGCGTTCGTAGAGATGGATGACCTCGCCGGTGGCGTCCCCGAGGATCTGCACCTCGATGTGCCGGGCGTCGACCACCGCCCGCTCCAGGAAGACCGTGCCGTCGCCGAAGGCCGTCGTGGCCTCGCGCGAGGCCGCCTCGATCGCCCCGCGCAGCCGCGACGGCTCATCGACGCGACGCATGCCGCGCCCGCCACCACCGGCGACCGCCTTGACGAACAAGGGGAAACCGACCGCATCAGCCGCGGCCACGAGCTCGTCGACATCACTCGACGGGGTCGACGAGGTCAGCACCGGGAGACCGGCCTCGGCGGCGGCCGCCACGGCCCGGGACTTGTCGCCGGCGAGTTCGAGCACCTCGGCGGACGGGCCGATGAAGGTGATCTGCCGGGTCGCACACGCCCGGGCCAGCTCAGCGTTCTCGGAGAGGAAGCCGTACCCGGGGTACACCGCATCGGCTCCGGACGTCGCCGCGACGCGGACCATCTCGTCGACCGAGAGGTACGCGCGGACCGGATGCCCGCGTTCGCCGATCTCGTAGGCTTCGAACGCCTTGGCTCGATGAACGGAGTTGCGGTCCTCGTGGGGGTAGACGGCCACCGTGCTCGCGCCAAGCTCGACCGCGGCACGAAAAGCCCGTACCGCGATCTCGCCTCTGTTCACGACCAGCACCTTCTCGAACATGGGTTTCCTTTCGTCACCGGATGCGCCGGAAGTAGCCACGCGAGAAGCGGGCGGCGCGGGAAGGATGTGACCCACATCTCTGGGCCTGACGTCAGGTTACTCTATTCGAAGTAAAGTTACTTAGCGCCGCAACTGGCGGAGTCTTTACCCTCAAACTGCTGAGAAATATCTCTGTACATGTTTCCATCTGTCGCAGGTTTCTATAGTGTGACTTGACATACAGCCTGTCACCTCGATGAGGAGGAACACATGAGTGACGAGCAGTCCGCGGGGGCGGTCGACATCGATCGCTGGATCACCGACTGGGAGTTCAGCAGCCGATACCCGGTGTACACACGCGCCAACGCCGGCGAAGTGCTGCCCGACCCGTCGAGTCCGCTGAACGTCACGATGGTCTGGAACAAGGGCCTCAACATCGGCTGGCGCCAGGGCTACGTCGACAACCTCGGCACTCACCTTGCCGAGGAGATCGACGAGGTGATGCCCGAGATCATCGGCAACTTCGGCGGCTACCACTACACGAACTTCTCGATGACCGAGCTCAACGGCGCCCGGCTCCCGGGGCTGACCGTGCCGGTGTGGAACAGCCTGTGGGTGGGCGACCATCCCGACATCCCCGAGTACGTACCCAAGCCGGGCGACGAGAACGCCGAACTGACGGCTGGTCTCGCCGAGAAGACCGCCTGGGCTCTCACGACCGATGAGTTCCCCGAAGCCGAGGAGGCCAAGCGGCGCGCCGACCGGGCACGCGACCAGCGTCCCGATCTCGCCGCGATGAGCGATGCCGAACTCGTCGGCCACGCTCGCTCGCTGCTCCCCGACCTCATCTACTGCTACGCCTATCACCCGGTCACCACGACGCTGTCGACGATGGGTCCGGCCGTGGCCGGTCAACTCCTCGAAACCATCGGCGAGGCAGACAACCTCGGCGATCTGCTCAGCGGACTGGGCGGCGTGGACTCGGCCGCCCCGTCGTATGCGATGTGGAAGCTCGGGCGCCTCGTCGCCGGTTCGTCCGAACTGACCGGGATCTTCGACGACGGACTCGCCTCCGCCCTCGACGCGATCACCGCGAGTGACTCCGCCGACGCCGCGAGGTTCCGAGAGGAGTTCGACGACTTCCTCTACCGCTACGGCTCGCGCGCACCGAACGAATGGGACATCCGATCCGACAGCTGGGAGACCAAACCCGTGCTGGCACTGATGGCCATCAACGGGATGCGCAACAGCCCGCCGGAGGCCGATCCCGAAGCGATCCTGCGCCGCAATCAGGACAAGCGTCTCGCCCTCACCGAGGAGCTCGCCGCCAAGATGCCCGACGCGGAGTCGGCCACGGCGTTCCGCAACGCCGCGAAGTCGATCACCAAGTTCATGCCGTGGCGGGAGCGCACGAAGACCGCGTGCGTGAAGATCATGGGTGAGATGCGGGCCGCCCTCTACGAACTCGGACACCGGATGGTCGGACGCGGGATCATGGACGACCATCACGACATCACGATGCTCGTCGACGACGAGCTCGATCGCTTTGTCGCCGAACCCGAGTCGTTCGCGGACACCATCAAGGAGCGACGCGAGCAGTATCTCGCCCTGTTCGATCTGCAACCGCCGTTCTTCCTGTTCGAACCGCTCCCCCTCTCGCAGTGGCCCCGGCGCACCGGGCAGCGGGTGGACCCCGCGGTGCCCGGTGACGTCCTCTCCGGAGTCGGCGGCGCCCCGGGCGTCGCCCGGGGACGTGCGCGAATCCTGCACGACCCGTACGAGGCCGAGCAGCTGGAGGAAGGCGACATCCTCGTCGCACCGCAGACCGATCCCGCCTGGACGCCGTTGTTCGTCTTCGCGGGCGGTGTCGTCGTGAATGTCGGCGCGACGATCACCCACTCGTCCATCGTGTGTCGTGAGCTCGGAATCCCATGCGCCGTATCGGTTCAGGACGCGACGGCCCGCATCCCGGACGGCGCGATGATCGAGGTCGACGGCAACACCGGGCCGGTGACGATCCTCTGATGGCGATGACTGACGGCGCCCGCGGCACGACGATCGGGCTCGCCCTCCCCCAGCTCGGCGAGCACGTTGATGCCGCGGCCGTCCGCGACTTCGCGGTGGCCGCCGAGGAACTCGGATTCACCGGACTGTGGGCGCAGGAACACCTCTTCTACTCCGAGCAGAACGCGTCGGTCTACGGTGGCCGGCACACCACGGCGGTGCACCCCGCCTACCGTTCGGTGCTCGGGGCCACCGAGCTCATGGCATTCGTCGCGTCGTGCACCCGGCGGGCGCTGATCGGGAGCAGCATCCTGGTCGCCGGGTACCACCGTCCGGTCGAGCTCGCACAGCGTCTGGCCACTCTCGACGTGCTCTCCGGCGGACGTCTCGTCGCCGGGCTGGGCGTCGGCTGGTCCGACGAAGAACATCGACTCATGGACGTCGACCCCCGGACGCGCGGGCGCCGGATGGACGAACTCGTCCGCGCCGTCCAGGCGTGCTGGGGACCGGATCCCGTCGAGTTCGACGGGGAGTTCTTCACCATTCCGACCTCCACCGTGCGGCCGAAACCGGTCCAGACACCGCATCCGCCGCTGCTGTCCGGGCTGCGGTCGGAACGCGGTCTCGCCCGCACCGCCGCACTGTTCGACATCTGGAATCCCAGCAGCGGCACAGCCGAGGCCCTGCAAGCCCAGCTCGACGGGATGGCCGCGCAGCGTCCCGCCGGACGGGCCCCGGTCCGGCTGTTCCTGCGGTCCTACCTCCAGCGCCCCACCGACCCGGTGGGATCCGGCGGACAGGGCATCGACGGTGTGGCCGCCGATATCGCCACCGCGAAGGCGGTCGGTGCGGAACACTTCATCATCGAATGCAATTTCTCCGACGACGTCCGGTCGCCGGAGGACTGGGCCACCATGCCCGAGCGGCTGGCGCCGCTGATCCAACTCGTGCGCGACGACAGCTCCGCGGTGCCCGACTCGTCGGGCGCCGCCCGGCCCCAGAAGGAGAACGCATCATGAAAGCTGCTGTCTGGGAGGGCAGTACACCGACACTCACCGTCGAGGAGATCCCGCGCCCGACGCCCCGTCGTGGCGAGATCCTGCTCAAGGTCACCGCGTGCGGGGTCTGTCACACCGACCTGCACGTACTGAAGTCGGAGGTGAACTTCCCCGCTCCCGCGGTCCTCGGCCACGAGGTCTCCGGCGTGGTCGAGGAACTCGGCGACGGCGTCGACACCCTCGCGGTGGGCGATCGGGTCGTGTGCAGCTTCATCATGCCGTGCGGCGAGTGTCGCCACTGCGCGCGCGGACTGGACGACCTGTGCGAGAAGTTCTTCGCCCACAACCGGCTCAAGGGCACGCTCTACGACGGCGAGACCCGGTTGGCCCGCGCCGACGGCACCCCGCTGGCGATGTACTCGATGGGCGGACTCGCCGAGTACTGCGTCGTCCCCGCGTCGGACGCCTTCGTCGTCCCCGACGGGGTCGGACTAGGTGAGGTCTCCATCCTCGGCTGCAGTTCGTTCACCGCGCTCGGCGCCGTGACCAACGCCGAGCTGCGGCTGGCCGACCGCATCGCCGTCGTGGCGGCCGGCGGCGTGGGATCGTCGATAGTCCAGTTCGCGGCGGCGGCCGGAGTCGCCCAGATCATCGCGATCGACGTCAACGACGACAAGCTCAAGGCGGTGGCCGAGCTCGGTGCGACCCACACCGTGAACTCGCGCGACACCGACGTCGTCGCCGAGGTACGGGCACTGACCGACGGCCACGGCGTCGACGTCGCCTTCGAGGCCCTCGGGCATCCGAGCACATTCGCGACCGCGCTGGACATCCTCGACGACGGGGGCCGCGCCGTGGTCGTCGGGATCGCGCCGGCCGGCACGCCCGGTGAGCTCGATCTGGCCCGTCTCGTGCGCCGCAGCCTGCAGATCCGCGGTTCCTATGGCGCGAAGGCACGACGTGACATGCCGGCGCTGCTGCGCATGGTCGCCGGCGGGATCGTGGAGCCGGAACGTGTGATCACCCGCCGCTACCGCCTCGACGAGGTCGACGAGGCCTACCAGGCCCTCGCCCGCGGCGAGATCGTCGGCCGGGCGATCATCGAGATGGACTCCGAATGACCGAGACCGTGTCCGGCACCGTCGCCATCGTGACCGGTGCCGGCTCGGGCATCGGCCGTGCGGTGACCGAGCTCTTGGTCGGTCGCGGGAGTTCGGTTGTCGCGGTCGACAACTCGCCTGCGGTTCTCGACGAGCTCGCGGACCGGCCGCGGGTCGTCCCGCTCGTGGGGGATGTGACGTCGGCCGAGGACAACCGGCGCGCGGTCGAGACGGCGGAACAGCGCTTCGGCCGGCTCGACGCGTTGATCCTCAATGCCGGGGTGCCCGCTTCCGGGTCCATCGAAACCCTGGACCTCGACGTCTTCGACCGATCCCTCGATGTCAACCTCCGGTCGGTGGTTCTCGGTGTGCGCGAGGCGATCCCCGCCTTCCGGCGATCCGGGGGCGGTGCGGTGGTGGTGACGGCGTCGGCGACGGCCCTGGGCGGCGAACCCAACCGCTGGCCGTACGCCGCGGCGAAGGCCGGCGCGGTCAACCTCGCCCGGTCACTGGCCCTTGACCTCGCCGTCGACGGCATCCGGGTCAACTCAGTCTGCCCCGGCCCCATCGAGACCGGAATGACACGACGCATCGCGGTCAACACCCCCGAACGCTACGAGTCCCTGCGTCGGATGGTCCCCCTGCAACGCTGGGGCACGGCCGATGAGGTCGCCGAGGTGATCGCGTTCCTCGCCTCGCCGCTGGCCTCGTTCGTCATCACCGGTGCCATCCTCAGCGTCGACGGTGGGACCGCGTCCTACTGAGTTACGCCCCTCTGCAACCTGGCGACAGCCCGTCTGCCACCGCTCCTCGCACCTCAGTATCTGCGGCCTGGCGGCCGTCGTGGGGGTCGAAGAGTTCGTGCTGGTCACCGGCGCGTGGGGGGTTGATAGTGGAGGGGTGGGATGCGGTGACCT